>NZ_JBVJND010000106.1:0-1159 GCF_055583825.1 Streptomyces sp. NPDC104367 | reverse complement strand
CTGAGGTTGAAAGGGTGGGGTGACAGCGGGCGTTGGCGGTGCTACATCCTCGTCATGAGGTACGCGGATGGCGGCGGTCTGACCGCTGCGGGGCGGGCGAAGCGTGAAGCGGTGCGTTTCGAGGCCGCGGAGATGTTCGGGCAGGGGGTGCGGCCGCCGGAGGTGGCCCGCAGGTTACGGGTGTCGCGGAAGTCTGCGTATGCCTGGCACGCCGACTGGCGCGAGGGCGGCAGCACGGCCCTGGCGTCCAAGGGTCCCGGCGGCTTCCCGTGCCGGCTGGACGATGCCCAGGCAGAGCGGCTGCAGGCCGAGCTGGAGGCAGGGCCGGCGGCGCACGGCTGGCTGGAGGACCAGCGGTGGACGCTGGCGCGGGTCGCGGAGTTGATCCACCGCCTGTTCGGCCACCGGTACACGCCGCGTGGGGTGTCGTATCTGCTGCACCGGCTGGGCTGGTCACCGCAGGTCCCCGCACACCGGGCGGTCGAGCGGGACGAGCAGGCCGTCGACGCGTGGCGGGCGGAGCAGTGGTCACGGGTAAGAGGACGGCCCAGCTCCTGGGCGCGTGGATAGTGTTCGAGGACGAGGCCGGGCAGGATCTGAAACCCGGCAAGGGCCGGACCTGGTCAAGACGCGGGCGGACGCCGCTGGTCAGAGTGACGGGCAAGGGTTCCGGCCGGGTCCTGATGGCCGGGATGATCTGTGTGAGACCGGGCCGCGAGACCAGGCTGATCTACCGGACCCAGACGTATCGGGGCCGTACCGGTGAGAAGAAGGGCTTCCGGTCCCGCGAGTTCGCGGACCTGCTTACCTCCGCACACCGGCAGCTCGGCGGTGCCCCGCTCATCGTGGTGTGGGACAACGCCAGCACCCATCACGCCAAGGCTCTGCGGGAGTTCTGCACACGCAACAGCGACTGGCTGACCATCGTCAAGCTCCCGCCCTACGCACCCGATCTCAACCCCGTCGAAGGCGTCTGGGCCCACCTGAAGAAGTCGCTGGCCAACCTCGCACCCCGCACGATCGACGACCTCATCCCGCTGGTGAAGAACCGCCTACGCGGCATCCAACGCCGACCCGAGATCCTCGACGGCTTCATAGCCGAGACCGAACTCGGGCTGGAGCCCCCGTAGCCCTGTCACCCCACCCTTTCAACCTCAGC
>NZ_JBVJND010000105.1:0-1266 GCF_055583825.1 Streptomyces sp. NPDC104367 | reverse complement strand
TGTCGTTGCTCCCGTAAGAATGACCCCCAGGTGCTCCCGCAGAATTAACCCCCCTTGATGATCTGGAGGGTGCTGAAAGTGGAGGACTGGGCCGAGATACGCCGTCTGCACCGGGCGGAGGGTGTGCCCATCAAGGAGATCGCGCGGCGGTTGGGGGTGGCGCGGAACACGGTGCGGGCGGCGTTGAACTCAGACCGGCCGCCTGTGTTCGAGCGGGCCCCGCGGGGTCATGTCGCGGACAGGTTCGAGCCTCAGATGCGGGCTCTGCTGCAGGAGTGGCCGACGATGCCGGCGCCGGTGATCGCCGAGAGGATCGGCTGGCCGTACTCCTCGGCACCACTGCGCAAGCGGCTGGCACTGATCCGGCCGGAATACGTCGGGATCGACCCGGTCGACCGGGTCATCTACGAGCCCGGCGAAGTCGCCCAGTGCGATCTGTGGTTCCCGGAGACGAAGGTCCAGGTCGGAGCCGGGCAGAAGCGGGTGCTGCCGGTATTGGTCATGACCTTGGGATTCTCCCGCTACTTGTCCGCGGTGTTGATCCCCTCGCGGCAGGCCGGCGACATCCTTTCGGGCATGTGGCAACTGATCCACGGGATCGGCCGAGTGCCAAAGACGCTGGTCTGGGACCGGGAAGCGGCGATCGGCGGCAGCGGGAAACTCACCGCGCCGGCCGCGGCGTTCGCCGGAACTTTGGCCACCAGGATCAAGCTGGCGCCGCCCCGCGACCCCGAATACAAGGGGATGGTCGAGCGGAGCAACGGCTACCTGGAGACCTCGTTCCTGCCGGGCCGGCAGTTCGCCTCCCCGGCGGACTTCAATCAGCAGCTGCAGGAGTGGCTCATCAAGGCGAACTCCCGCACGGTCCGCTCGATCCAGGGCCGCCCGGCCGACTTGCTGGAGCGGGACTACCTGTCGATGACACCGCTGCCGCCCCTCGAGCCGCCGACCGGCCTGAGCTCGCGGATCCGTCTCGCGCGTGACTACTACGTCCGCGTTGACACCGGCGACTACTCGGTTGACCCGCAGGTCATCGGCCGGTTCGTCGACGTCACCGCCTCCCTCGAGGAGATCGTGGTGTTCTGCGACGGCCAGGTCGTCGCCCGCCACGAACGGTCCTGGGCCAAGCAGGCAGTGGTCACCGATCCCGCCCATGCCGCCACGGCCAAGCGGATGCGCCAGGCCCTGGCCGACGACCGCCACCGGCGCCAGGCAGCAACACGGCAGCACACCGACGGGCACATCGTCGCCCTGCGGCCCCTGCCG
>NZ_JBVJND010000104.1:0-1308 GCF_055583825.1 Streptomyces sp. NPDC104367 | reverse complement strand
GGGCCTTGACCCCGGAGTTTGAACACGTCTATGCGGCTCGGGCCAGGGTAGTTGGTGTTGGGTGGACGGTGATCTCGTAGGTGATCGGGGCTCGCTGGCCGAGCCGGGAGTGACGGCGTCGGGTGTTGTAGCGGGACAGCCAGTGGAAGGCGTCGAGTCGTGCCTCGCGCTCGCTTGACCAGCCCTTTCGGCCCTTCAACGTCTCCCTTTTGAAGCTGGCGTTGAACGATTCGGCGGCGGCGTTGTCCGCGCTGGACCCGACGGCGCTCATGCTCTGCAGGACACCGGCCCGGCGGCAGGCGTCCGCGAAGGCCCCGCTGGTGTACTGGGCTCCGTGATCGGTGTGCATGATCGCCCCGTTCAGACTGCCGCGGGTCCGTTCCGCGGCGGCGAGGGCGTCGATGACGAGCTCGGTGCGCATGTGGTCGGCGATCGCCCAGCCTGCCAGGCGGCGCGAGCACAGGTCGATCACTGTCGCGAGATAGCAGAATCGTCCGCCGCCGACGCTCAAGTAGGTGATGTCACCGACGTACTTGGTGTTGATCTCCTTCGCGGTGAAGTCGCGGCCGATCAGGTCCGGGGCCTTCGCGGTGGCCGGGCCGGCGATGGTGGTGCGGTGCCGGCGCCGCAGACGGACCCCTTCGAGGCCGATGGTCCGCATGATCCTGGCAACGCGCTTGTGGTTGACCGCCTGGCCGTCCTCGTCGCGGAGCTCGGCAGTGATCCTCGGGACTCCGTAGGTGCCGTCGGACTCCTTGTGGGCCTTGCGTATCCGGGCCGCGAGCCGGTCGTCGGCGGCCTGGCGGGCCATGCGAGCCGGGGCGGTGCGACGCCAGTAATAGAAACTCGAGCGGGCGATCCCGAGAATGTCGCAGAGCCGCTTCACGCCGTATCGGCGCTGGTGATCCTCAACGAACTGGCAGCGGTTCACCAGCGCGTCTCCGTCGCGAAATACCGGGCCGCCTTGCGCAGGATGTCGCGTTCCTCCTCCAGCTCCCGGATCCGCCTGCGCGCCGCGGCCAGCTCCGCCTGAACCGGGTCACCGGCAGACTGCGGTGCCGTTGCGGGGGCGGAGTGGGCACCGGCGCGGCGTCCGTCGGCGGCACGGATCCAGTTCCGCAGCGTCTCCGTGTTCACTCCGAGATCGGCGGCGACCGACTTGATCGTCGCTCCCGGACGCGACCGGTACAACGCGACCGCGTCCGCCTTGAACTCGGCGGGGTAATGCTTCATCCCCACAGGGACTCCGTTCTCCTGGACCATCAAGATCCAAGTCTCTCCGGTGTCCAAACTCCAGGGTCAGGGCCC
>NZ_JBVJND010000103.1:0-1330 GCF_055583825.1 Streptomyces sp. NPDC104367 | reverse complement strand
TGAACCGCCCCGGGTCGGGTGGAGGCTCGATTCCATGTAAGGATTGAGTCATGGCACGACCCTCCCGTTACCCGCTTGAGCTGCGCCGTCGTGCGGTGCGCATGGTCGCCGAAGTGCGCGACGACTACCCGAACGAGACGGCCGCCCTGCAGGCGGTCGCGGACAAGCTCGACATCGGCTCCCGCGAGACGCTGCGGAACTGGGTGAAGCAGCACGAGATCGACGCGGGGCAGCGTCCGGGGACGACGACGGAGGAGTCCGCCCAGCTCAAGGCGTTGAAGAAGGAGAACGCCGAGCTGAAGCGGGCGAACGAGATCCTGAAGGCCGCGGCGAGTTTCTTCGCGGCCGAGCTCGACCGGCCACACACGCGCTCGTAGCGTTCATCAACGAGCACCGGGACCGCTTCGGCGGGGTCGAGCCGATCTGCAGGACGCTCACCGCACACGACTGCAAGATCGCCCCTTCCACGTACTACGCCCACAAGAAACGCCTCGACACTCCCTCTGCCCGTTCCGTGCGCGACGAGGAGCTCAAGGAGAGGATCCAGGAGGTCTACACGTCCAACTACCGTGTCTACGGAGCCCGGAAGATCTGGCGCGAGCTGAACCGGCAGGGGCATGCGGTGGCCCGCTGCACCGTCGAGCGCCTGATGCGCGAGCTCGGTATCCAGGGAGCGGTGCGCGGGAAACGCGTCATCACCACGATCCCGGGCGGGCAGGCTGAGCGGGCCCCCGACCTTGTCGACCGCGACTTCGTCGCCAGCGCCCCGAACCGCTGCTGGGTAGCCGACTTCACGCACGTGAAGACCTTCGCCGGCGTCGTCTACGTCGCGTTCGTCGTGGATACCTTCTCGCGCCGGATCGTGGGCTGGTCCGCGGCCACGGTGAAGGAGACGGTGTTTGTGCTGGACGCCCTGGAAACGGCGATCTGGCAGCGCGACCGCGACCAACGCCCCATTCAGCCGGGCGAGTTGATCCATCATTCGGACGCCGGGTCGCAGTACACGAGCTTCCGCCTCGCCGAGCACCTGGACGCCGCCGGCATCGCGGCGAGTATCGGATCCGTCGGTGACGCGTACGACAACGCCCTGATGGAGTCCACGATCGGCCTGTTCAAAACCGAGCTGATCAAGCCCCAGCGGCCCTGGAAGATGCTCTCCCAGGTCGAGCTCGCCACCGCCGAGTGGATCGACTGGTACAACCACCGCCGACTTCACGGTGAGATAGGGCACATCCCGCCCGTCGAATACGAAGCCAATTACTACACCGAACTCACGAAACCCCAGGTCATCACCACAATCTGAGATCTCTACCGAACCCGGGGCGGTTCA
>NZ_JBVJND010000102.1:0-1352 GCF_055583825.1 Streptomyces sp. NPDC104367 | reverse complement strand
GAGCCGCTGCGCCTCGCGAAGCTCTCCGAGCATCCGGCGTCGTACGGCTTCCCGCCGAACCATCCGCCGATGAACACCTTCCTCGGCGTTCCGATCCGGGTCCGCGAACAGGTCTTCGGCAACCTGTACCTGACGGAGAAGCGGGGCGGCCAGGAGTTCGACGAGGAGGACGTGTCGGTGACGCTGACGCTGGCCGTGGCGGCCGGTGTGGCGATCGACAACGCCCGTCTCTACGAGGAGTCCCGGCTGCGCGAGCGCTGGCTGCGGGCCAACGCGGAGATCACCCACACCCTGATGTCCGGCGGCGACCCCGCCGACGCCCTCGGTCTGATCGCCGAGCGGGCCAGGGACATCGCCGGGTCGGCGCTGGCCGCCGTCGCGATCCCGATGGAGGAGACCGGCACGCTCGGCGTGGAGATCGCCGTGGGCCTGGACGCCGAGGACCACCGGGGCCTGGTGCTGGCCCCGGACCGTACGCTGATGGGCCTCGCCTTCTCCGCCGGCGCCCCGGTCGCGACCCACGACGTCGGCCACGACCCCAGGATCTCCCCGGAGCCGCCGCGCTTCCAGGGCCTCGGCCCCGCCGTGGCCATCCCGATCGGCACCGGCGACAGCGGTGTGCGCGGGGTGCTGCTGCTGGCGCGCGAGATCGGCAGCCCGGTCTTCTCCGCCAAGGAGACGGAGACCCTCCAGGGCTTCGCCGCGCAGGCCGCGATCGCGCTGGAACTGGCCCAGCGCCGTCGCGACGCCCAGGAGATCGCGGTCCTCCAGGACCGGGACCGCATCGCCCGCGACCTGCACGACCTGGCGATCCAGCGGCTCTTCGCGACCGGGATGACCCTCCAGAGCGCGGGTCGTTTCATCGAGCACACCGAGGCGTCCGAGCGGGTGCTGCGCGCCGTCGACGACCTCGACGAGACCATCAAGATCATCAGGTCCACGATCTTCGGTCTGCGCACCCGGGAGGGCGGCGCCGGCACCGGCCTGCGGGCCCGCGCGGTCCGGGTGGCGGGCGAGGCGGCGCCGATCCTCGGCTTCGCGCCCAGCCTGCGCATGGAGGGCCTGCTCGACACCGACGTGCCCACGGAGATCGCCGACCACGTGGTCGCCGTCCTCGCCGAGTCCCTCACCAACATCGCCCGGCACGCGCACGCCGACCGCGCCGAGGTGATCCTCGCCACCGACGGAAGCGAACTGGCCGTGACGGTCCGGGACAACGGCGTCGGCATCCCGCCCGGCGGCCGCCGCAGCGGCCTCGGCAACATGGCCGAACGCGCCGCGGAGCTCGGCGGCCGCCTGGAGTGGGACTGCCCGGCGGGCGGCGGTACGACCCTGGTGTGGCGGGTACCGGT
>NZ_JBVJND010000101.1:0-1363 GCF_055583825.1 Streptomyces sp. NPDC104367 | reverse complement strand
CGGCGGGGTAATGCTTCATCCCCACAGGGACTCCGTTCTCCTGGACCATCAAGATCCAAGTCTCTCCGGTGTCCAAACTCCAGGGTCAGGGCCCTTCCTCTCGTGCCAGCGGTCCGGCCGCCGTGCTGGGTTCCGGGGTGCCTGTACCCGGTGTCCTGGAGGGCGCCGCTTCCGCTCTGGCTGGGCCCCCTGGTGTCCTCAGCGCATAGCCAGGTGGCAGCACCGATCCACGGCGATCGACGATTGCTTCCGCCCGCAGGTCGATCGCAGAGACGTATTCACTCAGCACTCAGGGCCCGTCCGCAGCGTGATGCGGACGGGCCTGGCGTTGTGAGGTTCCAGGACGTCCTTGACGTCATGTCTCCAAGACTCGCTTGTGGTACTGGCGGGCGACTCGGAAGATCCTTGACTGTCTCGCGTTCGAGAAGACCGCTCCAATGAGAGCTGGGTCTCGGCTCAGTTCTGACCGATCCCTCGGCTGTCGAGATAGTCGATCAGCGCGGCCTCACTTCGCAGCAGTTGTTCGCGGTCATCGGCTGGTAGCGATGCCAGGGCGTCGACCAAGACGCGCATGCGGTGAACGTAGACCATGTTGCCGGAGAGGACCCGGTACCCCGAGCACCAAGCGAACCAGATGCACCGTTCGAAGCTGGAGGACTCGGGCGGATGGAAGCGGTACTGGTAGGAGCGGACAGCGTCGTGGCAGACCGCGCAGACCCCGCGGTCTCCTTCGCGAACTGCCCAGCCGGTCGCGCCTCGGCGCCAGGACTTCCGGCCGGCAGGTACTCTTCAAGTCGTCATGGCCATCATTGTGCCGCGCGGTGACCTCAGGGGATACTCGATTGCTTCTGGCTGATCTCGCGTTTCGAGACGACGCGGACACGGTCGAGCGGTCCCAGGTTCCGCCGGCAGATGGCAACCGAATCCTGTGTTTTGGCGACCGTATTCTGTTGTTGACGAGGTTCGGCCCGACCGCTGCTGGGCCGGGCGCCGAGGTCGTCGTCACCCAGGACAGAGGGGTCACCGGGCCGTTTTCGACTTCCGCGCACAACCGTGCAGTGCGCGGTGTACGAACGTGGGCTTCGAGGCCGACGGTGATCACACGGTCGTGCGGGCCGAGGCCGTGGGCAAAACGTTCGGCGTCGTACCCGCCGGAGCCGAGAAGCCGACGGGTTCCCGGAATCTCAAGGGGCAACTCGCCGGAACCCAAGGGACACCCAGTCAATTAGGCCCTCAGACATACGGGTTCGCTGCTGGAGCACGGGACCGTGACGCTGAGGTTGAAAGGGTGGGGTGACAGGGCTACGGGGGCTCCAGCCCGAGTTCGGTCTCGGCTATGAAGCCGTCGAGGATCTCGGGTCGG
>NZ_JBVJND010000100.1:0-1372 GCF_055583825.1 Streptomyces sp. NPDC104367 | reverse complement strand
CTCACGGATGGCAGGTCTGCATAACGTGGATGCGCCAGTACGACACCGACGCCGAGGCCGGCACGTGCAACACCCCGGGAAGGACGCGATGTTCGACACCGAAGACGTGGGCGTGTTCCTCGGCCTGGACGTCGGCAAGAGCGCCCATCACGGGCACGGGCTGACCCCGGCCGGGAAGAAGGTCCTCGACAAGCAGCTGCCCAACAGCGAGCCGAAACTGCGGGCCGTTTTCGACAGGCTGACCGCCAAGTTCGGCACCGTCCTGGTGATCGTGGACCAGCCCGCCTCCATCGGCGCCCTCCCCCTCACCGTGGCCCGCGACGCGGGCTGCAAGGTCGCCTACCTGCCCGGCCTGGCCATGCGCCGGATCGCCGACCTGTATCCGGGCGAGGCGAAGACCGACGCGAAGGACGCCGCCGTGATCGCGGACGCGGCCCGCACCATGCCGCACACCCTGCGCTCACTGGAGCTGACCGACGAGATCACCGCCGAGCTGACCGTGCTCGTCGGCTTCGACCAGGACCTCGCGGCCGAGGCCACCCGCACCTCCAACCGCCTACGCGGCCTGCTCACCCAGTTCCATCCCGGCCTCGAACGCGTCCTCGGCCCACGGCTCGACCACCAGGCCGTCACGTGGCTCCTGGAGCGTTACGGCTCCCCGGCCGCCCTGCGCAAGGCCGGGCGCCGCCGGCTGGTGGAGGTGATCCGGCCCAAGGCCCCGCGCATGGCATCCCGGCTCATCGACGACGTCTTCACCGCCCTGGACGAGCAGACCGTCGTCGTCCCCGGCACCGGCACCCTCGACATCGTCATCCCCTCTCTGGCCGCCTCCCTGGCCGCCGTCCACACCCAGCGCCGGGCGATGGAAGCCCAGATCAACACCCTGCTGGAGGCTCACCCTCTTTCCCCGGTCCTGACGTCGATGCCCGGCGTCGGCGTCAGGACCGCCGCAGTGCTGCTGGTCACCGTCGGCGACGGCACCAGCTTCCCCACCGCCGCCCACCTCGCCTCCTATGCCGGTCTCGCCCCGACCACGAAGTCGTCGGGCACCTCGATCCACGGCGAACACGCACCCCGAGGCGGCAACCGGCAGCTCAAACGGGCCATGTTCCTGTCCGCCTTCGCCTGCATGAACGCCGACCCCGCCTCCCGCGCCTACTACGACAAGCAACGAGCCCGCGGCAAGACCCACACCCAAGCCCTCCTCCGCCTCGCCCGTCAACGCATCAGCGTCCTGTTCGCCATGCTCCGCGACGGCACCTTCTACGAATCCCGGACACCGACGGACATCGAGCTCGCCGCATAACCCCAGCAACACCGAACCACACCAAACCCGACAGGGGTGCCTTGACGGAAGACATAGAGGCACCCC
>NZ_JBVJND010000099.1:0-1396 GCF_055583825.1 Streptomyces sp. NPDC104367 | reverse complement strand
CGAAGGAGGCTCGGTGCACGCCCTCGACCTGGGCGAGGCCGTCACCTCCGGGTGGCGTGGCAGCCCGCTGGGCAACGTCCTGCTGAGCCCGGACGGCCGTACGCTCGCCACCGCCGAACAGTCCGGCCGGGGCTACGTCTTCCGGCTGCGGGCGACGAGCGACGGGCGGCTGCTCCGCACGCTGCCGGCTGTTCCGCTGCCCGCCGCGGCCGACGGCAGCGGTCCGGTCGCCGTGGCGGACGCCCTGCCACTGATGGCCTTCGACCCGGGCGGCAACGCCTTGGCGTACGGCGTCTCCGTCCCCGGCCGGGTGACGACCGGTCAGCTCCTCGTGGTCTGGGACCTGGCCCGCGACCACGCGCGGACAACGCTGGACCTCTCCGCCTCCACCCCCGCGCTGGCGGTGGAGCGGATCGCCCTGGGGCCCGACGGCCGTGCCCTGGTGGCCGCGCGGTCGCAGGCCGTCAGCGAGAACGCCACGGTAGAGGTGTGGGACAGCGAGCGGCACCGCCGGACGTCCGTACTGAGCGACCTGAGCGACACCGCGCTGGCGCTGCGTCCGGACGGCCGCCTGCTCGTCGTCGGCAACAGCCTCGCCCACCTGCCCGCCGGGACGGGCGGGACAGGCGGGGCGGCGACGCTGTCGCTGAGCCCGGGCGACGAGGTGGAGTCGCTCACCTTCAGCACGGACGGCTCCCGGGTCGCGGTCGGCGACGCCTCCGGCCGCGTCGCCCTGTGGGACGGCAGCCTCAGCCACCGGTTCGGCGTCCTGCCGGACGTCTTCCCGCCGCCCGTCGCGAACGGCACCCCGGAGGCCGTCAGCGCCCTCGCCTTCAGCCAGGACGGCAGCACCCTCGCCGTGGGCGGCGACTCCGGCTCGCTCCAGCTCTGGGACACCGCAAGCCACCAGGCCCTCGCCAGCATCACCACCCCTGGCGAGAATATCGCCGCCCTCGCCTTCAGCCCCGGGGGCAACGCCCTGTACACCGCCGGAACCCACGCCTCCCTGCGGACGTACCCCGTCACCCCGTCCTACGCCGCCGCCCGGATCTGCGCGCGCACGGCAGGCAGCCTCTCGCCGGCCCAATGGCGCACCCTCCTCCCCGACGCCGCGTACCGCCGCCTGTGCCAGGGGTAGGTCCGGGCGCCGCGAGGGAAACCGCTCCTGAGATGTTTTGGCCGGATGTTCCGCCACCGGCCGGCCAGTGGGAGCGCCGGGAAGTCGTGGCTCTGCCACAACTGCCGGGAGATCTCCTCCGGATAGGCGATGACGGCCGGTCGCGTATCGAAGATCCGTACGAGGCGCTGCTCGATGTCGTATGTGGGCCGGCCCGGGTCGCCGTCGGCGGCGAACGCCGTCCACACGGCGCGGATCTGCGTGGACAGGGCCACGGCC
>NZ_JBVJND010000098.1:0-1415 GCF_055583825.1 Streptomyces sp. NPDC104367 | reverse complement strand
CAGCGGCTACGAACTCTGCGAGAACACCCCGCTCAAGGAGGGCAGCGAGGAGTACCTCGACTCCGAGAAGTACCAGCTCAGGCCCCGCGACTGGGCACGCGCCCGGACGGACGGCATCGCGCCGCTCATCACGCGTCTGAACACGGTCCGGCGCGACAGCCCGGCCCTGCGGCAGTTGCGCGACCTGCATTTCCACCACGCCGACAAGGAGGAGGTGATCGTCTACAGCAAGCGGAGAGGTTCGAACACGGTTCTGGTCGTCGTCAACCTCGACCCCCACCACACCCAGGAGGCCACGGTCTCGTTGGACATGCCGCAACTCGGCCTGAACTGGCATGAGTCGGTACCGGTGCGCGACGAGCTCACCGGCGAAACCTACAACTGGGGCAGGGCCAACTATGTGCGCCTGGAGCCGGGTCACCGGGCCGCGCACATCCTCACCGTCCTGCGACCGTCCCCGCGGATCGGAGGGTCACCCACCATATGATCGTCAACGAACCCGTCCCGGACACCTTCGAGGACACCCCCGCGGGAGACCGGGACCCCGACTGGTTCAAACGGGCCGTCTTCTACGAGGTCCTGGTCCGTTCCTTCCAGGACAGCAACGGCGACGGCATCGGCGACCTCAAGGGCCTGACCGCGAAACTCGACTACCTCCAGTGGCTCGGCGTCGACTGCCTCTGGCTGCCGCCCTTCTTCAAGTCCCCTCTGCGGGACGGCGGTTACGACGTCTCCGACTACACCGCCGTACTCCCGGAGTTCGGCGACCTCGCCGACTTCGTGGAGTTCGTCGACGCCGCCCACCAGCGCGGCATGCGCGTCATCATCGACTTCGTCATGAACCACACCAGCGACCAGCACCCGTGGTTCCAGGAGTCCCGCAAGGACCCCGAAGGACCGTACGGCGACTACTACGTGTGGGACGACAAGGACGACCGCTACCAGGACGCGCGGATCATCTTCGTCGACACCGAGGTCTCCAACTGGACGTACGACCCGGTGCGCAAGCAGTACTACTGGCACCGCTTCTTCTCCCATCAGCCGGACCTCAACTACGAGAACCCGGCCGTCCAGGAGGAGATCATCTCCGCGCTGCGGTTCTGGCTGGACCTGGGCATCGACGGCTTCCGGCTGGACGCGGTGCCGTACCTGTACCAGAGCGAGGGCACCAACTGCGAGAACCTGCCGGCCACCCACGACTTCCTGAAACGGGTCCGCAAGGAGATCGACGCCCAGTACCCCGACGTGGTGCTGCTGGCCGAGGCGAACCAGTGGCCGGAGGACGTCGTCGACTACTTCGGCGACTACCGCAGCGGCGGCGACGAGTGCCACATGGCGTTCCACTTCCCCGTCATGCCGCGGATCTTCATGGCCGTGCGCAGGGAGTCCCGCTACCCGGTCTCGGAGATCCTCGC
>NZ_JBVJND010000097.1:0-1441 GCF_055583825.1 Streptomyces sp. NPDC104367 | reverse complement strand
CTCCCTACGTTGTTCTGCGGGATGTGGTGAGCCCTTCGTATGGTTCACCCACCCAGGGGTGCCGGGTGTGGTTCAAAACGCTCTGCCGCTTGTGGCTTTCAGTGATTGGCCGCCCGGCGCCCCACGACGACTCGGCTGCCAATTAGGAATCGCGAATGATCGCTGAGTAGGGAATCGACAGCGAGGTCGTCCGTCGGGAGGCATCAGCAGCACACTGCACGGAGGCACCACATGGCCATGATCTGGGCCGGCATCGACGCAGGAAAGACCCATCACCACTGCGTCGCGATCGACGAGAGCGGCCGCCGGCTGCTCTCCCGACGCGTCGCCAACGACGAACCCGAACTCCTCGAACTCCTCACCGACGTCCTGGCCCTGGGCGAGGCGGTGACCTGGGGCATCGACCTGGCCGACGGCGGCGCCGCCCTGGCCATCACCATTCTGTTCAACCACGACCAGCCAGTGCACTACATCTCCGGCCGGGCCATCCACCGCGCCTCGGAGAGCTACCGCGGCGAGGGCAAAACCGACGCCAAAGACGCCGCCGTCATCGCCGACCAGACCCGCATCCGCCGCGACCTGCACCGCTTACGCACCAGCGACGAGACCGTCGCCGACCTCAAAATCCTCACCGGCCGGCGCACCGACCTGGTCGCCGACCGCACCCGCACCGTCAACCGGCTCCGCGCCCAGCTCAGCGGTATCTTCCCCGGCCTGGAGCGGGCACTGGACCTGACCAACACCGGCCCGCTCACCCTGCTGACTGGCTACCAGACCCCGGCCTCCCTCCGCCGGATCGGGGTCAAACGGCTCGAGACCTGGCTGCGCAACCGCAAGGTCCTGCGCGCCGACCGGCTCGCCGAGACTGCTCTGGAAGCTGCCGGACGTCAGCACACCAGCCTGCCCGGCGAGAAACTCACCGCTCAGATGGTGCACACGCTCGCGCGGGAAGTGATGGCCCTCAACCAGCAGGTCGCCGAGCTCGATAAAGCGATCGAGGCCCGGTTTCGCGATCATCGGGACTTCGAAGTGATCACCAGCATGCCGGGCCTGGGTGTCATCCTCGGTGCCGAGTTCCTGGCCGCGACCGGCGGTGACATGAGCGCCTTCGGCACCGCAGACCGCCTCGCCGGCTTCGGCGGCGTTGCACCCGTGCCCCGCGACTCAGGCAAGATCAGCGGCAATCTCCGCCGGCCACGACGCTACAACCGCCGACTCCAACGCGTCTTCTACATCTCCGCGTTGTTCAGCATCCGCCACTGCGACGAGTCCCACCGGTTCTACGAACGCAAACGAGCCGAAGGCAAGCGCCACATCCAGGCCGTCCTCGCCCTGGCCCGCCGCCGCGTCAACGTCCTCTGGGCCCTCCTGCGCGACGGACGGACCTACGAACCCGTACCACCCACCGCTCTCGCGGCTTGACAGACAGCATTAGGAATCA
>NZ_JBVJND010000096.1:0-1490 GCF_055583825.1 Streptomyces sp. NPDC104367 | reverse complement strand
CCCCCGTTATGTTCTTCGCGGTCCTGCAAGAGGGCCGCTGGCCTCCGGGCCCGGCATGACTGTTCCCCCCTGTCGAACGGATGACCTGGGGGTGGTGTCACCGGGCCCGAGAGGCGCCGTTGGAGACGCTGATGAGAGGTCCGACTACCGCCTGGCCTGGCGCAACGCCCGGCCGCTTGCGGGCGGCAGGTCTGCATAACGTGGATGCGCGCACGACGCCGACGCCCAGGCCAGCACGCATGACATCCGTTCGGGAGGACGGCTTGAACGACAGCGACGAGATAGGCGTCTTCCTCGGTCTGGACGTCGGCAAGAGCGCCCACCACGGGCACGGGCTGACTCCGGCGGGCAAGAAGGTCTTCGACAAGCAGCTGCCCAACAGCGAACCGAAGTTGCGGGAGGTCTTCGAGAAACTGAAGACCAAGTTCGGCACCGTCCTCGTCGTGGTGGACCAGCCCGCTTCCATCGGTGCCCTCCCGCTCACGGTCGCCCGGGACACCGGCTGCAAGGTCGCCTACCTGCCCGGCCTGTCCATGCGGCGGATCGCCGACCTCTACCCCGGCGAGGCGAAAACCGACGCGAAGGACGCCGCGGTGATCGCGGACGCGGCCCGCACCATGCCGCACACCCTGCGCTCGCTGGAACTGACCGACGAGATCACCGCCGAGCTCACCGTCCTCGTCGGCTTTGACCAGGACCTGGCGGCCGAGGCCACCCGCACCTCCAACCGGATCCGCGGCCTGCTCACCCAGTTCCACCCCAGCCTTGAGCGGGTCCTCGGCCCGCGCCTGGACCACCAGGCTGTGACCTGGCTGCTGGAACGCTACGGATCCCCGGCCGCGCTGCGGAAGGCCGGACGCCGCAGGCTGGTCGAGGTGGTCCGCCCGAAGGCCCCGCGCATGGCTGCCCGGCTGATCGACGATGTCTTCGAGGCACTCGACGAGCAGACCGTCGTGGTCCCGGGCACCGGCACCCTCGACATCGTGGTCCCCTCCCTGGCCCGCTCGCTCGGCGCCGTCCACGAACAACGCCGGGCCACAGAAGCCCAGATCAGTGCCCTGTTGGAGGCACACCCTCTTTCCAAAGTCCTGACCTCGATGCCGGGGATCGCGGTCAGGACCGCCGCCACGCTGCTGGTCACCGTCGGCGACGGCACCGGCTTCCCCACCGCCGCCCACCTCGCCTCCTACGCCGGCCTCGCCCCGACCACGAAGTCTTCCGGGACCTCGATCCACGGCGAACACGCGCCCAGAGGCGGCAACCGCCAGCTCAAACGCGCGATGTTCCTGTCCGCGTTCGCCGCCCTGCACGATCCCGCCTCCCGCACCTACTACGACCGCTGCCGAGCGCGCGGGAAGACCCACACCCAGGCACTTCTCCGCCTCGCCCGCCAGCGGATCAACGTGCTGTTCGCAATGCTCCGCGACGGCACCTTCTACGAACCCCGAACCCCACGCCTCGCTTGACGAAAGAGATAGAGGCACCCCCCC
>NZ_JBVJND010000095.1:0-1705 GCF_055583825.1 Streptomyces sp. NPDC104367 | reverse complement strand
GCACGACGGCGCAGCTCAAGCGGGTAACGGGAGGGTCGTGCCATGACTCAATCCTTACATGGAATCGAGCCTCCACCCGACCCGGGGCGGTTCAAGCACCCGCGTGGAACGACGCGCCCACAAGCTCCAACTGGCGACTGGGATGAGCTGGACCGACGCGCTCAAGCGCGTGAAATCCCTCCCACCCGCATCACCGCTGGTTCCTGAGGCGCACCCCAGCCAGGCCGTCCTGGAGAGCTACATCCTGTCGGGCCATGCCTGGCCGCTGATCGACACCCGCAACCCGTGGGGCATCCGATCCGCTGACTCCCGCCCTGACAGCTTGATCCTGACCTTCGAGAACGACGTCACCCAGCACGTCGCCTCGGAGTCCATGGCCAGGGAACTGATCCGCAATCTCGTTCCGTGCTTCGACGAGCACGGCGAGGTCCGCGGCATCCCGGGAGCCCGCTTCACCGCCGACGCCGACGGCATCCGGATCCGGCGCCTCGGGGTGCCCGGCTCGGTCACGATCCTGGGTATCCCCGCCGAAGACTGGTCCGCTGCCCTGCCCCTCCAGCGAGAAGAGAACACGGCAGACGGCAGGCATTACTGCCATGAGGCAAGCCCTCACCAGTGGCACCGCAGCGAAGCAGCCTTTCACGAACCTTCCACCAGCACCGTCCTGGGGCGTCACCACTACCGCAAGACGCCTTCGGCCTGGCTCGCCAGCGGCATGCTGCGCCGCGCCCCAATGCTTCGGACCATTGGCGTGCCACTCAGCACCACGGCTTGGACCAACCTCACCAGCGACGGCGGCTCGGAATGGATCATCGAGTACATCAACGAACCCCTCGCGGTCGCTCCCTGTTACCACGCAGGCTTCACCAACCTGCTGGCCGACCCGGAGTGCGGCTTGCCGATCACCGGGGCGGAACTGGACTGCTGTTGCGGTCTGCCGCCCGAGTC
The DNA here is from genome assembly GCF_055583825.1 of Streptomyces sp. NPDC104367. NCBI lineage: Bacteria > Bacillati > Actinomycetota > Actinomycetes > Kitasatosporales > Streptomycetaceae > Streptomyces > Streptomyces sp. NPDC104367. The sequence continues at coordinate 757 of NZ_JBVJND010000095.1, read as the reverse complement.
GTACTGGGGCTGCCGGTTCTACGCCCGCAGCAGTACCGGACAGCCCGGCGCGCTCCAAATCCGCTTCTCCCGCAGATCCGGCGACCGAGCGCACTTCTACGAGACCGACCCAACGGAGTACGAGAAGCGTCGGCAGCTCTACCAGCCCGTCCCCGCCCACCTCAGCCGCAAGCCAGCGGAGCCGATCCATAACCGCCATCAGAGCGGGTGAACATGGCAGTCAATTGACCGACTTCACCTCAGCCGGCGTCACAGCAACTGACCGTAGGCCGAGGAGACCCTTCAAGGGGCGAATACATCCACTGACCGATATTCGCGCCCCCTTCAGGCGCGCAATATAGCGGCGGAGTCCCGGTTAGCGAAACCGGGACTCACCTGCACCATTAGGAGTCCACCGCCATTCCCTGACCAGCGCGTCGAGAGGCAGCAGTATGAACACTTCCGAAAACTTCATGCCCAGCCGATCGCGAGCGCCAGCTGCGCCTCAGCTACGCCGCGGCGTAGCTGAGGCGGAACAGGTCCTGGGCCCGCTCCAGGTCCCGCTCCGTACGCAACTGCACCTCCAGGTCACCTGTGCCGTGGTGGCCAAGCCCTGTCACATCCCGTGTGAATCCGGGCAGAAGGTCGGCCACCTTCGGGTCGGCCTTGATGTACACGAGGAGTGAACCGCCCCGGGTTCGGTAGAGATCTCAGATTGTGGTGATGACCTGGGGTTTCGTGAGTTCGGTGTAGTAATTGGCTTCGTATTCGACGGGCG
>NZ_JBVJND010000094.1:0-1793 GCF_055583825.1 Streptomyces sp. NPDC104367 | reverse complement strand
GATGCTGTTGGCGAATTCGGAGCCGTGCGTGACGTCGGCCTTCGAGACCTGGTTGTGGTCTTGAAGGCCGACGTTGTCGTATGGGGTGGGTGCGGGTGTCGTTGCAGCCGGAGGGGTCTGGGGAGATCCCGGTGGAGACGGTGCGGGTGGCGCGGGCCGCGTTCCCGAAGGGGAGTCTGGCGATCCGTCTGCGGGATGAGCTGGGGCCGTTGTTCACCGATGAGGAGTTCGCGGACCTGTTCCCGGTGCGGGGCCTGCCGGCTTGGTCGCCGGGCCGGCTGGTGCTGGTGCTGGTGTTGCAGTTCGTTGAGGGGCTGACCGACCGGCAGGCCGCGGACGCGGTACGGGCCAGGATCGACTTCAAGTACGCCCTGGGGCTTCGGCTGGACGATCCGGGCTTCGACTTCTCGGTGCTTTCGGAGTTCAGGGACAGGCTGGCTGGGGCGGATGGCGGGCGGCGGGTGCTGGACGGTGTTCTGGCCGTGGCTCGTGAGAAAGGGCTGCTCAAGAGTGCCGGCCGGGCCCGTACGGACTCCACCCACGTACTGTCGGCGGCGCGTGAGCTGTGCTGGCTGGAGCAGGTGGCGGAGACTCTGCGGTCGGCGCTGAACGCGCTGGCACAGACGGCACCGGACTGGCTGGCCGGTATCGCCGGGCCTGACTGGTTCAGGCACTACGCGACCAGGGCCGAGGACAGCCGGTTCCCCACCGGCCGTGCGAAGCGGGACGAGGTGGGGGAGCGGATCGGCCGGGACGGAACACTCCTGCTGGCTGCGGTCTTCGCGGCTGACGCCCCTGCCGGTCTGCGCGGGCCTGCCGAGGTGGAGACGCTGCGGCAGGTGTGGGTCCAGCACTTCCACCAAGTGGAGGGCGAGGTACGGCGAAGGGGCCCCAAAGACCGCCCGCCGAGCGCAATGCGCCTGGTCACTCCCTATGACACCGACGCACGCGGCAGCGTGAAGCGCGACACGATGTGGGACGGCTACAAGGTCCACTTCACCGAGACCTGCGAGCTGGACGCCCCGAACCTGATCACGAACGTGGCCACCACCCTCTCCACCACCCACGACGTGGTGATAGCCGCACCGATCCACGCGGATCTGGCCGCTCGTAACTGCCTTCCTGCCGAACACTGGGTGGACGCCGGCTATCCCAGCGCCTCGCAGATCGTGGCAGCCCGCCGTGACCACCAAGTCGACCTGCTGGGTCCTGTGAAGGCCAGCACCGCCGCCCAGGCAGACGGCCCGTTCAGCCAGGACGCGTTCACCATCGACTGGGACAGACAACAGGTGACCTGCCCGAACGGGGGCGTCAGCACGCAGTGGCACGAGCGCCGCTCCCAGCAGGGCCTGCCCGTCATCCGGGTTCGGTTCAGCCCCGCCGACTGCCGCCCCTGCCCCCACCTGCGCGACTGCGCCAACTCGCCCAAGGCCGAGCGTCGTGAGCTGAACCTGCGGCGCCGGGAGGAACACGAGGCTGTCCGAGAGGCCCGCGCAGAGCAGCAGACCGACGAGTGGAAGGACCGCTACAGGATCCGGGCCGGTGTCGAAGGCACCATTGCCCAAGGTGTTCAGCGCTGCGGCCTGCGCAGATCCCGCTACCGCGGTCTCGCGAAGACCAGCCTCCAGCATCAGCTCACCGGCGCAGCCATCAACCTCGCCCGCATCGACGCCCACCTCACCGACACACCACGGGCCCGCACACGCACCAGCCACTTCGCAGCACTTCGCCCCGCCGACCAAACGGCCGACGGGACGAAGAAGGCGTAGGGCCCCGGATTTACCAACAGCATC
>NZ_JBVJND010000093.1:0-1857 GCF_055583825.1 Streptomyces sp. NPDC104367 | reverse complement strand
AGATCCCCACCGGACCCCTTCACCCACATCAGCTCGACATCACCACCCGTGACCGGATCGATGTCACTCCCCTTCGCCGACGTATTACCACCGGCATAGTTCGTATTACGAGGATCGGCACCAAGCCGACGAGAACGCGCAAGGAGCGCGGCGGCTTCGGAATGCGTGGTCATAAAACTTTTTCCTAGCTGTCCGAGAAGCAGAGCAACAGTGCGCCCCTCGGGGGGGGCGCGGGGCTGCGTTGGATGTGCGGTTACCGCCGCGGGGGCGCGACCGGCCGCTTCCGGTCCGCGGCCCACGACGAAACAGGTCGGGTCGGGTCAGGCGCTCACGCCCCCCAGCCGGCCTGCTCCCCTCCCACCCGCTCGGCCACGATCTTCTCCGCCCACCCGGACCGGGCGTACGCGGCGATCGGATCCGCGTCCAGCCCCAGTTCCTCGCGGACCTCCCGCAGCAGCGGCCGGACGTCCGTGTCGTAGGCGTCCATCAGCACCGCGTTCGCCGCCAGTACGTCTCCCGTGGCCTGCGCCTGCGCCAGTGCGCCCCGGTCGACGAGGAGCGCCTTCGCCGTGGCCTCCTGGACGTTCATCACCGACCGGATGATCGCGGGGATCTTGGCCTCGATGTTGTGGCACTGGTCGAGCATGAAGGCCACCTCGGAGGTGAAGCCGCCGCCGCGCACCACCTCGTACATGATCCGGAACAGCTGGAACGGGTCCGCGGCCCCGACCATGAGGTCGTCGTCGGCGTAGAAGCGGGAGTTGAAGTCGAACGCGCCGAGCTTTCCCTCCCGCAGCAGCGTGGCGACGATGAACTCGATGTTCGTGCCCGGAGCGTGGTGGCCGGTGTCGACCACGACCTGCGCCTTCGGACCCAGCTTCAGGCAGTGCGCGTAGGCCGTGCCCCAGTCCGGGACGTCCGTCGTGTAGAAGGCGGGCTCGAAGAGCTTGTACTCAAGGAGCATCCGCTGGTCGTCGCCGAGGCGCGCGTACACCTCGGACAGCCCCTCCGCGAGCCGGTCCTGCCGCGCCCGGATGTCGTCCTGCCCGGGGTAGTTCGTACCGTCGGCGAACCAGAGTTTCAGATCTTTCGATCCGGTCGCGTCCATGATGTCGACGCACTCCAGCAGGTGGCCCACGGCTTTACGGCGCACCGCCGCGTCGGGGTGGCAGATGCTGCCGAGCCGGTAGTCGTCGTCCTGGAAGGTGTTCGAGTTGACCGCCCCCAGTCCGAGCCCCCGATCCTCGGCGTGCTTGGCGAGGTCCGCGTAGTCCTCCACCTTGTCCCAGGGAATGTGCAGCGCGACCGTCGGCGCCACCCCGGTCACCGCGTGCACCTGCGCCGCGTCGTCCAGCTTCTCCTTGGGGGTGCGGGGCACGCCCTGCTGTGCGAAGACCTTGAACCGGGTACCCGAGTTCCCGTACGCCCACGACGGCGTCTCGACTGCCTGGGTCTTCAGCGCGGCCTTCACCGCGGCGACATCGGTCACTTCGGGGCTCCTGGGGTATCGGTCGGAACGACTCAACAGGTGAACGGGCGGAATCAACTGCATGGTGAAACGATTCAGAACGGCAAAGTATGAGCACCTCGAAGGGGTGTCAAGAAGTCCGACGAACCTGGTTTTCCGTGACTCTGCCGTGACCTTCGGCTATCGAAATTTTTTCGACACGGACCCATTGACGTGACATGCCCGCGGTGTCTACGGTCCCGGCAATCCAGTTGAAACCTTTCACGACGCTGTGGGGTCCGGCTCGCTCGGTCTTGCTGGTGTCGTCGAGGAGCCCTCATGACCCACCCGTCCGACACGGGACCGGCCCCGGTGCTGGCGCTCGAGGACGTGTCGAAGTCCTTCGGTGC
>NZ_JBVJND010000092.1:0-1869 GCF_055583825.1 Streptomyces sp. NPDC104367 | reverse complement strand
TGCTGGTGTCGTCGAGGAGCCCTCATGACCCACCCGTCCGACACGGGACCGGCCCCGGTGCTGGCGCTCGAGGACGTGTCGAAGTCCTTCGGTGCCGTCCGCGCCCTGCGGGACGTCTCCCTGGCCCTGTTCCCCGGTGAGGTCCATGCCCTCGCCGGTGAGAACGGTGCGGGCAAGTCGACGCTGATCAAGACCCTCGCGGGAGTGCACCGGCCCGATACCGGCCAGGTCCTCCTGGACGGCGGGCCCGTCGCCTTCCACGGCCCGGGCGACGCCCGTGACGCCGGGATCGCCGTGATCTACCAGGAGCCCACGCTCTTCCCCGACCTGTCGATCGCCGAGAACATCTTCATGGGCCGCCAGCCCCGCCGCGCGCTGGGCCGCATCGACCACAGGGCCACCCGGGCCGCGACCGCCGCCCTCATGCAGCGCCTGGGTGTCGCCCTGGACCCCGACCGGCCCGCCCGTGGACTGTCCATCGCGGACCAGCAGATCGTCGAGATCGCCAAGGCCCTCTCCTTCGACGCCCGCGTCCTGATCATGGACGAGCCCACCGCCGCCCTGACCGGCAGCGAGGTCGCCCGCCTCTTCGGCGTCGTGCGCACCCTGCGCGAACAGGGCGCCGCCGTCCTGTTCATCTCCCACCGCCTGGAGGAGATCTTCGAGATCTGCCAGCGCGTCACCACCCTGCGTGACGGCGCGTGGATCGCCTCCGAGACCCTCCAGGGCATGAGCGAGGACGACCTGGTGCGCCGGATGGTCGGCCGTGACCTGGACGAGCTCTACCCCAAACAGGACGTCACCCCCGGCGACGTCGCCCTCTCCGTGCGCCGGCTGACCCGGGAGGGCGTCTTCACCGACGTCTCCTTCGAGGTCCGCGCCGGTGAGATCGTCGGCCTCGCCGGACTCGTCGGCGCCGGCCGCACCGAGGTCGCCCGCGCCGTGTTCGGCATCGACCGCTGGGACGCGGGAGAGGTCGAGGTCCGCGGCCGGAGACTGACCAGCGGCGCCCCCTCCACGGCCATGGCCGCCGGCCTGGCCCTGGTCCCCGAGGACCGCCGCGCCCAGGGCCTGGTGATGGACATGTCCATCGAACGCAACATCGGCCTCACCGGCCTGCGCACCACCGTGAAGGCCGGACTCGTCGACCGCGGCGCCGAACGCAGCCGCTCCCTGGACTGGGCCGTCAAACTCCAGGTCAAGTACGCCCGCATCGCGGACGCGGTGGCCACGCTGTCCGGCGGCAACCAGCAGAAGGTCGTCCTGGCGAAATGGCTGGCGACCGGCCCGAAGGTACTGATCGTCGACGAACCCACCCGGGGCATCGACGTCGGCACCAAGGCGGAGGTCCACCGGCTGCTGTCCCAGCTCGCCGCCGACGGCGTCGCCGTCCTCATGATCTCCTCCGACCTCCCCGAGATCCTCGGCATGGCCGACCGCGTCCTCGTCATGCACGAAGGCCGCCTCACCGCCGAGATCCCCCGCACCGACGCCACCGAGGAAACCGTGATGGCCGCAGCCACCGGGAGGACCGCAGCATGACGGCCACCGCCCCCAGCCCCGCCCCCACCGACGAGCTCCCCGCCACCAGCAGCAGCACCCGCCTCGTGGACCGCGTCTTCAAGATGCGCGAACTCGCCATCCTCGTCGTGTTCCTGGTGATGATCGGCGTCACCCAGGCCGGGAACAGCGAGTTCCTGTCCGAGCAGGGCATCAAGGACCTGCTCCTGAACGCCACGATCCTGGTCCTGGTCGCCACCGGCCAGTCCCTCGTCGTGATCACCCGCAACGTCGACCTCTCCGTCGGCTCCACCCTCGGGATCACCGCGTTCGCGGCCGGCGACTACCTCCACAGCGGCGGCAACCCCC
>NZ_JBVJND010000091.1:0-2206 GCF_055583825.1 Streptomyces sp. NPDC104367 | reverse complement strand
CGTATCGACAACCAGGTGAAACTGCGGGGTTACCGGATCGAGCTGGGTGAGATCGAGGCGGCGCTGCTCACGCATCCCGAGGTGACCGCCGCGGCAGTCACCGTCCGCGACGACCTGCCGGGCGGACCGCGGCTCGCCGCCTACACCGTGCCCGTGCCGGGGAACGACCCGGCCGGCGCCGGACCGCTGCGCGACCACCTGCGGCTGAGGCTGCCGGAGTACATGGTGCCCAGCGCGTTCACCGTCCTCGCGGAGCTGCCGTTGACCCCCAACGGCAAGGTCGACCATCGGGCACTGCCGGCGCCGGACCCGGCACGGCTCGCCGAGAGCGCCGGGTACACCGCGCCGCGTACCCCGCTGGAGGCGTCGATCGCCGAGATCTGGGCCGAAGTTCTCGGGATCGAACGGGTCGGCGTGCACGACAACTTCTTCGAGCTGGGCGGGCACTCGCTGCTCGCCACCCGCGTCACCAGCCGCCTGCGCGCGGAACTGGGCACCGACGTGGCCGTCCGTACCCTGTTCACGGCGCCGACACCGGCACGGCTCGCCGCCGCTCTCGGCGCACCGGACGCCGCCGCAGGGGCCGTCCCCCTGGCGCCGATCACCCCCGCGCCGCGCGACCAGGGCCCGCTGCCGCTGTCGTTCGCACAGCAACGTCTCTGGTTCCTGGACCAGTTGGAGCCCGGATCCGCCAAGTACGCGGTGCCGACGGCGCTGCGGGTGCGCGGTGCGCTGGACGTGCCCGTGCTGGAGGCGGCGCTGACCGGACTGATCGCGCGGCACGAGGTGCTGCGGACCCGGTTCACCGCCGACGAGGACGGCCGTCCGTCGCAGGTCGTGGACCCGGTCACGCCGGTCACCGCGGCCGTGCACGACCTGCGCCGTACGGACGCCGACGACCGGGAGGAACGCGCCCGAGCCCTGCTGCGCACCCGAGCGGCCCGCCCCTTCGACCTGGTGGCGGGACCCCTGCTGCGAGCCGACGTCGTACGGCTCGCCGACGACGACAGTTACCTGCTGCTGACGCTGCACCACATCGTGGGCGACGGGTGGTCGGAGGGCGTGCTCGCCCGTGAGCTGCACGCCCTGTACGCGGCGGCACTGGACGGCACGCAGGCACACCTGCCCGAACTTCCGGTGCAGTACGCCGACTTCGCCGTCTGGCAGCGCCGGACGCTGACCGGCGAGGTACTGGATGCCCAGCTGGCCCACTGGCGGGAGCGGCTGGGCGGGCTGGAACCGCTGGAACTGCCGACCGACCACCGCCGGCCGGCCGAACCGACCGGCCAGGGCGGCACGGTGCGGTTCACCGTGCCGGAGGAGGCCGCGGCCCGGGCCCGGGACCTCGCGGCGAGCAACGGCGCGAGCCTGTTCATGGTGCTGCTCGCGGCGTTCCAGCTGATGCTGGCGAAGTACGCGCGGCAGGAGGACATCGCCGTCGGAACCCCGATCGCCGGGCGCAACCGCGCGGAGATCGAGGAGATGATCGGTTTCTTCGTGAACACGCTGGTCATGCGGACCGACCTGTCGGGCGATCCGGCGTTCACCGAGCTGCTGGAGCGCGTCAAGGACACGGCGCTGGCGGCCTACGACCACCAGGACCTGCCGTTCGAACGGCTGGTGGAGGAACTCGCGCCGCAGCGGGACCTGTCCCGCAACCCGCTGTTCCAGACGATGCTGGTGCTCCAGAACACGCCCGACGGCGACACCTGGTCGCTGCCGGGGCTGGCGGTCGAACCGGTGTCCGTCGAGGGCCAGCCGGTGAAGTTCGACCTCCAGCTGATGCTGGCCGACACCGCGGACGGCCTGGAGGCGATCCTGGAGTACCGCGGCGACCTGTTCGCCCGGACCACCGCCGAGCGGATGGCCGCACACTTCAGCACCCTGCTGGCGGCCGTGACGGCCGCCCCGGAGCAGAGGCTGTCGTCGTTCGACATGCTGACGCCGGCCGAGCGGGAGCGGCTGGTCGTGGGGGTGAACGCGACCGGCGGCCGGTATCCGGACACGGCGACGGTTCACCGGTTGGTCGAGGACCGGGTTGCGGTGTGCCCCGATGCCGTTGCCATCGAGCACGGCGATCGGACGCTGACCTTCCGTGAGGTGGACGAGAAGGCCAATGCTCTGGCGCGTGAGCTGCGTGAGCGGGGTGTGGGGCCGGATCAGTTGGTGGGTGTGTGTCTGGATCGGTCGCCGGAGCTGGTGTGTG
>NZ_JBVJND010000090.1:0-2406 GCF_055583825.1 Streptomyces sp. NPDC104367 | reverse complement strand
GCGCGCCCGGCCCGGGGGCCCCGGGCGGTCCGGGCTCCTGCTGCTCCAGTTGTCCGCCGTCGTGGCCGTCCTGTTGTTGTGGGCGGTTGTCGCGGGGGCCGGTTTCGTGAGTTCGACGGCGTTGCCGGGTCCGGTGGCGGTGTTCGGGCGGTTTCCTGATCTGTTCGGCAGTGGTGCCTACTGGCGGGCGGTCGGTGACACTCTCGACGGGGCGGTGACGGGGTTCGTCGTGGCGGTCGTCGTCGGGGTCCCGCTGGGTTTGGTGACGGGGACGTATGCGGCGGCCGAGCAGTCCTCGCGGCTGCTGGTGGACGTGCTGCGTTCGTTCCCCGTCATCGCGTTGCTGCCGGTGTTCCTGCTGGTGCTGGGGTCGACCCCGACGATGAAGGCCACCGTCGTCTTCCTCGCCTGTGTCTTCCCCGTCTTCCTCCAGGCCCAGTACGGTGCGCGGTCGGTGTCGGCGATGATCTCGGAGACCGTGCACAGCTACCGGGTGCCCAGGCTGCTGCGGTTCCGGAAGGTGGTGCTGCCCAGCGCGACGCCCTCGATCATGACCGGGCTGCGGCTCGCGGCGACCACCTCGGTGCTCGTGGCGATCGGTGTCGAGGTCCTGACGACGCTGCCCGGGATCGGCCACGAGGTCGTGAACGCGCAGCAGGGCGGTGCGTCGGCGCAGGCGTACGCGTACATCATCACGGCGGGCGCGATCGGTTATCTGATCAACCTGCTGTCCCAGTTCGCCGAGCACCGGCTGCTGCGCTGGCGTCCGCCCGCGCACACCGAGTGAGACGGGGAGAGGCCATCATGTCCCTGAAACCCCCGGGCGCCTTCTGGGCATCCGCGCTCAGGCAGCTGTGGCTGCCGGTGCTGTGTGTCGCGGTGCTGCTGCTCGCGACCGCGGGCAGCACCAGCTTCTACTTCCCGCCGGCCACCGAGGTCCTCGCCACCCTGTGGCGTGAGCTCGCGCACGACGGGCTCGTGGACGATCTGCTGTTCTCCCTGCGCAACATCGTGGCCGGGCTGCTGGCCGCCACCGTCGTCGGGGTCGGCGCGGGTCTGGTCATCGGTGAGAGCAGGCTGCTGCGGCAGGCGACCGCCCCGCTGCTGGACTTCGCCCGCGCGACCCCGACCGTGGCGTTCGTCCCCGTCATCATCCTCACCCTCGGCATCGGCTCGGGCCCCAAGATCTTCCTGATCGCCCTGGGCTCGCTGTGGCCGATCCTGCTGAACACCGTCAGCGGGGTGCACGGCATCAGCCCGGCCGTCCACGAGACCGCCCGCAGCTACCGCATCCCGCTGCGGCTGCGCCTGCTCAAGGTCGTCCTGCCCGGGGCCCTGCCGCAGATCTTCGCCGGCATCCGCGTCTCCCTGTCCATCGCGGTGGTCCTGATGGTCGTCAGCGAGATCTACGGGTCCCCGGTGGGCCTGGGCAACTTCATCCTGCAGAGCGGCTCCAGCTTCGCCGTCCCCGAGACCTGGGCCGGCACCGTCCTGATCGGCATCCTCGGCTACGGCCTGAGCGTGCTCCTCCTGGCCGCCGAGTACACCCTGCTCGGCTGGTACCACCAGCGCCCGCCCCGCACCCGGCGGACCAAGACCCAGCCCCGGAACGAGGTCACGACATCATGAAACGACTCACGGAAGGCGGATCCAGCCTGGTCGTGGAGGACGTCTGCAAGACGTTCGGCCACGGCACGGACGAACACCGGGTCATCGAGGGCCTGTCGCTGCGGGTCGAACCCGGCGAGTTCGTCTGCATCGTCGGCCCCTCCGGCGCCGGCAAGACCACCCTGCTGCGCTGTCTGTCCGGCCTGACCCGGCCCACCTCCGGCACCGTCCGCTACGGCGACGAACCGGTCACCGGGCCCCTCGCCGACATCGCGGTCGTCTTCCAGGACTACCGCGGCTCCCTCCTGCCATGGATGCGGGTCCGCGACAACGTGGCCTTCCCGCTGGAGGGCATGGGCGTCAAACGCGCCGCCCGCACCGCACGCGCCGAGGAGTGCCTGGCCGCCGTCGGACTGGCGGGCGTCGGCGACAAGTACCCCTGGCAGCTCTCCGGCGGCATGCAGCAACGCGTCGCCATCGCCCGCGGCCTCGCCTACGAAGCCCCCGTCCTCCTCATGGACGAACCCTTCGGATCCGTCGACGCCCAGTCCCGCTTCGACCTCGAAGACCTCACCCTGAAACTGCGCGCGGAACTCGGCATCACCGTCATCGTCGTCACCCACGACATCGACGAGGCCGTCTACCTCGGCGACCGCGTCGTCGTCCTCGGCGGCAGACCCACCACCGTCGTCGACAACCTCACCATCGACCTCGGCACCGCACGCGACCAGATCACCACCCGCGCCGACACCCGCTTCACCGACCTCCGCACCCGCGTACTCACCCGCATCCGCGGAG
>NZ_JBVJND010000089.1:0-2575 GCF_055583825.1 Streptomyces sp. NPDC104367 | reverse complement strand
GGCGACGGTGTCCGGACGGTTGATGACGTTCGACACCGTGCCCACCGAGACTCCGGCGGCACGGGCCACGTCCTTGATACCCACCGACTGGGCCATCGGGCGGAGACCTCCAGGAAAGCGCGGGCGGCGGGAAACCCTTCACGCCGGGCGGGAAGAGCACGACGGGAAGGGCTTCACATTACGGCATGACCAGCACCGCGGACCGGGTCAGGCGGGCAGGGCGAAGTCGACGACGTGGAGTGCCGAGGGGGTCGTGCCGCTCGACGTCTCCTGGTACATGAACGACAGCACGTTGTCCGCCTTGACCCGCAGTTCGTCGATGACGACCTCACCGAAGGCGTTCAGGTCGCTGCCGTCGTACAGCAGTGCCCAGTCGGTGTACCCGGAGGACTTGGAGGCACCGGCGATCCTGCCGTACGGGAACACCGCGTAGGCGTTGTCGTACTTGTCCAGGAGCAGCTTGGTGCGCTGGCTGGAGTTCAGGGCGACCGGGATCTCGGTCTTCTGCCAGGTGCCGGAGGAGTTCTTGCGGACGTGGAAGGCACGGCCGTTGGCGGTGCGGTCGGCGACGTAGTCCGTGGTGCACTGGCCGAAGCGGCCGGGCACGTAGCTGATGATCGCGTGCGGGAGGCCGGCGGAGTCCGTCCACTGGCTCTCCTGGTTCATCAGGGAGTGGTCCGGGTTGAGCGAGTCGACGACCAGCCCGGAGTCGGTGACGGCGACCGTGTCCGAACTGCCGGTGGTGGCGACCAGGGTGCCGGCGTCGTTCAGCCAGGTGCGGCCGCGGTCCGCGGAGTACACGTAGCCGGTGTCGTGGTTGGTGATGCCACCGCTGTTGCACATCACGGCCGACGACTGCTCGCGCCAGGTGAAGAAGGCGTGCAGCCGCCCGTTGACGTCGTAGTCGATCCCGTGCAGGTACATGTTCCGGGCGGTGCTGGAACCGTGCGAGCTGGTGTACGTCCCCGTGGAACTCGTCCACTCCCCCAGCGCGGTCCAGCCCGAACCGTCGTACTCCGCGAGGGCGTTGCGGCCGTTCCCGGAGACCCCGACACGGTAGCTGAGCTGGAGCCTGCCCTCGGGCGTGGCGATGAACTGCGGGTAGGTGAACTGCGAGGTCAGCGACGTCCCGTCCAGCGAGGTCTGTACGGCGCCGAACACGGCCGAGGTCCACGAGGTGGAGCCGGGGCTGTCCAGCAGCCCGGCGACCGACTTGACGTAGAAGAAGCCGTCGCTGTGCGAGTCCATGTTGATGTGCAGCCGGCCGTCGGTCTTCGACACGCCCATCGAGATGACGTTGTGCGAGTCGCTGGACTTGAGCTGGTGGGAGAGGGTGACGGTGGACCAGGACGAGCCGCCGAGCACCCGGCGCCCGATCACCGCGTACCCGGTCGAGGTGTACCAGCCGGCGTACTGGTAGCCCTTGTACGTGAACAGGCCGTTCTTCTGGAACGAGTTGTTGTTGACCAGGCCGTCGTAGGAGACGAAGAAGACTGCCTGGGAGTCGAGTTGGGTGCTCTGGCTCTTGGTCACCGACGGTCCGGGGTCGGCCGCGCGGGCGGTACCCGCGGCGAGGGCGGGGGCGGCCACCGTTCCGAGGAGGGCGGCGCCGAGGACGGTACGTCTTTTCACGAGCGGCTCCTGAGGGTGACGGTTCAGGCGAGGTGGAACACTTCGGTGAGGGGTTTCATGGCCTCGTCGGGGCGGGTGCCGTCGAGGGATTCGAAGAGGGGGCCCATCTCGGTCTGCCAGCGGGTGTTGACGTCGGTGGCTTCCATGCCGGCGCGTGCGGCGTCGAAGTCCTCGGTCTCCAGGTATCCGACGAGCAGGCCGTCGTCGCGCAGGAAGAGGGTGTAGTTGTGCCAGCCGGTGGCGGAGAGTGCCTGGCGCATCTCCGGCCACACGGCGGCGTGGCGTTCGCGGTACTCGGTGAGGCGGTCCTGGCGGACCTTGAGGAGGAAGCAGACGCGCTGCATGTAGTACCGCCCGGTGGGTTCTAGAAGTTGAACTGGTCGATGTTCTTCTTGTCGAAGACGGTGGGCTTGCCGAGGTTGATGACGCCGTTCTTGCCGATGGTGTAGGTGGTGTCGCCGGCCTTGAAGGTCTCGCCTTCCTTGCCGGTGATCTGTCCGGAGACGAGGGCGACGGCGGTGCGGGCGGCGAGGTCGCCGAGCTGGGCGGGGTCCCAGAGCTCGAAGGCGTCGACGGTGCCGTTCTTGACGTACTGGCGCATGTCGTTGGGGGTGCCGAGGCCGGTGAGCTTGACCTTGCCCTTGTACTTGGAGCCGGAGAGGTACTGGGCGGCGGCCTTGATGCCGACGGTGGTGGGGGAGATGATGCCCTTGAGGTCCGGGTACTGCTGGAGCAGGCCCTGGGTCTGCTGGAAGGAGGCCTGGGCGTCGTCGTTGCCGTAGGCGATCTTGACGAGCTTGACGTTCTTGTACTTGGGGTCCTTCAGCTCGTCCTTCATGTAGCCGATCCAGGTGTTCTGGTTCGTGGCGGTCTGGGCGGCGGACAGGATCGCGATCTGGCCCTTGTAGCCGATCTGCTCGGCCAGGAGCTGGACCTCGGTACG
>NZ_JBVJND010000088.1:0-2586 GCF_055583825.1 Streptomyces sp. NPDC104367 | reverse complement strand
CACGACGGCGCAGCTCAAGCGGGTAACGGGAGGGTCGTGCCATGACTCAATCCTTACATGGAATCGAGCCTCCACCCGACCCGGGGCGGTTCAATAGGTGTCGGTATCACGCTCGCGGCAGCGCTGTCAGGGATCATCGCCACGCCGTTGCTCGCGCTTGGCCTCGGCGCTGTTGCCCCAGCGGCGATGGCCAAGATCGGACGGTATGCGCTGGCTGCTTTGGACCCGGTTCCGCCGAGTGCCAGCGAGGGAGAGGAGTGAGCGAGATGGCTCCGGGTAGCGAGGGCTGGCGCCGACTGCTGGTCGCCTTTTCCGACGCCGCACCGTCCTTTCGCGTCGCCAGCCGAGTTGCGGATGGAAGCCGGGCACGGCGCCTTCTTGTGGCGTTCTCCGACGCATCGCCAGCCTTCCGGCCGGCGTGGCCGGGGAACTCTTCGGCCAGTGCAGATCAGGCTCAGGTCCTTCAGCAGTCTGAGTCTTCCGGCCGTCCCGCTGATGGCGCGACCGGCATCCCTGCGCGTCCTCGTCAGCCCCTGGTGCTATGCCTGGATACCTCTCTTTCTATGGCGGGAACACCGATCCGTGCGCTCAACGCTGCACTGGACGAACTGACCGCAGAGCTGCGCAGTGATCCCTTCCTCCGCTCCACTTTCGAGGTTGCCGTCGTGAGCTTCGGTGGGCAGGGGGCAACTGCATGGCGGGGCGCACACCCTCTGCCGCGGCAGACGTTGGTGAGCCCCTTCGTCCGTGCTGATCTCTTTGAGCCACCCCACCTCATAGCGTCAGGCCCGACGCCGATGCACGAGGCGTTGGAATTGACCGTCCGCATCGTGGGCGCCCGTGCGGCTGAGCTGCGGGACGCTGGGGTTGCGTTCCACATGCCGATGGTTCTCCTGGTGACCGATGGGCAGCCGACCGACGCGGCGGGGTACCTTTCGGAATCATGGCGGGCGCTGGCCACCACGCTGGCTGATGAGCAACGGGCCCAGCGGCTCAGGCTCTACGCGATCGGGATGGGCCGCATCGACGACGCGGGCTATGAGGTGCTGAAGGCTCTGGCTCCGGACTTCCACGCCCGGCTCCCAGGATTCCCGTTCCGGGAGCTGTTCCAGATGGTTTCGGCCGGTGCCGGCATCATGCAACAGGACGACGGGGACGACTTGCATGCCGAGATCTTCTCCCAATTCAAGAGTGCGTGGGAAGGCAGGTAGCGACCAGACGCGGTCGGGCTGACAGATCACCGCCTCCTTCCAAGGGTTGTCCCGTACTGAGCTGCCGCCTCGTGCTGTTGCCCGGCTGTGCCCTGAGTTGTGGGGTGGTCGTTGATCCAGGTGAGGCCGCCGAGGTCGAGGTGGTGGCGGGCGCGGGTGACGGCGACGTAGGCGAGGCGGGCGTCGGTGTCGCTGACGGGTTCCGGGACGGGGCGGCCGTGTGCGTCGGTCTGGTCGGTGTCTTTCGGTGGTGGGAAGTCGTTGCCGATCTGGACGGTGGGCCATTCGCGGCCCTTGGCGCTGTGTGCGGTGGAGACGGTGACGTCGGCGTGGTTTTCGTCGGTGAGTTGGTGGACGGCGGTGAGGATGGTGTCGGTGCCGTGGGTGTCGACGAGGTCGACGAAGGGCTGGAGGTCGCGTCCGGCGGGGTCGTGGGCTGCGTAGTCCTGCAGTTCGCCCCAGGAGGGGAACAGGACGAGTTCGGGGTGCGTGGTGCGGCGGCCGTTTTGGAGGTCACGGGCGGCGAGGGCGAGTTGGGTCAGCTGCTGCCCGCCGCGGGTGAGGGCGACACGGTGGCCGGCGGAGAGCAGGCGCATGACCTCGGCCATGGCGCCGATGTTGGTCCGGCACAACACCGCATCGGGCCGGGTCAGGCTGCCGACCTCGGTGCCGAGATCCTCGCTGCCGGTCAGGCGGATGGGGGCGTCGGCGAGGGCGAGCCACCGGTTGGCTTCCTTGGCGATGAGTGGGCCGAAGCGGAACGAGCGGGTGAGAGTCATGGGAGTGGCGTCGAAGCCGGTCATCACGTCGCGCGCGCCGCGCCAGCCGTAGATGGCCTGGGCGGAGTCGCCGACCACGACGAGCTGGGCGTGGCTGCGCTGGGCGGTGAAGACCTCCTCTAGCACGGGGTTGGTGTCCTGCGCTTCGTCGAGGAAGAGGAAGTCGGCTTCGATCCTGGGCCCGGTCAGGGCCCACATCTTCAGGTAGTGATCGTGTTCGAAACGGACGACACCTTCTTCGGGGTGGTGCAGATCGGCCCAGGCCTTGGCCGCGAACGGCAGCACCTCCTGCGCGAGCTGCGCCTGTTCGCCGGGGCTGTTCAGGCCGCGCAGGCGCGGTACGTGGTGGTCGGCCAGGGCTCGGTCGGCGGAGTAGCAGTAGCGGGTCACGGTGCGCAGCACGGTGTGGGACAGCAGCCGGGGGCCGATCTCGTGGGCGCCGATGCGGACCGGGCGGGTGATGCCGAGTGCCTGGCCGGTCTTCCAGGCTGGCTGGCGGGGGGGGCCCTGACCCTGGAGTTTGGACACCGGAGAGACTTGGATCTTGATGGTCCAGGAGAACGGAGTCCCTGTGGGGATGAAGCATTACCCCGCCG
>NZ_JBVJND010000087.1:0-2624 GCF_055583825.1 Streptomyces sp. NPDC104367 | reverse complement strand
GGCCCAGGGACAGACACCGGCCTGCTTCCCGCCTGGCCGGCAGGGGATGCCGTTCGAGAAGCAGGCGAAGCCCTCGGCGAACAGGACGCGGGGCCATTCGCGTCCCTTTTGTCCGCCCGATGCGCGGCATCAAGGGTGGCAGAATCCCCACCACGTTTCCTGCTTCTCTCACCACGGAGGAGGTGGAGGCGGTCACTCAGGCTGCACTGCGGGATCCCGCCCTTCGCGTGGTCGTCGCCCTGTCCGGAATCCATGCCATGTCGGCCCTCCAGATCCGCACGCTGCTGGACCAGGTGAACTTGGCCGGGTGTCGGCTGAACTGCGAAAACCTCAACCGTCCCCTGGACGAGTACAGCGCCGACGCGATCGCCTACCGGCGTGACCGCTGGCCGAACAGCACCAATCCGCATCTGCTGATCAGCCGGAACACGGCCACCACCACGACGGCAGTGGGCACCTTCTGGCTGGACAAGCTGGTCAGACCGCTGCCCGTGGGCCTCGGCCGGCTGCGGCAGGACCGCATCCTGGAGGAGGCCCTCGCCAACGGCGCGGATCCTCTCCACCTCGCTCATGTCTTCTCACTCGGCGCCAGGACCAGCCTCCGCTACACGACCGCCGTCGCCGTCTCGGCCGCCGAACATGATCCGAGCACCCCCTGAACCGCCGTGCTCATACACATCAACTTCCTGCCTGCACCTGTGGGTTCGTTGCGAGGACCTTTCAGAATTCGCGAACTCACGGAGGTTCGGCTTCGACGCCTTCTACTGCATCCCGGGTCAGGAAGGCGCCCACGAGAAGGGCGGGGTTGAGCACGAGGGCGGACGCCACCGGCGCACGCGCCTGGTCCTGGTTCCCGAAGTTGCCACCCTGGAAGAACTGAACGCGAAGATCGCGGAGATCGATGCGGCCGAGGACGAACGGATCCTCGCAGGTCGGCTGACGACCGTGGGCTTCAACTTCTTCACCGAGGCCGACCAGTTGGCGCCGCTGCCGTTCAAGAGTTTCGAGTGCGGCATCACCCTGACGCCGAAGGTCGACCGCAGCAGCCGGATCACGGTGAGGCAGTGCCACTACTCGGTGCCGTCCCGCTCCATCGGCCAGAACGTGCGGGTGCTTCTGCGCGGCAACGAACTGCTCGTCTTCGAACGGCGGGAGGTCGTCGCCCGCCACCCACGGCTGACCCGCAGGGGCGACTTCCGTGACGAGCCCGACCACTACCTGGAGATTCTCCTGGTCAAGCCCGGGGCGATGGCAGGTTCGACCGCGCTGGTCACCGCCCGGCAGAACGGTTCGTTCACCGAGGTCCACGAGGCGTTCTGGGCCGCGGCCCGGGCCGCCCACGGCGACGCGGCCGGGACGAGGGCACTGATCGAGGTTCTGCTGCTGCACCGGCGGATGCCGGCGACGGCTGCCGAACAGGGCATGGCCGCTGCGGTCCGGGCGGGTGCCATCACCGCCGACGTGGTTGCCGTCGAGGCCCGCAGAACCGCCGCGCTGGCCCCGCCACTGCCTGAGGACCTGGATGGCGAGGGTGCGCCGCCGCCCTGGGCCGAGCCCAGCGCAGTGGTCTCGCTGACGGCCCGCCGGGCTCAACCGCCTGAGGACAAACGGCCGCTGCCGAGCGTCGCCCACTACGACCAGCTCCTGACGCGTCAACCAAAAGGCACCGCATGAGCAGGACCGACACCACGGCCGCCCAGGTTCCTCCGCCCCGCCGGGACATGGGGCCGGAGGAGGCCGTGGACACGGCCATCGACGAAGCCTGCCGGGCCCTGCACCTGCCCACGATCCGGAGCAGAGTCCAGGAGATGGCCGCCGAGGCCATGCGGCAGCGGTCCAGCTACAAGGACTTCCTGGCGACCGCCTGCCCTGATGGGGCAGCGCGTATCCCCGCCCAACTCCACTGGCGGCGGGCAGGGCGACTTCAGGCTCTGCAGCGTTCCTACGCGGGGGGCCTGGGCGGGAGTCGGGCAGCACCGCCCGGGGCACGCGGTGGCTCAGGAAGTGCCGGAGGGGTCCCCGTCCGTGGTGCTCCCGTGCTGCGCCTTGGGCAGCAGCAGCTCGGACACGAAGGCCCGGGTCAACTCCGTGGTCGTGAACGTCCTGTGGGTGTCGTCCTTGACGAGACCGGGCAGCAGGACCCGAGGAGGCAAGCGGCGGCTCTCCCTGCTGACGGCCTCGACACCGCCATCGACCGCTCCTTCTGCTTCACGGTCTATGGACTCTTGAGCCATCGTCTGCACCTATTCCACACGCGGAGTTTGCGGAGCCGACCGGCTCAACTCTGGCAGGTACGCTGCCCGGCGTGCCCGCGAATGCCAGACGACCGGCAGGCCGTTCAGACCACACTTTCATCGAGCTGGGCAACCACCGTCTCTTACAAGCCAGGGGCGGCCGCCCCGGCTCCAGGCCGTCGGTGTGAGCGTGCGCTCTCTCCGGAGCGGGTAGAGACGGGTGCCGGACGCCCGGAGTCTTCCCCGGTGGTGGGCCCGATAGCTGGCGATCACGGCCGGGCTGCTGGATCACATTCGGGCCTTGACCCCGGAGTTTGAACACGTCTATGCGGCTCGGGCCAGGGTAGTTGGTGTTGGGTGGACGGTGATCTCGTAGGTGATCGGGGCTCG
>NZ_JBVJND010000086.1:0-2850 GCF_055583825.1 Streptomyces sp. NPDC104367 | reverse complement strand
TTGACTTTTGGCACGCTGTTGAGTTCTCAAGGAACGGTCGCTTCCTTTGTACTCACCCTCTCGGGCTTTCCTCCGGGCTTCCCTTCGGTGTTTCCAACCTTACCAGATCCGTTTTCCGTTCCGTTTCCGGTCGGAATTCATTTCCGGTGGCCTTTGGGGGCCTTTGCCTTTTCGGTTGCCTTCCGGCTCCCTTTCGGCGAGTCCGACTTTATCAGAAGTTCTTGGCCGGTCTGACCGGCCACTCATTTCTGAGTTAATCGGGGGGGGTGGCTTCGATGTTCGGAGAGAAGTCTCCGTTATGAAGCAGATCGATTCTAACGATCAGCCCTGAACCTGTCCAGTTCTAGGCAACTGTTTGAATCTACCTCCCCACCCGACCCGTGTCAACGGGTCTTCCGGGGCGAAGAGGAGACTAGCAGCTCAAGAACGGTCTCCGCACATCAGGCGGCCGTCGGGACGGACGAGCTTCGCTCCGCGTCCTCAAGGTCACCCGTCTCGCCGGCCCGTGCCGCGCGAGCGCCGATGACGAAGACGTAGGCCAGGAAGGCCAGCTCGGCCAGCACTCCGATCCCGATGCGGGCCCAGGTGGGCAGGCCGGACGGGGTGACGAAGCCTTCGATGGCCCCGGAGACGAACAGGACCAGGGCCAGGCCGATCGCCATGCCCACGGCGGCGCGGCCCTCCTCGGCCAGGGCCGCACGCCGACTGCGCGGACCCGGGTCGATGAGGGTCCAGCCGAGGCGCAGCCCCGTACCCGCGGCCACGAAGACCGCGGTGAGTTCGAGCAGTCCGTGCGGGAGAACCAGTCCCAGGAAGGTGTCCAGGCGGCCGGCCGAGGACATCAGGCCGAAGCCGACGCCCAGGTTGAGCATGTTCTCGAAGAGGATCCAGAGGACCGGGAGACCGAGGAAGACGCCCAGGACCAGGCACATCGCGGCGGCCCTGGCGTTGTTCGTCCAGACCTGGGCCGCGAAGGAGGCCGCGGGATGACTGGAGTAGTAGGTCTCGTACTCGCCGCCCGGGCGGGTCAGCTCGCGGAGCTGGTTGGGGGCCGCGATGGTCGCCTGCACCTCCGGGTGCGTGGCGATCCACCAGCCCAGGAGGATCCCGATCGCGGTGGAGACCAGCGCGGTGGGGACCCACCAGTGGCGGGAGCGGTAGACGGCGGCCGGGAACCCCTGCCCCAGGAAGCGGGCGACGTCGCGCCAGGAGGCTCGGCGGGTGCCCGTCACGGCACTGCGCGCGCGTGCCACGAGCTGGCTGAGGCGCCCGGTCAGCTGTGGATCGGGGGCGCTGGACTGGATGAGGGAGAGGTGCGTGGCGGTCCGCTGGTAGAGGAGGACGAGTTCGTCGGCCTCGGCTCCGTCGAGACGCCGCTGCCGGCGGAGCAGGGCGTCGAGACGGTCCCACTCGGCCCGGTGCGCGGAGACGAAGACGTCGAGATCCATCGGGTCTGCCTGCTCCTCGGCTGGTCGTCGACTGCCTGTCTTAGCTGTCAGCTTGTCGTACTGCGGCGCGATGCGCCCTCAGCTTGGCAGACTTGCGCTGTACAAGGCGGACCAGGGGAAGGCGGCGGGCGTGAGTGAGCTGGTGACCGGCGAGGCGGTGGCGCTCGAACTGCGCCCCGCGAGGCTGCCCAGCAGGGCGCTGGCGGTGCTGCTCGACCTGGTGGTGGCGTTCGTCGTGTACATCGGTGTCTCGCTGGCCCTGGCCCTGGCCACCGCCTCGCTGGACGACGCCGCGCAGACCGCGCTGTCGATCGCGGCGTTCCTGCTGGTGCTGGTCGGTGCGCCGATCGCGGTGGAGACGCTGACCCATGGGCGTTCGCTCGGGAAGATGGCGTGCGGGCTGCGGGTCGTGCGTGACGACGGCGGTCCCATCCGGTTCCGACACGCGTTGGTGCGCGGGGCGCTCGGTGTCGTCGAGATTCTGATGACGTTCGGGGTCGTCGCGTGTATCGCCTCGCTCGTGTCGGCGCGTGGGCGACGGCTAGGGGACGTGTTCGCCGGGACCCTGGTGGTGCGGGAGCGGGTGCCGGTCGGGCAGACCCGTTTCGTGCCGCCGCCTCCGCCCTGGCTGGCGGGACGTTTCGCCGAGCTGGACCTGTCCTCGGTCCCGGACGGGCTGTGGCTCGCCGTCCGGCAGTACCTGACGCGGATGCAGCAGCTGGATCCGCAGGTGTCCTGGGCGATGGCCGAGCGGCTCGCGGGCGACCTGGCCGCCCGGACGGGGACCCCGGCGCCGCGGGAGGTGCCGCCGGCCGCGTATCTCGCGGCGGTGGTCCAGGCACGGCAGGCCCGCGAGGCCCGCCGTGCCTTCGGCGACCACACCGCTCCCGCCCCGGGCTCCCCTTACGCCTCTCCGGCCCCGGGCGCGCCGCACACCTACGCCCAGCCGGCGACCGGAGCGCCCTTCGGGTACGCGCCTCCGCCGCCCGCGCCGACCGCGTACGGCACGATCGGGTACGGCACCCCGGTGCCCGGCGCCGCCATGGGGTACGGCGCTCAGCCGCCCGGCGCCCCCGCCGGGTACGGCCCCGCGGCGCCCGGTGCTCCCGCCGGATACGCGCCTCCGGTGCCCCCGGCGCCCGTGCCTCCGTCGCCGTATCAGCCCGGGCCCGCGGCACCGGCCGCGCCGTACACCGCACCTGCCCCTGTTCAGACTCCGGCTCCGGCTCAAGCCCCTGCTCCGGCGGTGGAGCGGGCGCCCGGCTCCGAGCCCGTCGTCGAGCGGCCGTCCACCGGGTTCGTGCCGCCGGCCTAGGTGTATTGCCCTGTGAGGTTGGGGACGCGGCTGGCGGGTGGTTTGCCTGCGAGCGCGGTGTGTCCGCGGTGGTGATTGTAGGTGTGC
>NZ_JBVJND010000085.1:0-2851 GCF_055583825.1 Streptomyces sp. NPDC104367 | reverse complement strand
GCCCAGTCCTCCACTTTCAGCACCCTCCAGATCATCAAGGGGGGTTAATTCTGCGGGAGCACCTGGGGGTCATTCTTACGGGAGCAACGACACCACGTCCTGATCTCGGCGGTGTTGTGGATGGCGTAGTTGTCACAGACGACGTGCACGTCGAGTCCGGCGGGGACCGCCTTGTCGATCCTGGTCAGGAACTTCTTGAACTCGATCGCCCGGTGGCGGCGGTGCAAGGCCGATATGACGGTGCCGTCGGCGATGTTGAAGGCGGCGAACAGGCTGGTGATGCCGTGCCTCAGATGGTCGTGGGTGCGGCGTTCGGGCATGCCCGGCATCATCGGCAGCACCGGCTGGGACCGGTCCAGGGCCTGGATCTGGGACTTCTCGTCCACACAGAGCACGACCGCCTTCTCGGGCGGGTGGTGGTACAGGCCGACGACGGCGAAGAAGAACAAGGTCGAGCTGTGCTTCAGTCCGGCCTACGCCTCCTGGGCGAACCCGAGCGAAGCGCACTTCGGACCGCTGCGGCAGTTCACCATCGCCAACTCCAACCACCGCAACCACACCGTCCAGACCCGGGCACTGCACGCCTACCTGCGCTGGCGCAACGCCAACGCCCGCCACCCCGACGTACTTGCCGCCCAACGCAAGGAACGCACCCGCATCCGCAGCGAGATGGGCATCCGCTGGGGCGGAGGCCCCCTCAACACCGCAGCCTGACCGACCGCGAACCGCAGCCCCGGAGTGCCGGAAGGGACAGATGGACGACTCAGGAGGCGAACGGCTCGATCTCCCCCGCAAAGACGATGACCTGGTCGATGAGGCTCCGCCGCAGATGGACGACGTCCGTTCCCGCCAGGCGGGGACCGCCGTCCGGCGTGGTGAAGACCCACTGGTACCGGGCCCACTCGTCGGGCATGTCCACCGCCGAGCAGCGCACCATCGTGCCGGTCCCTGCCGGATGGCGCCGGATGTCCAGCACGAACCGCTCGACCGCCGCGATTCCTTCGCTGCGACCCAACGGCCCCCAGAAGACCACGTCTGAGGTCAGGGCCTGGGAGAGCAGGGCAGTCACATAGCCGTCGTCCGAGGCGTTGAACGCGGAGATGAACGTGTCGATCGCGGAGCGTGCCGTCTCTTCCTGCATGCCCCAGTAATACCAGCCGTTGCGCGTGTGCTCGTCCCGCGAGCCGCCTTCCGACACACGGTGGACCATCCCGCTCACAGCACTAGGCAGTTTCGTTTGGATCAGTTGGTCGTTCGTCCGGGTATGGCGCTGAGTGAGGCGCAGTGGGCGCGGATCGAGCCGTTGCTCCTGGACCGGACGCCCTGGCGGGGCCTCGGTGGCGTGATCACCGGGAGGTGATCGACGTGATCGCCTTCAAGTTCCAGACCGGCACGCAGTAGGTGCATCTGCCTGAGAAGTACGGCAGCTGGCGGGGCGTCTACAACCGGCTGCGGATGTCGGCCGTCGACGGCACCTGGGAGCGAGTGTTCGGACAGGGGCCTAAAGTGCCCCTATGACTTTCGTCCAGCGGTAGCGATCTTGGGTGGTTCGTAGAAGGTGCCATCCCGAAACATGGCGTAGGGGACGTCGAAGCGACGGCGGGCGAGACAGACGAGAGCCGCGACGTGGGGCTTTCCCTCGTGGCATTTCTTGTCGTAGTAGGCGCGTGAGTCCGGCTGGGAGAGAGGCGAACACGGCAAGGCAGAAGGCTCGCTCGAACCGCTTGTCGGGGTCGAGGGTTGATGGTCAGGCCAGCTTCGGCGAGGCAGCCGTCGATGAGTTCGGGGTGGTGCTGAATATGGGCAAGACCTCAGCGGAGCGTGTGGGTGAGGCGGTCGGGATCGATGAATGCGGTGTTGGCCATGGGCCCTCGCGGCAACAGGGACCAGACACCTTCCACCGGGGCTCTCCGCCTGATCTGCTCAAACCAAAGTTGAAAACGGCTCAAATGATGAAATCGGTTGCGTACCCGTCATGTTGAACCGCTGAGCCCTGTGGCCCCTCGCCGTGGCCTCGGCTGCATTGCCTGAGGACGGATGCACTGCAGATCACGTTCATGCACGTCCCCCAGCACGTCGGTGACCTGAATTCTGATGTCGAGTACAGATAAACACTCAACCGCCTTTGGCCCTAATGCAAGAACTTCCAATCCTTCCCGAGAGTCGCTCGTCATTGGTATGGCCGCCCCGCGACCAAGGTGTTCGAGATAAAAATCATGGTCCCGACCCAGGCCAAGTGTCGCAAGGACCTCAATCGTGGCGTGCCAGGAGATCCAACCGGACGGGATCTCGGCCTGTCCCACATACCGAGGGAAGACTCCAAGACGGTAGGCCACGGAATGCACCACGGCTCGTCCACCGCCTGCGTTGATCACGAACACTGTGCGCGAGGAGTCCGCCACCTCGCAGCTCTGTCCCGGCCGTGCCGACCAGCTGATTACTGGATGTAGCGTTTGAGCCAACTGCTTCCGGGTCACTATTATGCCGACCAGCAGGGCGACGATGGTCGCGCAAGTAGACACGTCAAGCACGGTAAATCGCCAGGGCCATACGGAGTTGTCCTGCTTGCCCAGGTTCACCTTGACGACCTCCCAGGCCAGATCAGCGACCGCGAGAATAAGTAGTACCCAGGGAAGCTGTTGGGTCCTGCCGTTCGTCGAGATGCGCCGCTGCGTCCACAAAGTCTCCTGCACTCGTCCCCCTGTCTCCGAGCCACTCCGCCCTCTCACCATGCCGTGCCCTATGTCCCGAGGCAATGATTCCTAATGCTGTCTGTCAAGCCGCGAGAGCGGTGGGTGGTACGGGTTCGTAGGTCCGTCCGTCGCGCAGGAGGGCCCAGAGGACGTTGACG
>NZ_JBVJND010000084.1:0-2855 GCF_055583825.1 Streptomyces sp. NPDC104367 | reverse complement strand
CCGAACCGTACGGAAGAGGGATCATGAGCAAGCATCTCCGGACAGCCGCCGCAGCCAAGGACGCCCCGCGGGAACTCAAGCAGGAACGGGCCGGCCGCACCCGGAGGCAGCTCCTCGACGCCGCCGCCACGGCCTTCGCCGAAAAGGGGTTCCCCGCCGTCACACTCCAGGACATCGCCGACCTCGCCGAGGTGACCAAAGGAGCCGTCTACTTTCATTTCACGAACAAGGAGGCGGTGGCCGTCGCGGTCACCAAGGAGTTCTACACACAGCTGCCCGCCATCGCCGAATCGGTCACGGCCAGGCGGCTCCCGCCCCTCGACGCGGTCGCCCAGCTCCTCCTGCAGACCGCGGCCGCCCTGCGGGACAACCCGGTGATGCAGGCCGGTGCCCGGCTGCAGATCGAGCGAAACCTGGTCGACGCCGACATGCCGACGCCGTTCAGCGAATTCACCCAGCTCATCACCGAGCTACTGGCACAGGCCCAGGACGAGGGCACGCTGCGGCCCACCACCGACATCGCCTCCATGGCGCGGGTCGTCGTCGCCGCCTTCTTCGGCAGCCAGCACATCTCCTGGATCCAGCACAATCGCGAGGATCTCACGGACCGTGTACAGGAGATCATCGACATCGCCCTGCCCCGCCACACATGACATCCGCGCCCTCCCGGCCGCCCACCGCATCAAGGAGAGCCCTTCCCATGTCTTCCGCCCTCACCCTCCCCAACGTTGCTCTCGGCACCAGCGGCCCGTCGGTCGGCGCGCAGGGCCTGGGATGCATGGGCTTCAGCGAGGTCTACGGACCCAGCACACCGGCCCAGGCGCAGGAAACCCTGCAGGCCGCCCTCGACGCGGGCGTCACCATGTTCGACACCGCCGACCTGTACGGAGACGGCGGGAACGAGGTGCTCCTCGGCCCCTTCGTCCGCGCCCACCGCGAACGGGTCTTCCTCGCCACGAAGTTCGGCATCGTACGGCAGCCGGGCCGGCGGACCTGGAATCAGGTCCGTGGCGACCGCGCCTACATCCGCCGCTGCGCCGACGCGAGCCTGAAGCGTCTCGGCATCGACACGATCGACCTCTACTACGCACACCGCCGCGACCCCTCGGTCCCCCTGGAGGAGACGGTCGGCGCGATGGCGGAGCTCGTCCAGGAGGGCAAGATCCGCCACTTGGGGCTCTGCGAGGTGACCGGCCCCGAACTGCGTGCGGCCCACGCCGTCCACCCGATCACCGGGGTGCAGTCCGAGTGGTCGCTCTTCAGCCGCGACGTCGAGACGTCGGCGGTCCCCGCGGCCGCGGAACTCGGCGTGGCGTTCGTCGCGTACTCACCCCTCGGCCGCGGCCTGCTCACCGGCGCGCTCCCCGACAGCAGCGAACTGAACGCGGGCGACACCCGGCTGACGATGCCCCGGTTCACCGGCGAGCAGGCCCGCACCAACTACGCGCTCCTCGCAACCGTCCGCACAGTCGCCGCGCACCACGCCGCAACCCCCGCACAGATCGCACTGGCCTGGCTGCACCAGCAGTCCCGCGTCCACGGCCTCACCGTCCTGCCCATACCCGGCTCCCGCAAATCCTCCCGGCTGCGGGAGAACGCCGCGGCAGCGGCACTCACCCTGTCCGCAGCCGAACTCTCCGCGCTCGAACCGCTGGCGGCACAGGTGGCCGGTGCCCGCTACGCGGACATGAGCAGCACAGCAGCGGCCCGCGAGTGACCCGCGGCCGCGACGGCAGCGCACGGCATGCCGGCTCCCGGCCGGGGCCGCGCATCCACATCACACGCCCCCGCCGGCCGGCGGGAGCGCCCCGAGGACTGCCGCGAGACCGCCCGGATCACGACGGGCGATGTCATGGCCGACAGGAATCTCGTGCACCCGCCAGCCCGAGTTGCGGCGCAGCCCTTCGGCCACGGCCACGAACGGGCTGCCCGGCCACGCGCCACCGCTGACGAACGTGCGGCCGACCGCGCGCCCGGGGCCGCTCCGCAGCCTGAGCCCCTGGAGGAAGCTCGCCAGCGGGTGCGGCCGCGCACGCGGATCGGCCCCGCAGGGGACCGCGACCCAGCGACCGTCGCCGCGGGCACCGGCCATGAACAGATGCCGGAACCGGTCACTGGTCAGGGACCAGCACGAATCACCGTCCTGCGGAACATAGGCATCGATGAAGACGAGCTGATCGAGGCGGTCACCGAGCCGGTCCGCGACACCGGCGATCACCATCCCGCCATAGCTGTGCCCACACAGCACGAGAGGCCTTTCACCACCACAGTCGATGATCCCGGCCACCTGATCGATATGAGTGTCGAGATTCGGCGGCCGCCCCACATCGACCGGACCATCCGACTCCAGCCCTGCCAGGGTCACCGCCTCGACCCGGTGACCGTCGCGGCGCAGCTCCGCCGCCACCGCGTCGAACGCCCACCCACCCTGCCAACCACCCGGCACCAACACAAACTTCACCACCCCATCATAAGCGAGACACAACCCCACCCATACGTTCCGTGACGACACGTCACGGCAGTCTCAGGACCGGCCCCCCCGACCAGCCGCTTCCATAACAGCAGACCACCCGACCGCACCCCGCCGTCCGATGAGCACCGACGGCGGTAGAGCGGCCCCGACCCAGCAATACGCCGCCGGGGCGGCCGTGGATCCACGAGAGGCCTCCCAGATCGAGACGTCGGCGGATGCGGGTGCCGGTGCGGGTG
Source organism: Streptomyces sp. NPDC104367 (assembly GCF_055583825.1). Lineage (NCBI taxonomy): Bacteria > Bacillati > Actinomycetota > Actinomycetes > Kitasatosporales > Streptomycetaceae > Streptomyces > Streptomyces sp. NPDC104367. The sequence goes on along the minus strand of NZ_JBVJND010000084.1, from coordinate 146 downwards.
CGCGTGCGGGTACGGGTGACGCAGGCGAGACGCGCCTCGGCATCACCGACAGGCCCAGGGACAGACACCGGCCTGCTTCCCGCCTGGCCGGCAGGGGATGCCGTTCGAGAAGCAGGCGAAGCCCTCGGCGAACAGGACGCGGGGCC
>NZ_JBVJND010000083.1:0-3039 GCF_055583825.1 Streptomyces sp. NPDC104367 | reverse complement strand
CAATCCACACCAGGCCAGAAGGCCCTCACCCATTTCAAGATCGGTCAGCCGAGACCTGCATCACTGTCCACAACCTCCCCGGACAGAACACCTAGCGCTTCGACAGCTGAGAGCTGATGCCCACGTCAGCATCACCGGCTCCCCGCCCTCCGGGCGGCGAGCCGGCTTACGGAATCCAGGACACCGTGCAGTGCGTGCAACGCGCCCAGAGCGGCGACGGTGCGGCGTTCGCCGACCTCTACACGGCCTACTGCGACACGGTGTACCGGTACGTCTACTACCGAGTCGGGGGCAGGGCGACCGCCGAGGACTTGACCAGCGAAGTATTTGCTCGTGCGTTCCAGCGCCTGCATACGTTCACCTGGCGTGGGCGGGACTTCGGGGCCTGGCTGGTCACCATCGCCCGCAACCTGGTGGCCGACCACTTCACCTCAGCGGGCTTCAGACTGGAGGTGACGACCGACGAACCCCTGGACAGCAACGAGGTCGAGCGAAGCTCCGAAGACTCAGCCATCGAGAGCCTGCGCAACACTGGACTGGCCCAAGCGCTCAACAGGCTCCCCCGCCGCATGCGGCAGGTCACCTGGCTGTGGACACTCGGCGTGCCGACAGCCCACATCGCGCAGCAGTTGGGCATCAGCCCCAGCACAGTCAGAGTCCACCTCTTCCAAGCGCGTCAGCGCCTCGCCGCCGACCCCCTGGTAGCCCCAATGGCCAGCTCAGCAAGATCCTGACCACACCGCCCCTTCAACTACCCCGGCCCATGGCCCCTCGCCATCACTTCCTAGGAACTCGAAGGCACCACACGCCGCCCCTCGCGTCCCCGCCCTCAGCCGAGCGCTGACGTCTCTTCAGAATCCGCGAATTCACAAAAATCCGCCATCCGTGCCAGAAGCAACCTCAGACGGTCCGCACGCCCCGGCTCCCAGGCCGGCAACAGCATCCCCGACCCCGGGTCGAGCTGGCCCCGCCACTGCGCGACACGGTCTCGCACCGACGTCTGCCACCCGTCCCAGTCAGCCCCCGGCAGACTGCTGATCACCGTCAGCCGCAACGGACACCCCAGCGCCTCCAGACGGCGCGTCAGCGCCGACACCTGCACCTGCGTCCACGCCAACACTCGCCGCCCACCCAGCGCCCTCTCCAACACCTCCACCGCCGCACCAGGAGGACAGGCACCCTCAGGCACCTCACGGTTGCGAACCCCGGCCAGCCCTACGACGACGTCCACCAGCTTCACCCCCTCCCCGTCCACCGCCGTCAGATACGCCGCGGCCGCTGGACGCGCTCGCCCCGACGCCGTCCGGCCGCCCTCCACCATCTCCACCCACACCACTGCAAGCCGGGGATCCTCCAGCATGCTCCGCGCCCACCGGGCCAGCACCCCACGCCGTGCCCGCAACGACATCTGCAGCGCCGCCACATCACGCAACCGCTGGCACATCGGACACAGCCTCTTCCCGTCACGGACGACAAGAGACCGGTCACAGCAGGCCCCGCAGTCCCCGCACACGTGCGTCTCACGGGAACGCCGACTCACCGCAGCCTCCAACTGCCGCGCGGACGACGCAGTCGGCCGAGTGGCCTCCACCAGGTAAAGCTCCACCACCCCGCGACGCCCGCGGTGGTAAGTCCGGACATGACCGCTCACCCCGCCCACAGGCTCCCGCGGAAGGTCAGCTGACAGCAACTGAGTCCTGGACGCCATCGACCACGGAACCTGCCCCCAGCCTTCGTACGACGCGGCCATCCCCAACCTCCAGTGTCTTCACACCCTGTGATGAACCATCAGCCCCGAAGATAGTCCACAATGCCCAGTCCGGCAAACACGAAAGGCCCAGTGAGCAGCATCTTTCAAGTTTACAAACTAAGCTCCAGCTGTCTGTTCAACCAATCCCCACTCCAGCCCAGCCCGCAAAAAATCACCCACCGTAACAACCTGATCCGCCCATCGCTCATACTCCACCAATGCCTCCACCGCCCCCTGATCCCGTCCGGCCCGAGTAAGCACCACCCCCGGATACCGATCACGCCAATCACGCAGTGCACAGACCGCCTCGGCCGACACCGACCAACACCCTGCCCGAACCTGCCGAGCCACCCCAGAGGGAAGTCGAAACGACACAGCCTCCGGATACCCACCATCCCGACCCCCGGGCCAACGCCCCATCCCCGCATCCCCACCCTCGGCATCCGGCCACGCCTTCACCCACCCCCGCACAGCCAACTGATGACGAACCCCGTACAAGACAAACGAGTCAACCGTGTCCAGCAACCGGCCCTCCTCACGCAACCCCGCCACCACAGCACGCCACCGGGCACGCACCACATCCGCCTCACGCCGACTCAAGCCCCCCACATCCCACGCAGCATCACGCGCCAGCTCCCGCCTCACAGCACGATGGCGCGCCACGACGGCCCCCACCTGTGAACGCGTCCCCAGAGCCACCTTCACCGTCATAGAAACCAAACCCTCATCAGCCATAACCCCAGGCTCCCAGAAGCCGCACCCCAAGCCCACCAACCACACACGACAGCTCAAGGCACCAACTGCGTGAGAACCCGGCACGCCGCCAGGCGGGCAACGCGCCACGCGCACACAGGCTCACACGGAAGCACATGAAGGGCAGGTACCAACCCCAAAGCTCGCACAGGAAGCAGACACCCACTCAGTCCGGCGACAGCCGGACAGCTCAGCCTCTCCCTGATAGGGGAGCAGCGGACAACCCAAATAACTGTGCAACCACCCAGTTATGACATCACCGGCGCCGCCAGGCGCCGGCGCCCCACCCCCTCAGCTCATCCTCCCCGTCAGGGGAGGGGCCGTCACCCACCCCAGTCCTGCCGCCAGGCAGGACATCACCCCAGCTGAGCGGGCCGCCAGGCCCGCCAACACCCACAGAAACCAACCAAGTTGGCCCGCCAGGGCCAACCCTGCACCGTCACACAGTCGTGCCGTCTGGCACGACGGCAGTACCTAACGGGCCGTCAGGCCCGTAGTTGGCCGTCAGGCCAACTTAAGAGCCGACAGGCTCTCCG
>NZ_JBVJND010000082.1:0-3542 GCF_055583825.1 Streptomyces sp. NPDC104367 | reverse complement strand
CGCCCCGCAGCGGTCAGACCGCCGCCATCCGCGTACCTCATGACGAGGATGTAGCACCGCCAACGCCCGCTGTCACCCCACCCTTTCAACCTCAGAGGCAACGATTTACCTAGAGGCCCATTCGTCCTTCAGTGCAAGCATACGAAAAGTGAAGACTCCACCCTGTCAGTCTCGATGCTGAGTGAAGAGTTCGACAAGGTTAGGCGCCTCGTTGAGCGAGGGATCTGTCAAAGCTACGTACTACTGACAAACGCTCGAGTTACCGGGGTCTCCGAGGAATCCATCCGTGAGCGGCTGCTGGCATGCGGGGTCATACATCCGCTTGTCTTGGACGGTCAATGGCTTAGTGACACCATTGCCGCTAACAGAGCCTTGCGAATGTTTGTACCTCGTGTTTATGGGCTGGGAGATCTATCGCAAATCCTTGATGATCGAGCATATGCTCAAGCGTCGGTCCTTGTGGAATCGGCGAGAGATCAGATTTCCACCTTCGTCGCCACTGACTCTTACCGTAAAGCTGCACAGGCGCTGTCTGATCGCGGGTTCGTACTTCTTCTTGGTGAGCCTGCCGTCGGAAAGTCCTCCATCGCGCTTATGCTCGCAATCGGTGCAGCGGATAACTGGGGTTGTGTAAACGTGAAGGCGCGTACCTCTGAAGATCTTGTACAGAGGTGGAATCCATATGAGGCTGATCAATTCTTTTGGGTGGATGATGCGTTCGGTGCAGTACGGCACGAGAGGCATCTGACTGACGGCTGGGCTAGGGATCTTCCGCATGTAATGAGTGCGGTCAAGAACGGCGCGCGCGTCGTTCTTACGTCTCGCAGCTACATCTACAAAGAAGCCCGGCCCTTCCTGAAAACTTACGCGTACCCGCTGCTCCATGAGCAAGAAGTAACCGTCGACGTCTCGGAAATTACCGGGGAGGAGCGACGGCAAATACTCTATAACCACCTCTCGGCTGGCGATCAACCGCCGCAGAAGCTATCCCAGATGAAACCATATCTGGAAGCAGTTGCGGCTACTGAGCCGTTTAGGCCGGAAGCTGCACGCCGCCTTGGGCTGCGTGCGTTTACCGGCAATCTACCCATCAGCCGATCGGGCTTGGTGTCTTTCATGGCTCGTCCTCACAGATTCCTATCTGATGTGTACAGTCAACTTGATGTGGATTCGCAGGCCGCTCTTGCGCTTGTCTATGTTTGCCCCCAGGGGCTCACCAATCCGTTGAACCTGGACGAGAATCAGCACAGCGTCATTCAATGGATGGGGAGCGCGGTCGGGGCAGCAGGCAGAGCACTGAACTCATTGGGTGGCACGTTCTTGCAGAGCACGGTTGAGGGCAACGGCACATATTCTTGGTCATTTAAGCACCCTACGTTGCGCGAGGGGTTTGCGGCGTGGCTAATCGACCAGCTCCACCTTCTTCCGGTAATTCTCGCAGGTATGGATGATGGCACGGTTATGACTCACACCCATTGCCTGACGCCGGAAAATGGGCAGAGCGATGGGATTCTGCTAAGAGTGCCAAACTTGCTCTATCGTGACATCGCCACGCGACTCGCAAATCTATTTGAGGAATGGCCTGAAGGGTCGTGTTGGACAGATGACGCGATTCGCTATTTGGGAGAAAAGTGCAGCGACGAAATGGTGAAGACCTTCCTGTCGGTGTATCCCTCTCTACCTTCGCGACTGACGGATCTGTTCTCCTCGGTCGCCGAGGCTTCTGAGCCTCTTTTGCTCGCTCGGCTCCATGCTTTGGGGGTGCTGCCCGAGGCAGACAGGCAGCAGGCGGTGGAACGGATAACCCTCTTGGCTGTGGATTATTTGGATTCGGCGTGGGTTACTGATTTGTCCTGGCATCAAATAATGACAGAGCGTGATCGGGAGTTGATTTTTAAGCGATTGAGAACTGTTCTGCTGCCCCGTTTGGAGGAAGCGATTCGGGACGATTGGACGAGCGAATGGATTCGCTCGGACCGCACTAGAGATCCCTTGATTAATTCGCTTCGAGTCTACGGAGGTGCTTTCGAAAAATTGGGAGACTTCGATACGGCGAGAAAAATTAAGTCTGCCATGGAAGATCTCTTGGGTGATCGGCTGACTGTCGTATCTGAAGGGCAGGGTGTCCTATTTGCATGTTCTGCTCTAGATGTGCCCTCTGATGACTCTCGGAGTGTATTCTCGGATCTGAGTGAAGACATCTAAGGTTGCCCTTTTCCGTGAGATAGGACTGGCCGTAAGTACTGTCCTTACGGCAGTGACCGGTCCTATGTCCCCTCGTCGCTGATTGGCTCAGCGGGTACGGTCGTGGTTGTGTCCGGCGTACGTCGGGTTGGTCACCCGTAGGCGTGCGCTGGTTGATCGCGCGCGACTAGGGGAGCTGGTACGGGCATGGCGCTTGACGCTGCTCGCACGGAAGAAGGGTTCACGTCAGCGAGGGCTACGCGGGTGATGGCTGCCGCGTGCCGGGCTGCGGGACTCGACGACAGAGCCGCAGAGCTGATCCGACTGGGAGAGAACGCGCTGTTCCGGCTGGCCTCGGCGCCGGTCATCGTACGCGTGGCGCGGGGTAAGGAATGGCTGCCCAAGGCCCGCGTGGAAGTGGACGTGTCGCGGTGGCTCGGAGAGGAAGGGTTTCCGGCTGCGCAGATCGTCGAGGACCTTGAACAACCCCTCTTGATTGATGGTCACCCGGTGACGTTCTGGCATCTGATCGTCGAAGGGGACCGTAAGGCGACGTACGGGGAGCTGGGCAGCATCCTGAGGGATCTGCACTCACTGACCGTGCCGGACGGGCTTGTACTGCCGTCGTACGACCCCTTCGACAAGCAAGCGCTGAGGCTCGATCGGGCAGTGATCCCGGACGATGACAAGGCCTTCTTGCGGAAGCGCTGGCGCGAACTGCAAGACAAGTACGCCGAGTTGCGGTTCGAGACGGCCAAGGGGCCGGTGCACGGGGATGCCCACGTGCAGAACCTCATGGTGGATGATCAGGGTCGTGTCATCCTGATCGACTTCGAGATGTTCTGCTACGACCATCCTGAGTGGGATCTCATGGTTACGGCTGTGGAGCATCACAGCCTTGGCTGGCAGACCGACGAGCAGTACGCCGACTTCGTGGCCGCGTACGGGCGTGACCTGTACGACTGGCCGGGCTACGAGACGCTGCGCGGGATCCAAGAGTTCGGCATGACGACGTGGCTCATGCAGAACGTTCAGGAAGATGAGAAGACCGCGGCCGAGTACGGCCGGCGCATCGCCGGTCTGCGGAACGACGATGCGCCACGGGACTGGCGGCCCTGGTAGCTCCTACTCGTCGTCCTCGTCCAAGCGGTTGAGCGCATCGCGCACCTTCTCACTGAAGGCGGCCACAGCGGGGTTCGTCGCGTGCACACTGACCTCGCTCTGGAAGTCGGTCACGTAGCGCTGGAACCGCGTGGACTGGAGGGTGTCGTTGCTCCCGTAAGAATGACCCCCAGGTGCTCCCGCAGAATTAACCCCCCTTGATGATCTGGAGGGTGCTGAAAGTGGAGGACTGGGCC
>NZ_JBVJND010000081.1:0-3913 GCF_055583825.1 Streptomyces sp. NPDC104367 | reverse complement strand
AGGAGGCTGTGCACCCGGTCGCGGGTGCCGCGGGCCGCGTCCAGACGGGCCTGAAGCTCGTCCAGCAGCTCGTCGAGCCTGAGCTGCGGCAGCCGCACGCGGGCCGCTTCGGGGCCTTCCACAGGGTCCTCCCGATCCTGTCGACAGATGGGTACCGGCAGGTCCGGTCATAGGCCACCGTAGTGTGCGGCAGGGGCCGGAGACACCCGGATCGGCCGGGTCACCGGCCCCCGTCCGGTTCACGGGGGGGGTTCCGGTGCCGGGTCCCGGGAGGGGTCAGGAGTTCCAGGTCCAGTCGGCGACCTCGGGGAGGTCCGTGCCGTGCTCGCGGATCCAGGCGTGGTGGCGGGTGCGGGCGTCGGCCATCTGCTGGCGGACGGCGGCCGCGCGGACGGCGAGGCCGGGGACGCGGTCGATGACGTCCATGACGAGGCGGTAGCGGTCCAGGTCGTTGCGGACGACCATGTCGAACGGGGTGGTCGTGGTGCCGGACTCCTTGTAGCCGCGCACATGCATGTGGCGGTGGCCGTTGCGCCGGTAGGCGAGCCGGTGGATCAGCCACGGGTACCCGTGGTACGCGAAGATCACCGGCTTGTCGGCGGTGAACAGGCCGTCGAACTCGAAGTCGGTCATCCCGTGCGGGTGGTCGTCGTGCGGCATCAGCCGGGTCATGTCGACGACGTTGACCACCCGGACGGAGAGCTGCGGCAGATGCCGGCGCAGCAGCTGGGCCGCGGCCAGGATCTCCTGCGTGGGCACGTCACCGGCGCAGGCGAGGACGACGTCGGGCTCGCCGCCGTTCTCGGTGCCGGCCCACTCCCAGATGCCGGCGCCGCGGGCGCAGTGGACGCGCGCCTGGCCCATGGAGAGCCAGTCGTAGCAGGGCTGTTTGCCGGCCACGATCACGTTGACGTAGTCCCGGCTGCGCAGCACGTGGTCGGCGACGGACAGGAGGGTGTTGGCGTCCGGCGGGAGGTAGACGCGCACCACCTCGGGGCTCTTGTTGAGGACGTGGTCGACGAAGCCGGGGTCCTGGTGCGAGAAGCCGTTGTGGTCCTGGCGCCACACGTGCGACGTCAGCAGGTAGTTGAGCGAGGCGATGGGTGCCCGCCAGGGCAACTCGCGTGATGTGCGCAGCCACTTGATGTGCTGGTTGACCATCGAGTCGACGATGTGCACGAACGCCTCGTAGCAGGAGAACAGTCCGTGCCGGCCGGTCAGGAGGTAGCCCTCCAGCCAGCCCTGGCAGCAGTGTTCGGAGAGGATCTCCATCACCCGGCCGTGCCGGTCGAGGTGTTCGTCGACCGGGAGCAGTCCGGCCTGCCAGGCCTTGCCGCTGGCCTCGTACACCGCCTGGAGCCGGTTGGAGGCGGTCTCGTCCGGGCCGACCAGGCGGAAGTCACGGCTGTCGGCGGTGTCCCGCATGACCTGTTCGAGCAGGTCGCCCAGGACGCGGGTGGGTTCGTGCAGGCTGGTGCCGGGCTTGTCGACGGGGACGGCGAAGTCGTCGAGGTCGGCGATGGGCAGGTCGCGGACGAGGAGGCCGCCGTTGGCGTGCGGGGTGGCGCCGAGCCGCCGGGCGCCGTCCGGGACGCAGGCGAGCACGTCGGCGACGGGCCGGCCGTCGGAGCCGAAGAGTTCCTCGGGCCGGTACGAACGCAGCCAGGCCTCCAGCTGCCGCAGGTGCTCCGGGTTCTCCCGGACCCCGGCCAGCGGGACCTGGTGGGCGCGCCAGGTGCCCTCGACCGGTACCCCGTCCACCTCGGCCGGGCCGGTCCAGCCCTTGGGCGTGCGCAGCACGATCATCGGCCAGTGCGCCCGCTCGGTGGCGCCGTCCTCGCGGGCCGCGCGCTGGACCTCCCCGATCCGGTCCAGGGCCCGGTCCAGCGCCGCGGCCATCGCGCGGTGCACCTCGTGCGGGTCGTCGCCGGTGACGTGGATCGGCTCGTGGCCGTATCCGCGCAGCAGCGAGTCGAGTTCGTCCTCGGGCAGCCGGGACAGGACGGTCGGGTTGGCGATCTTGTAGCCGTTGAGGTGGAGGATCGGCAGGACCGCGCCGTCGTGCACCGGGTCGAGGAACTTGTTCGAGTGCCAGGAGGCGGCCAGCGGTCCGGTCTCCGCCTCGCCGTCGCCGACGACGCACGCGACCAGGAGGTCCGGGTTGTCGAGGGCCGCACCGTAGGCGTGGGCGAGGGAATAGCCGAGCTCACCGCCCTCGTGGATGGAGCCGGGCGTCTCCGGGGCCACGTGGCTGGGCACGCCGCCGGGGAAGGAGAACTGCCGGAACAGCCGCGCCATGCCCGCCCCGTCCCGGGTGACGTCGGGGTAGGTCTCGCTGTAGGTGCCCTCCAGCCAGGAGTTGGCCAGCACCGAGGGACCGCCGTGCCCCGGTCCCCACACGCACACCACGTCCAGGCCGCGCGCCCCGATCACCCGGTTGAGGTGGGTGTGGACGAGGTTCAGGCCCGGCGAGGTGCCCCAGTGGCCGAGCAGCCGGGGCTTGATGTGCTCGGGCCGCAGCGGCTCGGTGAGCAGCGGGTTGGCCATCAGGTAGATCTGGCCGGCGGCGAGGTAGTTGGCGGCGCGCCAGTGGGCGTCCAGGGTGCGCAGCTCGGCGTCGGAAAGCGCGGACGGCGCGGACGGCGCGGTGGCGTCCTGGTGTTCGGCCTGGGACATGGATGGGACTCCGGAAGTCGTCGATGCGTGCCGGTGGTCGGGCTGCGGGCAACCGGTCGTCAGGTGCGCACGTCCGGTCGGCGGTGAGCCGGTGCGGTGGTCCGTGCGGCGGCGCTCGGGACGGCGCCTCGTTCAGCGTAGCCAGGGCCTGTCGGTCCCGCAGCCGGGCGTGGGCGGGACGGGTGGGCCGGGCAGAGGGGGTGCGGCGGAGGGGGTGCGGGCGTGGATTCGGGAGGGAAGGGGGCAAGGGTCAGAGGTCAGAGGGCAGAGTCAGGGGTCAGGGGTCAAGTGCCAGGTGCCAGGAGTCAGGTGCCAGGAGTCAGGGGGTCCGGGTGGTGCACCGGCCCGGTGCGTCACCGATCGTGCCGCGCCCGCGGGCGGCCCCGGGAGCGGCCGTACGGCCCGGCGGCGGACCGATGGTCCCGGGACGTGGGGTCCGCTCGGCCCATGGCGGGCCGGCGGTCCGCGCCGCACGCTGTGACCAGCAGCTTCCACCGTCCCGTCCCGGGAGGCCCGCCATGACCACCGTCCCGACCCCCACCATGCTGCGCGCGCTCCCCGCGGATCACCGGGAACGGCTGATGTGCTTCGCCCGCGAGGTCTCCTTCGACCCGGGCACCCGGCTCTTCGAGGAGGGCGGGCGCGCCGACCGGTTCTGGATCATCCGCTCCGGCCGGGTCGAACTCGACATGCGGGTGCCGGGCCGCCGCGCGGCCGTCATCGAGAACCTCGGGCACAACGAGCTGATCGGCTGGTCCTGGCTGTTCGCACCGCATGTGTGGCACCTGGGCGCCGAGGCCACGACCCCGGTGCGGGCGTACGAGTTCGACGCCGAGTCCATCCGGTCGCTGTGCCGGGACGACCCGGAGCTGGGCAGCGCGGTCGGCCAGTGGGTGGGCGAGGTGCTGGCCCACCGGCTGCGCGCGTCCCGCACCCGGCTGCTCGACCTGTACGCCCCCTACGGAGCCGGCGCCAAGATCTGACCCGCGCGTCCCGCCGGCGCCCGGGCCGGGGCCGGTCGGCACCGGCCCGGGAATGGGGCCGACCGGCCCTAGTCCGGTCGGCACCCAGGGGCGATGATCGTCGTGGACAGCCCGCAGTCTGTCCTCCGTCCGGGGGACCTCCCGGGAGCAAGGGGATCAAGGGGTCGTCATGACGCAGCCGCGCACCTTCACGGAACAGGACCCGATCCGGGTGTTCCTGCTGGACGACCACGAGGTGGTCCGGCGCGGTCTGA
>NZ_JBVJND010000080.1:0-4129 GCF_055583825.1 Streptomyces sp. NPDC104367 | reverse complement strand
TGCACTGGTGTGATGTGAACTATCCGCCGGTCGGGGAGAACGCGGTGGGGACGCTGCTGTACTCCTCGGTGACGTTCGATCTGACGATCACGTCGCTGTTCCTGCCGCTGGTCCAGGGGCAGCGTCTGGTGGTTCCGGTCCCCGTGGAGGGGCAGAGCGCGTTCGACGCGGCCATCGACCTGGTGGCCACGGGCATGGACATCGGCTTCCTCAAGGCCACCCCCTCCCACCTGGAGGTGTTGACGGCGACGTTGGAAGCGGCCGGAGCGCGGCACGGCATCGCCACGATCGTCGCCGGCGGCGAGGAACTGTCGCCCACCCTGGCCGACCGGGTGTTCCGCACCGGGCGGCGGGCGACGGTGATCTCCAACGAGTACGGCGCCACCGAGGGCTCCGTCGCCAACGTGATGAGCCTGACCACGACCGTCGACCCGGCGTACGAGACCACCTCCGTCGGCGTTCCGATCACCAACACCACGGCGTACGTCGTCGACCGGTACGACCGGCCGGTGCCGGTCGGCGTCCCCGGCGAGTGCCTGCTCGGCGGCATCTGCGTCGCCCGCGGCTACCTCAACCGTCCCGAACTCACCGAGGCGCGGTTCGTCCCCGATCCGTTCAGCACGGTCCCCGGCGCCCGCGCCTACCGCACCGGCGACCTGGTGCGCTGGCGGGAGAACGGCGAGATGGAGTTCATCGGCCGCATCGACAACCAGGTCAAACTGCGCGGCTACCGCATCGAACTCGGCGAGATCGAGAACACCCTGCTCACCCACCCCGGCGTCAGCCACACGGCGGTGATCGTCCGGGAGGACACGCCGGGCGAGAAGCGCCTCGTGGCGTACCTGGTGCCCGCCGACGGAGCGGCCGCCCCGGCCGGCACCGAGCTGCGCACGCACCTGCAGCGCGACCTGCCGGACTACATGGTCCCCGCCGTCTACGTGGCACTGGAGGCGATGCCACTCACCCCGAACGGCAAGGTCGACCGCAAGGCGCTGCCGCTGCCGGACACCCAGCGGCGCGACGTGGCCTCCGCGTACGCCGCCCCGCGCACCCCGGCCGAGGAGACGCTGGTCGCGGTGTGGGGCGAGGTGCTGGGGCTGGAAAACGTCGGCATCCACGACAACTTCTTCGAGCTGGGCGGCGACTCGATCATCAGCATCCAGATGATCGCCAAGGCCAAGCGGTCCGGGGTCCGCCTGACACCCCGGATGATCTTCAAGTACCAGACGATCGCGGAGATCGCCGCACAGGCCCCGTCGGCCGCCGTGATCGACGCCGAACAGGGCGTCGTCACCGGTGACGTGCCGCTCACCCCGATCCAGCACTGGTTCGCCGAGAAGGGCTGGCCGGACGCCCACCACTTCAACCAGGCGGAGCTGCTGGCCACCGACGACCTGGAGCCCGAGCCGCTGCGCCGGGCGCTGACGGACCTCGCCGCGCACCACGACGCGCTGCGGCTGCGGTTCGCGGACGCGACGGACGGCTGGTCGCAGTACCTGGACGAACACGACGGGCACGACGGGGACGCCGGCCTGCTGGAGACCTACGACCTGTCCGCGGCCGACGACGCGGCACTGTGGCCCGCGGCGCAGGGCATCGCCGACGAGGTGCAGCGTTCCCTGAGCCTGAACAAGGGCCCGTTGCTGAGGTGCGCTCTGCTGGACCTGGGGGCCGGACGAGGACAGCGGCTGCTGGTGGTGGTCCACCACATGGCCGTGGACAGCGTCTCGTGGCGGGTGCTGCTGGAGGACCTGGGCACCGCCTACGCGGCCAGGGCCGCCGGCCGGGAACCCGCGCTGCCGCCGAAGACCACGTCGTTCAGGGCCTGGGCCGAACGCCTCGTCCAGTACGCGGAATCCGCGCGGGCCCGCGCCGAGTCGGTCTACTGGTCGGAACCGAAGCCCTCCGGCCGGCTCCCGCGGGACCGCGAGGGAGACAACACGGTGGCGACCGTGCGGGCGGTCAGCGCCTCGCTGACCGCCGGTGAGACCGCCGCGCTGCTGCGGGACGTGCCCCGCGCGTTCGGCACCCGCATCAACGACGCGCTGCTGACCGCCCTGGCCCGGGCCCTGCACGGCTGGACGGGCCGGGCGCACAGCCTGATCGGCCTGGAGGGCCACGGCCGCGAGGACCTGTTCCCCGACGTGGACCTGTCACGCACGGTGGGCTGGTTCACCAGCGTCTTCCCCGTGGCACTGCGCATCGACCCGCAGGCCGCACCCGCGACCGTGCTGCGCTCCGTCCAGGAGCAGCTCGACCGCATCCCCGACAAGGGCGTGGGCTACGGCATCCTGCGGTACCTCGGCGCCCCGGACGTGGCCGCCGCGCTGCGCGACCAGCCGGCGCCCGAGGTCAACTTCAACTACCTGGGTCAGTTCACCGAGCAACTGCCCGGCATCGGCCGGTACGCCGGCTCCGGGGAACCCCAGGGCGACAGCATCAGCCCGGACGGCACCCGCTGGAGCGTCCTGGACGTCACCGCCGCCGTCGAGGGCGACACGTTCTCCGTGCACTTCGGCTACTCCGAGGCGCTGCACGACCGCTCCACGATCGAACGGCTCGCCGCCGCGATGACCGCCGCGCTGCGCGACCTGGTCGCCGAGAGCTCCCGTACCACCGCCTCGCCCGGCCTGCCGGGCGAGGAAGGAACCCCCGTCACCGGTGTCAGCGACACCGACATGGCCGCGATCCTGAAGAGGTTTGCCTGATGTCTCACAACGTCGAGGACGTCTACGGACTCTCCCCCCTCCAGTTCGGCATGCTCTTCCACTCGCTGGAGGACACCTCCGACACCCGCCCGTACACCGTGCAGGTCGCCGAGGAGATCACCGGCCCGCTGGACGAGGGCTGCCTGCGCGACGCCTGGCAGCGGCTGATCGACCGGCACACCATCCTGCGCAGCGCGTTCGTGTGGGAGGGCGTGTCCGAACCGCTCCAGGTGGTGCAGCGCACCGCCGAACTGCCCTTCACCGTCAGCGACCTGCGCGACCGCACCCCGGACGAGCAGGACGCGGGGCTGCGGGAGTTCCTCTCCGAGGACTGGGACCGCGGGTTCGACCTGTCACGAGCACCGCTGGTACGGATCGCGGTGGTGCGGATGACGGAGGAACGCCGGGTGCTGGTCTGGTCGTTCCACCACATCCTGCTGGACGGCTGGAGCATCCAGTTCCTCCAGAAGGAACTGTTCGCGATCTACCGGGAACGGCTGGAGGGCACACCGGCGCACCTTCCGGAGCCGGTGCCGTACCGCCGGTACATCGAGTGGCTGGGCACCCGCCGGCCGGCGGACTCCAAGGCGTTCTGGACCCGCTATCTGGAGGGCGTCACCGAGCCGACCGACCTGCACGTGGACCGCGACACCGGGCTGAGCGGCATCGGCGAACTGGAGATCTTCTCCGACCCGTCGCTGTTCGAGCGGGCCCGCGCCTACGCCCGCTCCCAGCGGATCACCATGAACACCCTGCTCCAGGGTGTGTGGTCGGTGCTGCTGGCGCGGTACAGCGGCCACGAGGACGTGGTGTTCGGCTCGACCAACTCCGGCCGCTCGATCGGGATGCCGGGCATCGACTCGATGATCGGCCTGTTCATCAACACGCTGCCGGTGCGCGGCCGGGTGACCGGGACGGCGCGGGTGGCCGACTGGCTGCGGGAGTTGCAGGACGAGCAGCTGGACATGCGGCAGTGGGAGTACTGCCACCTGGTGGACGTCCGCGAGTTCAGCGAGGTGCCGCGCGGCGAACCGCTGTTCCGGTCGATCATGGTCTTCGAGAACTACCCGGTGGAGGTCGGCGAGTCCGACCTGCCGCAGGGCATGGACCGCAGGATCGTGCACGCGGTGGAGCGCACGGGCTTTCCGCTGACCCTGGTCGCCACGGCCCGGCACGTCTTCGAGTTCAAGTTCGTCTACGACCGGGCGCTCTTCGACGACGCGGTGATCGAGCGGATGGCCGGCCACGTCGAGACGCTGCTGGCCTCCGTCGTGGACAACCCGGACACCGTCCTCTCGGCGTTGGAGATGCTGACGCCGGCCGAGCGGGAGCGGTTGGTGGTGGGGGTGAACGCGACGGGGGGTGAGTATCCGGACACGGCGACGGTTCACCGGTTGGTCGAGGACCGGGTTGCGGTGTGT
>NZ_JBVJND010000079.1:0-4138 GCF_055583825.1 Streptomyces sp. NPDC104367 | reverse complement strand
GCCAAGGAAAACCGCACACACCGCGACTGAACCAACCCCAGGGGGTCAATTCTGCGGGAGCGGAACGTGCTCAATTCTGCGGGAGCATTGACAGATGGGGCCAGCAATCCGGCTCCGGGCGCCGCCCTTGCGGCATTCGCCTGGACTTACCGGGTGACGACGCTCCGGCTGTACCCGCGGTGTTTGACACCTGGGCCCCACATGAGCTGAGGTGGAGCCACCTGGCCCCTGGAAGCGGCCAGCTCCGAGTGCCGTTGAACCGACCCTGGCACTGTCGGACAACCCTCTCCACGATCTCAAGATCAGCCACTTCATCGAACGGTTTCATGAGCCTTCTGTGCCAGGTCGGGGCACGCACCAGAAGGAGCATGATGTTGATCGAGGAGCAAGTCGCCGCCGCCCGGCAGCAGCTGACCGGGGAATCCCTGCGCGCCGTACGCCTGCGCGTCAAGGAACTGACGAGCTGGAAATCGCTTGTTCCGAGCGGTACGGACACCCAACTACTGCTGGAATCGCTCCTGTTGCAGCACATCGGCAACCCGCAGCTCTCCAGCCGCTACCCTCTCGGGATCGCCGAAGTCGTTCCGGCATCGAACCGCCTAGACATCCGTTTCGAGCATGTCGACCTGGTGGGCCCTGCCCTGGAGATGCTCCCCTACCGCGAGCGGGGCCAGCGGACGATCCACGGCGCTCCCGGCCTGTGGGCCCATGCGGTTAACAACAGCATCGAAATCGCGTTCGCACGCGACCCCAGCGCAGGTGTCATCGCGCTCACCTCACTGGACCGGTCCGACGATGTCGAAGGACTGCTCTCCGCACACGAAGCATCCCTTTCCACTCAGCGGCGCGTCCCTCTGTGGACCGTCGCCCCCGAGGCACTTCCGCCCGAGAGGTTCCCTACTGGCCGGCGCCGCAAGCCCCAACCGCGGACGATCATCGACGACCACCGCCCGGCGGTCGCACTGTCCAGCGCCGTCCTGCGTCGGATCCGGCTCTGGGACCGGCTGGCCGGCCACGCAGGTCTGAAGGTGTCGAACATGGCTGCAGACCACGGCCTGGACTGGCACATCGTGCGCGAGATCCAGCAAGGCGTCCCACTTCATGACGACCGGCTCGCCGCGATTCTCAGCGATCCCGTGGTCGGGCCGGGCCTGGTCACCAACGGCGAAGGCCACCACTGCGATGACGACCGTTGCGTCATGGAGTTCACCGCGCCAGCCCACCGCATGAGCAACTGGCACGGCATCCTGCGGGTAGAGACCGCTACGGCGAGCCTCCCGGCACAACCTGTGAGGCAGAGGCCACGCTATTTCACCGCTCTCGATGAGACCGCGTTCCCCAGCCACGGCACCATTCCCCGCAATACACCCGCAGCCCGCCAGCATGCTCAAGGCTCCCGGGTCGCCGAGTGCACCGAGCCGGTGATGGGCAAGTCCATGCAATTGCTCGCTCCTCGATTCAGCAGATCCAAGTGGGACCTGAAGAGGATGGCAATGCAGATCGGTGCGGCGTGGGCCTTGGACGGTTGTGCGGTCCTCGTGGTGAGCCACTCCTTCGACGCCGACAGTGGGATGCGCCGCCTCTACGAGAACGACGTGTTCGGTTGGTCCGTCCCGGACCGCCCGACCGCTGTTCCGTCCGTACCGTGGCGAAGGGGCAGGCTGGTCCCCGGCAACGGCGCACTGTTCACCCATACGGTGTCCAGCTCTCGTAGGGACGTGGGTGCCCTGCTCCAACAGGCACGCCGGCATTTCGACTGGATCATTTTCGTGGACTGCAACGACGACCTCGGTATGGGCCCCCACATCGAACAATCCGTGGACAGCCACTTCGTCGTCGTCGACTCCTCCGGGTACCCCGAGAGCTTCGTGACCGCAGAAGCACGCAATGGCGTCGCCGAGCACCGTGAAGTGGCTGTCACCCCGGCCGCCTCGGCCATGGCCTGGCGTCAGCAGCACCTCACCGGGATTCCTCTGGAGCGCGTCCCCGTCTCCGGCCTCATCCTTCGGCAATCGCCACAAGCCGGCAGCACCTCCTCACCGGACTTCACAGCGCAGGTGGATGCGGAACTCGCACGGTTCGGAATCCCGGTTCTAACCCGCCTCCCCGAAGATCCCAGCGTTGCCCTAGGAGACCCGTCCCCCACCGTGCTGGACTACGTCGACGACGCCTCCCGAGCGGCATACGTAAAGGCGTGCGGACCGATTCGCCTCGCCCTGAGCCGAGCCGAACGCTGCTCTATCCCGCCGGCAGATCCCTGGGGTTAGGCCAGGGGCGCCCTCGCCTCGCCCCGGGAATGTGACGTGCGGCTCTTCCCGTGCAACCTCTCGGGGCAACCATCCCGCCCGCCGCGTCCATCAGGCCACCGGCGGGCGGACCAGCGGCACGGCCCGTGTACCCGTCGGACTCACCGCCCCCAACAGACGGGCAGTGCACCAACACCCGTGCGAAACCGGGCCGGCTGAGGCACTCGCGGGCTGAACAACACCCGAACGTGCCGGTCCAGGCACTACTTCCCCTCTTTCGGGTGACCCTGCGGTCGGAAGTCCTCCTGATTACCCGTTCAGCGCCAGCAGGTGACCTACCGTGGGTCTGCGGCATGACCACCGCTCCCCGGAGACGCTTTCGGCCCTGCACCTCCACGCTCGGGTGAACCGGTCATCCAATGCAAGCTATGCATCCCACCGGATCTCGATTCCGTACGTCCTGGGCCGAGACGTGCAGGAGACCCATGCGCGTACAGCACCAAGACGTTGCACTGCTCCGACGCCTCTACACGGGCGAAAGCGTCCAACAAGCCCGCCGGGCAGTCGATGGCCTGCAGGACAGCCAGACCGTCCTACCGGAGGCCGCCTCGTTGGCCCAACGAGTCCTCGAAGCCCGCGTACTGGTTGCTCTCCTGGAGTTCCGCAACCTCTACACCCGTTTCCCTCTGGGTATCAGCGCGGTCCAGCCCCAGCCTGACTTGATCGGGCTCGGCATCGAGAGCGAGGAACGAGCGGCCGAGCTTCTTTTCAACCTCTTGCCCTCCTATGTCCCCGCCCACAATGAGGTACACGGCGTAGCCGGTCTGCGCATCATCCGGCGGCGTCGAACCACGATCGAGCTGCAGGTCCTGGGGGAGTCCGCTCGCCTACGGCTGACCGGGCTGCCGTCCACTCTCTGGCGAAGCGCCGAAGAACGAGCGCTCTCCACCTGGGTCGACGCGGACAGTATGCACCTGTGCTGGCGTGCCTCGCCGCGTGCCTGGACTGCGGAAGAGCGGGAACATCACGCTCGGTGGGAGAACCCCGCCGACGCGTACGTGCAGGTGAAGCGGCGCGGAGCCTGGCTGGGCAGCGGCCTGCTCCGGCGGGCCGCGCTCCTGCACACCGTCGCGAACACGTTCATGGCCGACGGACACCACTCTGCGGCCTTCGGCATGGCACGCATGGTCCTGCAGTCCTCGCACGCCCGCGCACAGGGGCCGGGACCGCACAACGTCGTGGCGGCCCTGCTGGACCCGGTATGCGGTCTGCCCCTTGAACTCAAGCGGTACCGCGGCGACACGGACGAAAACTACGGCAGCGACCAGCAGTTCGTCCTCGAAGACGCCGGCAAGACTGCCGTCCTCGATCTTCGGGCATCGGTGGAGCGGCCTCCCTCACGCCTTGCGCCCGAACTCTGGCAGGCCGTCGTGCGCCGTTTCCCCCGCTCAGGGTTCACGAACACCTTGTCCCCGAGGGTGCTCGCAGGCTTCTGCAGCCCCAGCGCCGCGTAAGAAGCACGACCGCCCGACTGACGGCCAAGCGCAAGCAGAGCTGGGCCGTCAGCGTGATATGCCCAACGACCCACCCCGAGCGCAGGGCCAGGCAACTGCCGTATGCGTAGGGTGCATCGCACGGGCCTGGCGAGGTCCGACGTGCGGCGCCCCGCCCGACAGGGCGCGCCGAGGGGAGCCAACCCGGCTGGCGTCGCGCTCAATACGGCATCGTGCACCGCGGAGGAAAGCCGCGCATCCTGGGTTGGGACAGGCAACGCGGCGGAAAGCCTTCCGTGAAGAGCTGAACCGCCCCGGGTTCGGTAGAGATCTCAGATTGTGGTGATGACCTGGGGTTTCGTGAGTTCGGTGTAGTAATTGGCTTCGTATTCGACGGGC
>NZ_JBVJND010000078.1:1838-4502 GCF_055583825.1 Streptomyces sp. NPDC104367 | reverse complement strand
AACACAGTGGACGCGAGCAACTGAGGACAAGCCCTCGGCCTATTAGTACCGGTCACCTCCACCCATTACTGGGCTTCCAGATCCGGCCTATCAACCCAGTCGTCTACTGGGAGCCTTACCCCATCAAGTGGGTGGGAATACTCATCTCGAAGCAGGCTTCCCGCTTAGATGCTTTCAGCGGTTATCCCTCCCGAACGTAGCCAACCAGCCATGCCCTTGGCAGAACAACTGGCACACCAGAGGTTCGTCCGTCCCGGTCCTCTCGTACTAGGGACAGCCCTTCTCAATATTCCTGCGCGCGCAGCGGATAGGGACCGAACTGTCTCACGACGTTCTAAACCCAGCTCGCGTACCGCTTTAATGGGCGAACAGCCCAACCCTTGGGACCGACTCCAGCCCCAGGATGCGACGAGCCGACATCGAGGTGCCAAACCATCCCGTCGATATGGACTCTTGGGGAAGATCAGCCTGTTATCCCCGGGGTACCTTTTATCCGTTGAGCGACGGCGCTTCCACAAGCCACCGCCGGATCACTAGTCCCGACTTTCGTCCCTGCTCGACCCGTCGGTCTCACAGTCAAGCTCCCTTGTGCACTTACACTCAACACCTGATTGCCAACCAGGCTGAGGGAACCTTTGGGCGCCTCCGTTACTCTTTAGGAGGCAACCGCCCCAGTTAAACTACCCATCAGACACTGTCCCTGATCCGGATCACGGACCCAGGTTAGACATCCAGCACGACCAGACTGGTATTTCAACGACGACTCCACCCGAACTGGCGTCCGAGTTTCAAAGTCTCCCAGCTATCCTACACAAGCCGAACCGAACACCAATATCAAACTGTAGTAAAGGTCCCGGGGTCTTTCCGTCCTGCTGCGCGAAACGAGCATCTTTACTCGTAGTGCAATTTCACCGGGCCTATGGTTGAGACAGTCGAGAAGTCGTTACGCCATTCGTGCAGGTCGGAACTTACCCGACAAGGAATTTCGCTACCTTAGGATGGTTATAGTTACCACCGCCGTTTACTGGCGCTTAAGTTCTCAGCTTCGCCCCACCGAAATGGAGCTAACCGGTCCCCTTAACGTTCCAGCACCGGGCAGGCGTCAGTCCGTATACATCGCCTTACGGCTTCGCACGGACCTGTGTTTTTAGTAAACAGTCGCTTCTCGCTGGTCTCTGCGGCCACCCCCAGCTCGAACAGCAAGTGTTCTCACCAGGTGTGGCCCCCCTTCTCCCGAAGTTACGGGGGCATTTTGCCGAGTTCCTTAACCATAGTTCACCCGAACGCCTCGGTATTCTCTACCTGACCACCTGAGTCGGTTTAGGGTACGGGCCGCCATGAAACTCGCTAGAGGCTTTTCTCGACAGCATAGGATCATCCACTTCACCACAATCGGCTCGGCATCAGGTCTCAGCCGTATGCAAGGCGGATTTGCCTACCTTGCGGCCTACACCCTTACCCCGGGACAACCACCGCCCGGGCTGGACTACCTTCCTGCGTCACCCCATCACTCACCTACTACAAGTCTGGTCCGTCGGCTCCACCACTCCCCTTTGCCCGAAGGCTCCGGGGCGGCTTCACGGACTTAGCATCGCCTGGTTCGATGTTTGACGCTTCACAGCGGGTACCGGAATATCAACCGGTTATCCATCGACTACGCCTGTCGGCCTCGCCTTAGGTCCCGACTTACCCTGGGCAGATCAGCTTGACCCAGGAACCCTTAGTCAATCGGCGCACACGTTTCCCACGTGTGAATCGCTACTCATGCCTGCATTCTCACTCGTGAACCGTCCACAACTACCTTCCGGTGCTGCTTCACCCGGCACACGACGCTCCCCTACCCATCACAGCCTCCGTTGGGAGTACATGCTGCAATGACACGACTTCGGCGGTACGCTTGAGCCCCGCTACATTGTCGGCGCGGAATCACTAGACCAGTGAGCTATTACGCACTCTTTCAAGGGTGGCTGCTTCTAAGCCAACCTCCTGGTTGTCTGTGCGACTCCACATCCTTTCCCACTTAGCGTACGCTTAGGGGCCTTAGTCGATGCTCTGGGCTGTTTCCCTCTCGACCATGGAGCTTATCCCCCACAGTCTCACTGCCGCGCTCTCACTTACCGGCATTCGGAGTTTGGCTAAGGTCAGTAACCCGGTAGGGCCCATCGCCTATCCAGTGCTCTACCTCCGGCAAGAAACACACGACGCTGCACCTAAATGCATTTCGGGGAGAACCAGCTATCACGGAGTTTGATTGGCCTTTCACCCCTAACCACAGGTCATCCCCCAGGTTTTCAACCCTGGTGGGTTCGGTCCTCCACGAAGTCTTACCTCCGCTTCAACCTGCCCATGGCTAGATCACTCCGCTTCGGGTCTTGAGCGCGCTACTGAAACGCCCTATTCGGACTCGCTTTCGCTACGGCTTCCCCACACGGGTTAACCTCGCAACACACCGCAAACTCGCAGGCTCATTCTTCAAAAGGCACGCAGTCACACACGAAGTGCTCCCACGGCTTGTAGGCACACGGTTTCAGGTACTATTTCACTCCCCTCCCGGGGTACTTTTCACCATTCCCTCACGGTACTATCCGCTATCGGTCACCAGGGAATATTTAGGCTTAGCGGGTGGTCCCGCCAGATTCACACGGGATTTCTCGGGCCCCGTGC
>NZ_JBVJND010000077.1:0-4773 GCF_055583825.1 Streptomyces sp. NPDC104367 | reverse complement strand
GCTCCCGCTCAGCCGCCGACAACACCTCCAACTCCGACAACCGCGCCCCCGGCACCGCCGCGACCCCCTCCAACAGCACCGCGAAATGCCCGGCCAGCCGTTCGGCGGTCTCCCGCTCGTACAGGTCGGTGCGGTATTCCACGGTGCCCCGGAGGTCTCCCTCCGGCGCGTCGTGCACGGTGAGGACCAGGTCGAACTTGGCGTCCCGCAGGGTCACCGGCTGCTGCTGGACCTCGGCGCCCGGCAGCGCCCAGCCGGCGGTCTCCTCCGGCGCGCGCAGCAGGAACATCGTCTGGAAGAACGGGTTGCGGTCCAGGTCGCGTTCGGGCGCGAGTTCCTCCACGATCCGGTCGAACGGCAGGTCCTGGTGGTCGTAGGCGGCCAGCGCCGTGTCCTTGACTCGGTCCAGCAGTTCGGTGAACTCGGGGTTCCCGGACAGGTCGGTGCGCAGCACGAGGGTGTTGACGAAGAAGCCGACCAGGTCGTCGATCTCGGGCTGGGTGCGGCCGGCGATCGGCGTGCCGACCGCGATGTCCTCCTGGCGGGAGTACTTGGCCAGCAGGATCTGGAAGACCGCCAGGCACGCCATGAACAGGCTCGCGCCCCGCTCCCCCGCCGTGGCGCGCAGCGCCGCCGCCGTGGCGGCCGGGACGGTGAAGTCCACCGAGCCGGCGCGCGCGCCGCCCATCGGCGGCCGACGGTGGTCGGTCGGCAGCTCCAGCGGCTCCAGGCCCGCCAGCCGCTCCCGCCAGTGCGCCAGCTGTGCCTCCAGCACCTCGCCGGTCAGCGACGCGCGCTGCCAGACCGCGAAGTCCGCGTACTGCAAAGGCAGTTCGGGCAGATTCGCCTCGGTGCCGTCCAGCGCCGCCGCGTACAGGGCGTGCAGCTCACGGGCGAGCACGCCCTCCGACCAGCCGTCGCCCACGATGTGATGCAGCGTCAGCAGCACGAAGCCGTCGTCGTCCGCGAGCCGCACGACGTCCGCCCGGATCAGGGGTCCGGCGGCCAGGTCGAACGGGCGGGCCGCCTGGGCTTCCAGCAGCTCACCGGCGGCCGCCAGTGGCTCGGTGGCACCGCTGACGTCGTGCACGGCCACGGCGACCGGCGCCGGCGCGTCGACCACCTGGTAGGGCTCGCCGTCGTCGTCGGCCAGGAACCGGGTGCGCAGTACCTCGTGCCGTGCGACCAGTCCGGCCAGGGCCGCCTCCAGTGCCGGCACGTCCAATGTGCCGGCCACCCGCAGCACGAACGGCATCGCGTACTCGGAGCCGTCCGGCGAGAGCTGGTCGAGGAACCACAGACGGGCCTGGGCGAACGACAGCGGCAGTGGCCCGCCGTCACGCGGCACCGGTACCGGCCCGGCCGCCCGCGCGGCACCGCCGCCGGCCTCCTCGACGGCGACGGCCAGCGTCGCCGGCGTACCGCTGTCGAAGAGCGCCCGCACCGGTACCTCGGCGCCCAGCTCCTGCCGAAGCCGGCTGGTGACCTGCGCCGCCAGCAGCGAGTGGCCGCCCAGCTCGAAGAAGTTGTCGTGCACGCCGACCCGTTCGACGCCCAGCACCTGCGCCCAGATCGCCGCGACGGCCGTCTCGGCCGGAGTGCGCGGCGCGACGTAGCCGGTGTCCGCGTCCGCCCGCCCGGCGTCCGGCACCGGCAGGCTCCGGCGGTCGATCTTGCCGTTGGGCGTCAACGGCATCCGCTCCATCGGGGTGAACGTCGCCGGCACCATGTAGTCCGGCAGCCCGCGCTTCAGGTGCGCCCGCAGGTCGGCCGCCGACGGCGCGGTGTCCGGCGCGACCGGCACGACGTAGGCCGCGAGCCGCTTGCCGCCCGGACCGTCCTCCCGGACCACCACGACCGCCTCGGCCACCGCCGGGTGCGCCACCAGCGCCGCCTCGACCTCGCCGAGTTCGATACGGAAGCCACGGATCTTGACCTGGTTGTCGATGCGGGCGATGAACTCCAGCTGACCGTCCGGCCGCCACTTCACGAGGTCGCCGCTGCGGTAGACCCGGTGGGTGACGCCCTCGGCGGTGTGGTCGTGGAACTTCCGCGCCGTCAGCTCCGGGTTGCCCAGGTAGCCGCGGGCCAGGCACACGCCGCCGATGAGCAGTTCGCCCGGCACCCCGACCGGTACGTGCCGGCCGTAGCGGTCCACGACGTACAGCGTGGTGTTGGCGAGGGCCCGGCCGATCGGCGGCAGCGGATCTCCGGGCTCGGCCGCCGCCGAGGTCACGATGACGGTGGTCTCGGTGGGCCCGTAGTCGTTGTACACGGCGAACGGCAGGTGAACGCCCGCCGGGAGCCGCAGCAGGTCGCCCGCGGTGTGCACGTACTCCAGCGCCGGGTCCGGCCGCCAGGGGAGCGCCGCGAGGGCCTCCAGCACCGGCGGCGAGAGGTAGGTGCAGCGCACCCGCTCCTCCTCCAGCCAGCCGTGCAGGAGCGACGGGGTGAGTCGTACGGCCTCGGCGGGGATGGTGCACGTGCCGCCGTCGGCCAGTGCCCGCCACAGTTCCCACGCGGCGACGTCGAAGGCCACGCCGGCGATCATCGCGACCCGGTCGCCGTCCTCCAGGGGGAAGTGGTCCATGGTCCACCGCGTCAGGTTGACCATGCCGCCGTGCTCGATGAGCACGCCCTTGGGCTTGCCGGTGGAGCCGGAGGTGTAGATGACGTAGGCGACGTCGTCGGGTCCGGCAGCCGGCTCCGGGTTCCCGGCGGGCCGTTCGCCGGGGGCCGGCCAGTGGCGGTCGGCCAGCAGCAGCGGCGTGCCCGGGAACATGCCGGCGTGCGCGGTGTCGGTGATGACCAGCGGGGCCGCGCTGTCGGCGACCATGTACGCCAGCCTCTCGGCGGGGAAGTCCGGCGCCAGCGGGACGTAGCCCCCGCCCGCCTTCAGGATCGCCAGTTCCGCGCAGAACAGGTCCGCGCTCCGCTCCAGGCAGACCGCCACCAGCGTCCCGGGCCGCACGCCGTGCTCCGCGCGCAGGTGGTGCGCGAGGCGGTTGGCCCGCTCGTTGAACTCCCCGTAGGTCGTCTCCCGTTCGCCGTGCCGCATCGCGACGACGTCGGGAGCGCGCCGGACCTGCTCCTCCACGAGCTGGTGCACGGTCTTTTCCGTCGGGTACGGCGTCCGGGTGCTGTTCCATTCGGACAGCATCAGCTGCCGCTCGGGGGCCGTCAGCATCTCCAGTTCGCCGAGCCGGGCCGCCGGGCGGTCGCCGGCTTCCGCGAGCAGCGTCGCGTAGTGCCCGGTGAGCCGTTCGGCGGTCGCCGCGTCGAACAGCTCGGCGGCATAGATCAGTTGGCCGTCCAGGCCGCCGTCGGGGCGGCCCGTCAGGTGCAGCGCCAGGTCGAACTGGGCGTCCGGCACGGCGACCGTCACGCGTTCCACCTGCGCGTCGCCGAGCGCCCACGCGTCGCCGCCGGGCGCGTTCTGGAGCGCGAACAGCGTCTGCACCAGGGGGGTGCGGGAGAGGTCGCGCTCGGGGGTCAGCTCCTCCACGATCCGGTCGAACGGCAGGTCCTGGTGGTCGTAGGCGGCCAGCGCCGCGTCGCGGACCCGCTCCAGCAGCCCGGCGAACGTGGGATCGCCCGACAGGTCGGCCCGCATGACGAGGGTGTTGACGAAGAAGCCGATCAGGTCCTCGGTCTCGGCGCGGGTGCGCCCGGCGACGGGGGTGCCCACGGCGATGTCCTCCTGGCCGGAGTACTTGGACAGCAGGAACTGGAAGACCGCCAGGTACGCCATGAAGGGGCTCGCGCCGTGCGCGGCGGCGGCGGACGTGAGGGCCGCGGCGGTCGCGGCCGGCACGGTGAAGGTGTGGCTGCCGCCCCGGCTGCCGCGCACCGGCGGACGCGGCCGGTCCGTCGGGAGCTCCAGCGGCTCCAGCCCGGCGAGCGCCCCGCGCCAGTGCGCGAGCTGTTCCTCCAGCACCTCTCCGGTCAGGGTCTCCCGCTGCCAGACCGCGACGTCCGCGTACTGCACCGGCAGCGGGGGCAGCGTGGTGTCGCGGCCGGCGAGGGCCGCCGCGTAGTGGTCGCGCAGTTCGCGCGCGATGATGCCCTCCGACCAGCCGTCGGAGGCGATGTGGTGCATCGTCAGAAGCACGTGGTGCTCGTCGTCGGCGACCCGGACGACCGTCGCGCGCAGCACGGGACCGGTGGCCAGGTCGAACGGGCGGACCGCCTCGGCCGCCAGCAGGTCTCGGGCGGCGGCGGCCGGGTCGGCGAGGTGGCGCAGGTCGTGCGGGGCGGCCCGGAACGGTGCGGGGGCGTCGACGATCTGCTCCGGGGTGCCGCCGGGACCGGCGGTGATCCGGGTGCGCAGCACCTCGTGCCGCGCGCACAGGCGGGTCAGCGCCTCGTCGAGCGCGGCGGCCTCCAGGGGTCCGCGCACCCGCAGCGGTATGGGCAGCAGGTACTCGGCGTTGCCGGGGGAAAGACGGTCGAGGAACCACAGGCGTGCCTGGGCGGACGACAGCGGCAGCGGTCCCGCGGTGCGGTCCGCGGGCCGGATCCGCGCCGTCCCGGCGGCACCGAGCGTCCCGGCGCACTCCGCGAGGGCGGCCGGGGTGGGGGCGTTGAACAGGGCGCCCACCGGGATGTCCACGCCGAGGTCGTCGCGCAGCCGACTGCTGACCTGGGTGGCGAGCAGCGAATGGCCGCCCAGGGCGAGGAAGTTGTCGTGGACGCCGACCCGTTCGACTCCGAGGATGTCGGCCCAGACGCGGACGATCGCCTCCTCGACGCGGTTGCGCGGCGCGGTGTACT
>NZ_JBVJND010000076.1:0-5927 GCF_055583825.1 Streptomyces sp. NPDC104367 | reverse complement strand
CGCACGACGGCGCAGCTCAAGCGGGTAACGGGAGGGTCGTGCCATGACTCAATCCTTACATGGAATCGAGCCTCCACCCGACCCGGGGCGGTTCACTCCGAGGTGCTGCAGAAACTGACGACCGTCATCCGGCACACCGGTGAAGCGGCCGGGGGGGGCTGGCGCAGCAGCGTGCCGACCGCGCGGCCACCGGCAACAAGCTCAGCGGCCTGGGACAGGCGCCTCCTGGCAGTGACCTGGAAGCGGCACGGGCTGCCGTGACCTCGCGCAGGAGGCACTGGAGGACATCCGTCGGCGGGAGGCAGCCCACTCGGCGGGGGAAGGTCCATGACTCCAGGTCGAGAGTGACCGGTATCGGAGCTTGGGGGTCGCGGCCTGCTCGCTCGGCCAAGGCGGATGCGAGGCTGTGCAAGATCCCCTCCGCCTGTGCGGCAGCGCCTTGTTCGAGGATGAACAGACGTTGGCCGGCCCGATCGAAGAGTTCAGCAACACATCAGGAGACCGCCTCGTCGTGAGGCGGGCCGTGATCCTCTACGGTCTCGGAACAGTGGGTGCGCTGACCACCACCAGGCTTTTTGCGACCCGTATGGGGGACGTGCCGCCCTCCTGGAGACGGCCCTCGGAAAGGTGGCCCGGCGGGCGGACACCGCGGCGGGATCCATGACTGCGCATTGGCTCGCATGTGCGCCGGTATTGCCCTCAGCGCCACCAGGGCGTTCACAGACAGGCCCGGCGCTGCAAGGACAACGCCCCAGGTCGTCTTGGCGGAACGCTGTGGAGGCGCGCCTCAGGAGGTTTTTGCAAGCCGCTCGATGCGCAGTCCAACGAGTACTGCGGGATCGTCGTTGCCGTGACGGCCAGACCCTCGCCAGTCACCCGCCGCGTCAGCATCTCAGCACCGCGCGATCACTCTTTCGGGTGAAAGATCCTTCAGGGCTACTTGTGCGCAGGTCTGTACGAAACGAAGCGGTGTTCCCGCTCTCCGGCGTCCTGCCAGGCAAAAGGCCGACACCCTGTCCGGCCGGCTACTCTCTCCCGCGCCCGCGAGGGCCACGAGCGACGCCTGGTGACCGTCTGCCACGTTCCCGTCGCAGCGATACCTTTGCCTGTTGCTCAAAGGGGAGGGGGTGAAGCGCGTGGCCAAGAGCTGGGAGTTCTACCGGTCATCGCTGGACGCCGACGTCGTGCACAAAGAGATGGCCAAGTGTCACCTCACCCAGGCCGAACGGATCAAGCTGGGCAAGCTGATGGAGCGAGCCCAGGAAGGCAGGCTACTGCCCAAGGACTGCAAAGACCTCAAGGACGGACTCCTTGAACTGCGGCTGGACTGCGGAGAGCGTATCTTCCGACTGTTCTACGGTGAGGTCGACCGGAACCAGGTGGCCCTGCTGCTCGCGGTGAAGTTCGTGAACAAGAAGGCAACCCAGGGCATCGCGACCGATCCGACCGATATCGAGACTGCGCGAAAGCGGCTGTCCGAGTGGCAAAACCGGAAGAATCGTGACGAACAGAACCCCCACACGTTGAAGTGATATCGGTTCTAAGCGATACTCGGCAATCAGGGGAGAGGGGACGCCGTGGATGAGTATCTCGCCAGCTTGCTAGGGATCGATCTCGCTGATGCCCGTACGGGTGCTGCGCTCGACGACACCGAAAGAGTGATGATGCTAGTGGAGACACTGGTGCGTCACCGCAAGAGCTGCAAGATCCCGCAGAAGCAAGTGGCGGCCGCAATGGAGACGACCCAGTCGGCCGTGTCGGATTTTGAGCGTCTGGGCGGCGATCCCCGGCTGAGCACGATCATGCGATATGCCCGTGCGGTGGGCATGTCTGTACGTGTGGCGGCCAGCGTGACGGACGAGCAGCCATCGAGCGCCGTGTGGGAGCCCGTGGCGCACAGGGAGGAATCCGTCGCGGTGGCAGGCAGGCGGACCGCTGCATGAGCACCAAGGTCGCACGTGTCTTGTCATCCGTCGATGACCTTCGAGACCAGGCCGAGCTTGTCGACATCGTGTACTACGAAGTCTCAGGGCGGCGGCTTGACGGCTTCTCCTCCAGCGGCGCCGTCGACGAGGATGCACTCGAAGACGACACAGCAGACATCCAGCTCATGCAGAGGCTGGAAGGCGACACGATCTACATCCGGATGCGGGCGATAGTGGTGACATCGCAGGGTCGCCTGATCGCTGATGTAGCGGCCATCTTCCGCACTCCTGAGCGCGTCAGCGTTCCCCCGCAGACCGTCTCCCAATTCGCTGACGTCATCGCAACACCCATAGTGCGCCCCTACCTGCGTGAGGCCATCCACCAGACCGCGGTGCGCCTGGGAATCGATGCACCGCTGCTCTCGATCCTGGACACCCGGGAACGCACCTTCTGGCATGTAGAACCGGCCAGCGATCATGAAGCCTGAGGACTGCCGCGCCGAAGACCTCCTCGGGGACCGGACGACGCTCAGCAAAGTGGCAGCGGGGCCGAATTGGTGCGGATGCGGTCGCTGAGTTCTCGGCGACGCCCTGCGGGGCCTGCACGTCGCCCATGCGGACCAAACAGCCGCTAGAGGGTCCAGTGCAGGTCTTCCGTGTACGGGCAGCGGCGCCATGACCCAAGCGCCTCGGTCGCTGTCAACTGGTCCAGCAAGAGCGGGAGTCTTCCAGGCTGCAGGCCGCAGGCCCGCGCCATCCGGTCGGACTCGGCCAGGCCGCTGCCAAGCGCATCTGTATGTGCTGCAAGGTAGACACTCGCGAGTTGGTGGAGCCCGCCGGCCTCTCCCGCCTTGGACGAGCAACCGGCGCGCAGAGCCCAGTCCGCTGCGCGGCGCCTGTCAGGACGTGCCGGAGCCTGGCCGAGCAGGGCGGGGTCGAGGAGTCGGGCGACGATCTCGCGGGAGGTGCTCGCGCGCGGCGCGTGCAGCCAGTGCACTCGTTCCAGGTCGTACCAGGGTCCTGGAGTGTCGAGGCAGAGGCTGCGCAGCATGCCTCTGGGCAGGCGGACGTGCAGGGTGTCGTCCATGCGGAGCGCGCACTGCAGGGCGAGCAGGCGTGCGGTAGGCGGGCTGTCGTCGGGGAGGGTGGCGGCCAGGTAGGTGAGCATGTCACGGACCCGGGTCTTTTCGTCTGGCCCTCTGGGCCGTCGGCGGCGTCGGGGCGGGTCGGGCCGAGGTGCCGACGCAAAGGCCGTGTCCGGGACGACGGCTGCCTGAGCAGTTACTGCGGCGCAGGCGGTACAGGTGTCGGCGAGTCTCCAGATCCGTCCGCCGCGTTCGCAGGCGAGAAGGAGCCGGATGGGGCCGTTGCAACCGCGGTGGCGGGGGTGCCAGCGGCAGCCTCGTTCGCGGCACTGGCAGGTGCGCAGGTGGGGTGCACGGAGGTCTCCGCGGGCGTGCCGTGCGAGGTGGGCGAGGGCTGCTGAGCGGGCAGAGAGGGCGGCGACCTGGCGGCTGGTGTGCGGCGGGCACTGTGGGCAGACGAGGGCCAGGCCGCCGGGATACGGGCGCAGTTCGACGGTCCAGGTGCCGGGCGTGGCCGGGCATGCTGTGCGCAGCCTCATGGGCGCGTGTTCCTCCTGATCGCGTGTGCCGACCCTCTCGCGGGATGCGGGCGGCGGCCACCATAGTGCAGACCTCTGCCCTCGATACGGCGCGTGCGACCTGCAGAAATAGGGCAGAGGTCTGCACTGACAGGGCATGGGTCTGCACCGTCCGATGGACGGGTGACGATCTTGCCGCCCGATCCGGACCTCAACGCGCTGCGACTGGAACTCGCGCGCCTGCGGGCAGCGCACGGATGGACCTACGACGAACTCGCGGCCCGCAGCGGCCTGGCCAGGCGCACTCTCATCGAGATCGAGCAGGGCCGCACCATCGGCACCCTGAAAACGTGGCACGCCCTCGCCCACGCCCTGGGCACGCCGCTGGATGAGCTCTTCAGCACGCTCTGCCACAGGCACGATCTGCCCGGCCCCGCAGACGGCTGACCCGGTGACCGCGCGGGCGCGGCAGATCACCCGAACCGGGGAGAGCCCCCGAACACTAGGCCGAGTGTTCGCATGTCAGTCTCGCCGGATGCGGCCAGCCGGGCGATCGCGCGGCGGTGCCGGCCCGGATCCGGCGTGTCGGCTGGCAGGTTCGCACGCATGCGCTCCACACCACCTTCCGCGGCCCGGCACTGGGACGACAGCCCGATCGCCGCTCGCCCGCGCCGCCTTCTGCAGATCTCCCCCGACGGCGGCAGCCGCCTGCTGCGCTGCGGCCAGCGCGACCGGTGCAGCGAGTGCGGCAACCGGATCGAGTGGTACCACCGCGGCACCGGCCCGCATCGGCGTCCCGTCCGCCTCCACCCCGGCGAACTGCCCACCACCCACGTGCCCGCCGCGTACCGCTGGCACGTCAGCTCCGGTGTCGCCTACCCGGCCGGTGACGGCAGCAGCTGGTGCCGCCTGACGCACGCGGCAATCTGCCCCGACCGGGACGCGGCCCCGGTCTCCGCCAGCCTGGCCGGGCTGCGCCGGGCCCTGACCGTGACCACACGCCATCTGATCGACAGCGGGGCCTTCACCCCCACCCCTGTCCCAAATCGCCCGGCGTCCGCGGATGCGGGTGCGCGGGTCTGCCGTCCGGCCCGGCCGGTCGTGCAACTGCTGTACGTGCGCTACCTCGGGTCCCGGCCGGTGAAGGAGATCCGCTGCATTGCGCAGACGCGGCGCCGCGACCGCTGCACCAGCCCGCTCCTCACCCCCGGCCTTCTGACCGGCGTATGGAGGCTGATGCCCGTGACTGCGGCAGGCGGCCAACTGGTCTTGCACGCCGACGTCATGGCCGTCTACGACATCGGCCGCCTCTCCCATGCCGAGCAGCTGCGCTGGCGCGCCCAGTACTGCCCGCAACACGCCGCCACACCCACAGCCGCCGACCTGGCGGTGGCCGACTGGGTGCTCTTCGATCCACTGCGCCACCACGAACACATCCACGCCCGCCTGCCCACCGGTGCCCGGCGCCCAGGCCCTCACGGCCGCGTGCGGCAGCCGGTCCGGCCGTGAGGGCGGACCACGCCGTCGAGGTCACTCTGACCAGGCCGGTCACGCCTGACGAGCTGCGGGATGCTCGCCGCGGTGTTCCCCTGGCCGCGAGCGCAGACCGCACCCGGTTGATGACGGTCTACAGCGCCCGCACTCCCGGCGGCGCGCTGCACACGCTGCAGCGACGGCTGGGCGCCCGCTTGCCGGTCGACGTCCTGACCACGCACTACCCCGACCGGCACGGCCACATCCTGCTCAACGTCGCCCTGCCCCAGGCCGCCGACACGGCCCTGCGCCAGGCCGCGGCAGTCCTGGGGCAACGCCCCCAGGACTGCCTGCGGC
Organism: Streptomyces sp. NPDC104367; assembly: GCF_055583825.1. Lineage (NCBI taxonomy): Bacteria > Bacillati > Actinomycetota > Actinomycetes > Kitasatosporales > Streptomycetaceae > Streptomyces > Streptomyces sp. NPDC104367. The sequence continues at coordinate 569 of NZ_JBVJND010000076.1, read as the reverse complement.
AACGGGTGACCGCGGCCCTCACCCGGGACGTTCAGGAACGCGCCCGGCGTCTGGAGACGCGGCTCGAGAGCCTGCTCGCCGACCACACACCCGAAGAAGTCCTGGCCGGTGTGGCCAGCCTGCTGCACAGCCATCAGCCTCACCCCGCCCGCACGACGCCGTGACTCCCCCTCTCTCTTTGATCCTTTAGCGCGGAGCTCTTGTTGCACACGCCCACCGACGAACAGGCCCATGCCCTCGACGCCTTCCGGGCCGGTCACCACCTCGTCCTGCAGGCCGGCGCCGGGACGGGAAAGACCAGCACCCTCACCCAGCTCGCCGCGGGCACCCACCGCCGCGGCCGCTATCTCGCCTTCAACAGGGACATCGCCCGCGACGCGGCCGCGCGCTTCCCTCGCACCGTGCAATGCAGGACCGCCCACGCCACCGCCTACGCCGCACTCGGTCACCGCTACACGGGCCGGCTCAACAGCCCCGGGCCTTGACCCCGGAGTTTGAACACGTCTATGCGGCTCGGGCCAGGGTAGTTGGTGTTGGGTGGACGGTGATCTCGTAGGTGATCGGGGCTC
>NZ_JBVJND010000075.1:0-9362 GCF_055583825.1 Streptomyces sp. NPDC104367 | reverse complement strand
TGCACTGGTGTGATGTGAACTATCCGCCGGTCGGGGAGAACGCGGTGGGGACGCTGCTGTACTCCTCGGTGACGTTCGATCTGACGATCACGTCGTTGTTCCTGCCGCTGGTCCAGGGGCAGCGTCTGGTGGTTCCGGTCCCCGTGGAGGGGCAGAGTGCGTTCGACGCGGCCATCGACCTGGTGGCGACGGGCATGGACATCGGTTTTCTGAAGGCGACGCCGTCCCATCTGGAGGTGTTGACGGCGACGTTGGAGATGAGTGGTGCGCGGCATGGTGTCGCGACGGTGGTGGCCGGTGGTGAGGATCTGTCTCCGGGGCTGGCGGGGCGGGTGTTCCGGACCGGGCGGCGGGCGACGGTGATCTCCAACGAGTACGGTGCCACCGAGGGGTCCGTGGCGAACGTGATGGCGTTGACGAGTGTCGGTGATCATCCGGTGGCGGGGTCTTCGTCGGTGGGGGTGCCGATCACGAACACGACGGCGTACGTGGTGGACCGGTTCGGGCGGCCGGTGCCGGTCGGTGTTCCCGGGGAGTGCCTGCTGGGTGGTATCTGTGTGGCGCGTGGTTACCTGAACCGTCCGGAGCTGACCGAGGCGCGGTTCGTGCCCGATCCGTTCAGCGCGGTTCCCGGTGCGCGTGTGTACCGTACGGGCGATCTGGTGCGGTGGCGGGAGGACGGCACGATGGAGTTCATCGGCCGTATCGACAACCAGGTGAAACTGCGGGGTTACCGGATCGAGCTGGGTGAGATCGAGGCGGCGCTGCTCACGCATCCCGAGGTGACCGCCGCGGCGGTCACCGTCCGCGACGACGCCAGCGGCGACAAGATGCTCGTGGGCTACGTGGTGCAGGCCGGCGCGGTCGCGCCGTCCTCCGCCGAACTGCGCGCGCACCTGCTGCGCGACCTGCCCGACTACATGGCACCGACCGTGTACGTGACGCTGGAACGGATGCCGCTCACGCCCAACGGCAAGACCAACCAGAAGGCACTGCCCGCGCCCGACGGCCACCGTCCGGACCCGGCCGTCGCCCGCACCTCGCCGCGCACACCTGCGGAAGCCGCGATCGCCCGCATCTGGAGCGACATCCTCGGCATCGACCGCGCAGGTGTCCACGACGACTTCTTCACGCTGGGCGGCCAGTCGATCAAGGCGGTGCGGATCGCCTCGCGGATCCGGGAGGCGGGCTGGCCGGTGACGGTGCAGCAGGTCATGCGGCACACCACGATCGCGACCCTCGCGGCGGCCGTCGCTGGACCTTCGACGGCCGCGGCGGCGGGGCTCACGGTGCCGCTGAGCGCGGCGGACGGTGGCGCCGGGCTGCCGAAGCTGTTCTGCGTGCACCCCGGCGGCGGCAGCGCCCACTCCTACCGGCAGCTGGCCGAGCGGCTGACCGGACGGTTCGAGGTGTACGGCGTCCAGGCCGCCGGCCTCAACCCCGGCGAGGAGCCGCTGCTCGGAGTGGACGCGATGGCCGCCCGGTACTGGAACGAGGTACGGGCCGTGCAGCCGGACGGCCCGGTGCTGCTCCTGGGCTGGTCGACCGGTGCGGTCGTGGCCCAGGAGATGGCGGCGCAGCGGCCGGCGGAGCTGTGCGGAGTGCACCTGCTGGAGCCGGCGGTGACCGGAGCGGAGCGCGAGGCGTGGTTCCTGGGACACGCCGAGGTGTACCGGCGCGCCGCGGAGCTGTGGACACGCGGGCAGAGTGAGTCCGGGCCGGCCCGGGAGGAGACGGCGGCGCAACTCCGGCTGCTGACACCGCGCCTGAACATCGACGAGGGATCGGTGTCGCTGGAGGAGTGGCTGCCGTACGCGGTTCTGGAGGCGGAGGTGCGCTCGCTGGCCGCGCACCGGCCCCGCCCCTCGACGGCGCCCACCACGCTGTACGTCAGCGCCACCGTGCGCGAGGCGCTGCCGGGCGATCCCGACGAGGTGCCGTTCGCGCCGTACACCGCGCACTGGCGCGGGGCGCACCCGCGGGGGCTGGACCTGGTGGAGGTGCCGGGCGGTCATCTGCGCATGGTGAAGGACGACGGACCGCTGGACGCGCTGACCGCACGGCTGGCCGGCGCGGCCCTGATCGGCGCCTGACCCGTCGGTGAAGGACGCGTGACGCGCTCCGCGGCCAGGCCGCGGAGCGCGTCACGGTGGACGGCGGGCAGCCGCGCGGGGCGGCGCCGCCTCACCACCGGGCGGTGACGGGGAAGAAGTCCGGGACCTCGGTGGCCTGGCCGTGCTCCAGGGCACTTCGGTAGACGTACGCGCCGACGGCGAGGTCGAGGACGCCGAGCCCGAACGGGGAGAAGACCACCGTGCGTTCCCCGTCCAGCGTGACGTCGCCGCGCAGGACGTCGGCGAGGGTGCCGGTGAGGAAGTCCCGGTTGCCGTACTCGATCTCGGTCAGGTGCGGCGAGGTCCGCGCGGTCAGGCAGTGGTCCGCGTCGTCGACTATGTTGGCGCACTTGACCATGACCGTCGGGTGGATGTCGCGCAGCGACAGGTTGAGGACGACCTGGCCGGGCCGCAGGACCTGCGCGTCGCACAGCCACGGGGACGGCGCGGTGGTGGCCAGGACGACGAGGTCGGCAAGGGCGAGGGCGCCGTCGATGTCGTCGGTGCGGCTCGCGCTCCAGCCGTGGTCGTCGCGCAGGTAGTCGGCGAAGGTGTCGGCGTAGCCGGCGACGTGGTCGTGCACGAGACACTCGGCGGGTTCCAGACCGCGGGCGGCGAGGAAGTCGGAGACGGTACGGCCGATGACGCCGGCGCCGACGAACAGCACCGTGCGGGGGCCGTCTGCGGTGGCGAGCGTCTCGGCGGCGAGCACCGCGGACGCGGCGGTGCGCGCGGCGCTGATCCGCGAGGCCTCCATGCAGGCGAACGGATAGCCGGTCTCCGCGTCGTTGAGGATCAGGGTGGCGGAGGCGCGCTGGAGGTTGTGCTCGATGTTGGACGGGTAGCTGGCGATCCACTTGATGCCGGAGACCGGCCGGTCGCCGCCGAGGTGCGCGGGCAGCGCGATGATGCGGGCGGAGGGACGGTCGGGGAACCGCAGGAAGTAGCTGTTGGGGTTGACCGTCTCACCGGCGCTGTGCCGGAGGTAGGTGTCGCGGACGATGTCCATGATGCGTGACGGGGAGGCGGCGATCACGTCCTGGGTGATCTTGCCGCCGATGACGTGGAACGTTGGCATGGTGCTGCCTCTCGGACGGTGGGGCGGGAGCGGGCGGAGGGGTGCCGCCGGACGCCGTGGCGTCCGGGGCGTTCGTCACAGGTCGCCGAAGTGCTCGGTCACCCAGGCATCGTTGTAGACGGTGCGCAGGTAGCGTTCGCCCATGTCGGGGGATATGGCGGCGATGCGGGCGCCGCGGCGGTAGCCGACGCCGTGTTCGCGGACGGCGGCGAGGACCGAGCCGGTGGAGCCGCCGACGATCAGGCCCCGGTCGCGGGCGAGGAGCCGGCATTCGCGGATGGCGTCGCTCTCGGCGACGTGGACGACCTCGTCGGCGAGTTCCGGACGGCACAGTTCGGGCCGGCGGCTGGCGCCGAGGCCGGGCAGCCGGCGGGGGCCGGAGGACTGCCCGAAGGTCACCGAACCCTCGGCGTCGACGACGACGATGCGGGTGTCGGGGGCGTGCTCGCGGAAGTACTGGGCGCAGCCGACGAAGGTGCCGGTGGAGCCGGCGCCGACGAACAGCACGTCGACGTGCTCGAGCTCCTTGAGCACGCTGGCGGCGGTCATCTCGTAGTGGGCACGGGGGTTGGCGGGGTTGGCGTACTGGTTGAGCCAGATCACCTCCGGTTCCGCGGCGATGCGCCGGTTGATGTAGGAGATGCGGGACTGGAGGTAGCCGCCGGCGGCGTCGAGGGTGTCGACCACGACGACCTCCGTGCCCAGGACCCGCATCAGGTCCGTGCTGACGGCGGATGTGTTGGGATCGACGACGCAGGTGAATCGGTAGCCCTTGGTCGCGCAGATGGAGCTGAGGGCGATGCCGAGGTTGCCGGAGGAGGACTCGATGATGTGGGAGCCGGGGGTGACGCGGCCGTGGTGCTCGGCGTCCTCGATGAGGCTCAGGGCGGTCTTGAGCTTGACCGACCCGGCCGGGTTGAGACCCTCCAGCTTGAGGAAGACGTCGGCGTCCGGTACGTGGGACCGCAGCCGCAGGAAGATGTCGTCTGTGACGATGTCGTAGGTGTTCTCGTAGATCATGGGTACGTTTCCGCTCTGGCTCGGTGAGGCGGATCGGGACGGCCGGCGCCGGGGTCACAGGTCCCCGTGGCAGGAGCGTTGGTCCGGGGCCCACAGGTCCTCGGTGCCGGTTTCGGCGGGGCTGTACTTTCCGAGGGCGCTGATCAGCAGGCGCATCTCCAGTTCGAAGGAGCGCACGAGGCGGACCAGTCCCTGCTCCGGGTCCTCGTCGGCGGCGATGAGCGCGGCCCGGCCGATGCCTACGGCGGTGGCGCCGAGCGCCAGCAGCTTGACGGCGCGGGCGCCGTCGGCGACGCGGCCGCTGGCCAGCAGCGGGCCGTCCGGGGTGCCCACCCGCCGCAGGCACTCGGCGAGCGGCAGGCCGACGTGGCCGGTGAAGGACAGCGGCGCCCAGCCGGTGCCGCCCTCGGCGCCGTCGACGGTGACGGCGTCGGCGCCGGCCGCCCAGGCGACCGTGGCGGCGAGGCCGACGTCACGGCCGGGGAAGAGCTTCACCCAGCGGCGGGCGCGCGGGTAGTTGTTGGCCATGAGGTGGATCTGCTGGCGGAAGATCTCCTCGGTGAGGGTGCCGGGGCAGGAGGCGCGCAGCAGCGGTCCTCCTTCGGTGAGGCGCTCGATCGCGTACTGGTCCTCCAGGCCGGGCGCGGCCTCCTCGCTGACCATGGTCATGCCGCCCAGGCCGGGCTTGGCACCCTGCCCGGCCTTCAGCTCGAAGACGAGGCGGCCGGTGCTGAGCAGCCCGCCCACGGCCGGGTCGCTGTAGACGTGGTTCCACACCTCGGAGTCGGCGTCCTCCGTGCTCTGCTGCACGCACAGGCCGCCCATGCCGTCGGGCAGGTTCTCGGTGTAGGCGTGGATCCGGTCGAGCAGTCCCTTGCGGTGTTCGCCGGCGCTGGAGCGGAAGCCGTTCATCGGGGCGACGTTCTCGCCGATGACCATGGGGATGCCGAGCCGTCCGGCCTGGCGGCTGATCGCGAGGCTGGTGCCGGCGACCCGGGTGGAGCCGAGGGCGGAGACGTACAGCGGCAGCGGTGAGCGCAGGCCGCCGACGACGGTCTCCAGGTCGACGTCGGAGTAGAGGGGTTCGCGGGCGAGGTCGATGAGCTTGGCGAGCCGGCCGGGCATGAAGACCGGCGGGGCGAACCGCAGCCCGTCGACGGCATCGCCGGCGTCGCCGCCGGCGGGTGCGGGGCCCGGTTCGCCGTAGACGACGGTGCCGTAGTCCGCGAGCGGCGGGAAGGCGGCGGCTGCGCCCTCCCGGGCCCGGCGGCGCAGCTCCCGCTCGGGGAAGGCGGGTGCGGTCAGCGTGGTCACGGGGTCACCATCCCGGCGAGCTTCGGGAAGGCGGTGGCCTGCCACACGGAGTCGAGTCCGGCGATCCAGCGGGTCAGCCGCTCCAGGCCGATGCCGAACCCGGCGCTGGCGGGGATGCCGTGGCGGACGACGTCCAGGTACCAGGCGTACTTGGCGGGGTTCTCGCCGGTCTCCCGCATCCGAGTGATGATCTTGGCGTACTCGAACTCCCGCTCGCTGCCGCTGCACAGTTCGCCGCAGCCCTCGGGGGCGATGAGGTCGAAGTTGAGGAGGGTGCCGGGGGCGTCCGGGTCCTCCTTGTCGTAGAAGCCGCGCGAGCCCTTGGGGTAGCCGACGACGAAGAACGGCGCCGCGGAGTGCCGGGAGATCAGCTCCTCGGCCTCCCACTCGATCTCGGTGCCGGGGGCCTGCGGGGAGCCGAGGGCGTGCAGACGCTCGACGACCTCGCCGTGCGGGACGCGCTCGAACGGCGCGGCGACGAAAGCGGTCAGCTTCCCGGGGTCGCGGCCCAGGAGGGCGAGGTCGGCACCGCACTCGGCGACGACCTTGGTGACGGCGTGCCGCACGATGCCCTCGACGAGGTCCATGGCGTCGTCGCGGCCGGCCCGGGCGACCTCGACGTCGATCTGCCGGAACTCCGCGAGGTGGCGGTGGGTCCCGCTGGTCTCGATGGGCTCCAGGCGCACGTTGGGCGCGACGAGGAAGAGCCGGTCGAAGGAGAGGAGGGACGCCTGCTTGTAGAGGATGGCGCTGGTCATCAGCTTGTAGCGGTGGCCGTAGTAGTCGATGTCGACCTGCTTGGCGCCGCGCGATCCGGGGTCGGTGACCGGACCGATGATCGGATGGGCCATCTCGGTCGCGCCGCCGGCCCGCAGGTGCTCCCGGGCACCGTCGACGACGGCCTGCTGCACGCGCAGCACGGCCCGGGTGCGGGGATCGGCGAGCCGCAGGCGCGGCAGCGGGATCATGTCGGGTGCGGGGACGGAGATCGGCCGTTCCATCTGCGTGGTCATGAGATGTCCTCGGGTTGGTCGGGTGTCCTTGCGGGTGTCACGGGGTACGGGGTGCTGCCGCGGCGGCCGGTCAGCGGGCGCCGACGGGTTGCCGCGCGGCCGCCGGGCCGTCGTAACGGTTCATGACGTGGCCGAGCGCCTCCAGCAGGCCGGCCGAGGTGAGGCGGGCCGGGGGGTGCGCGGGGACCAGGTGGTCGATCGGCAGGGACCCGGTGCTGGTCCACTCCAGCCGGCCGCCGGGGGTGACGACGGCGGCCGTGCGGCCGGCGTTGTCGGGGTGCATGCAGTACGGGACGTCCAGACGGCCCTGGGCGAAGGCCTGCACGAGCGCTTTGCCGACGTCGGCGTTCAGATCGAGGACCGCGTGCACGATGGCCAGGGCCTCGGCCTTGATGCCGGTGTCGGGCGGCGGCGCGGCGGGCGGCGGGGTGGCCGCGGCGGCGGCGCCGCAGCGTTCGAGAGCGGTGATGTTCTCCGCCACCGTGGGGATACGCACCGCCTCGGCCGCGGTCTTGACGATCAGCCGGGAGGCACCGGTGCGCACGGCGAGCCGCGCGGCGTCCTCGACCAGTCCCAGCGCGCCGGCCTCGGTGCGCGGGTACAGGCCCATGTAGGCGTAGAGGACCACGTGCCAGTCGGTGTCCGGAAGCAGTTCCGAGGCGATCGCCCGCAGCGCCGTGACCGCCTCCTCGTCCTGCGCCGGGCTGGTCTGCTGGGCGTAGCTGAGGGAGATGCTGCGCAGCCCGTTCTGGACGAAGAACAGTCCTTCCAGGACGGTGAGGGCCACCAGCAGCGAGGGCGGGCACAACTGGCCGAGCATGCAGCCGCCGAAGCTCTCCAGATGCGGCTCGCGGTCCTGTCCGCGCAGCTCGGCCAGGCGCCGGCAGGCATCTCGCCAGGCGGCGACCGACTTCTGCACCGGGGTGCGGCTGTAGGGCAGGCAGTAGGAGACCGGGCCGCCCTCGGTGGCGTCCAGGCCCGCGGCGACGAGCGCGTCGATGATGCGACCGGGTTGCGCGGAGCCGTGCCGGACCTGGATGGGGAAACCGGGCCCCGCGACCCCGTCGAGCATGGCCCGGGTGACGTCCGCCGGGTGGCTGACGATGGGGTATCCGTTGAGGCTGCCGCCCTCGCGCAGGGTGCGGGAGGCGGCGGCGACGTCGCCGACCCGGGTGAAGCTGTCGATGGTGAGGGTGCCGACAGTGGTCGCGGCCGCGTCCCGGGTGGCGATCAGGCCGGCGCGCATCCGGTCCGGCTCGCCGAACCCCATGCGGGGCTGTACGACAAGGGTGCCGGCGCGGTGGGCGGCCTCGACGGCCGCGTGGAACCCGGCGCCGGCGGGGGGCGGCTCATGAGACGGCATCGGCGTACGCCCTCCGGGGCGCGGCGGCCTGCCGGGCGGTGCGCAGGCGGCGCAGCATTTCCATGAACTCCGGTACGGCCGCGTCACCGACGAGGACCGCGTCGAAGCCGGCCTTCCGCAGCTCCCCGAAGGCCGCCGGATCGGTGGCGCCCGAGGTGTCGAGCTTGCCGCCGATGACCAGCGGGACGCCGTCGAGCCGCGGGACGGCGCGGACGGCGCGGGCCAGCCCCTCGCCCTCGTGCCGCCCGTGGCCGTTGACCGTGCTGATGACGATCAGGTCGGGTCGGTCCTGGACCGATTCGGCGACCAGGGTGGCGACGGGCAGGCAGGCGCCGAGGTTCGTGACGTGCCAGCCCTGTTCCTCCATCAGGAGCCGCAGGAACAGCAGGTTCCAGGTGTGGGAGTCGGACGGGATGCCGCCGAGGACAGCCCTGGGGGGCCGGCCGGCCGCCGGACCGTTCAGCGGGGAGGGTGGGCGCGCATTCACAGGTGGACCTGCCTTTCTTGGACGTCGGAGACGGGCGGCGGGCGGACCGGTACCCGGCACTCGTGGTCTGGTTCGGTGCTGTCGCGGGCCACGAGTGGCGTCATTCATCGTGGGTCGCGGCCGCGCCGGCGGTAACTGGGTACTTGTGGCCATCCGCCGCTCTCGGCACTTCCGCCCACTGCACGCGCCTGCCGCCCGGTCCTAGCGTGGCCGTCGCGGGCCGGGACCCGCCTACCGCATGACGACCTACCGCGCAGACGATGTGGGGAGCGAACGATGACTGGTCACCAGCCGGACTTCCGGGACGAGCGGCCCGGTACGACCGAGGCGCGGGACGCGTTCTGGCGCGAGCTGCGGGCAGGGCTCGAACCGCTGGAACTGCCCTGCGACCGCCGCCGCCCCCGGGACGCCGAAGGGAGTACGGGCGAGGTGGCGTTCACCGTGCCGGCTCCCGTCGCGGACGCACTGCGCACGACGGGAGCCGCCGTGGGCGCCGCGCTGCCGGAGGTGCTGCTGACGGCGTTCGTCGTGCTGCTGGCGAAGTACACCCGCCGGGAGGACATCGCGGTCGCCGTCGAGGCGGACACGCAGGACAGCGGCACGGCCGTGCGCGTGGACCTGTCGGGCGACCCGGTGTTCGCCTCGCTCACCGCGGGCGTGGCCGCCGCCGCGTCCCGGGCCGCCGCGTACGCGGGCGCCGAGCTGGCCGACCTACCGCAGGAGCTGCTGCCGGCGGTGTTCGCGACGCGCCCGGCCGGGTCCGGCACCGTCACCTCCACGGCCGCGGGACTGCGGGTCACCGTGGAGGACGCCCCGGCCGGCGCCGCGGTGCACGGCTCGGTGGAGTTCCGCGCGGACCTCGCCACCGCGTCCCGCACGGCCGGGCATTTCGCGGTGCTGTTGGAGGGGGTCGCGGCGGTGCCGGGGGCGCGGTTGTCGGAGTTGGAGGTGTTGTCGGCGGCTGAGCGGGAGC
>NZ_JBVJND010000074.1:0-10976 GCF_055583825.1 Streptomyces sp. NPDC104367 | reverse complement strand
ATCGGAACGCCGAGGAAGGTGTTCATCGGCGGATGGTTCGGCGGGAAGCCGTACGACGCCGGATGCTCGGAGAGCTTCGCGAGGCGCAGCGGCTCAGGGTGGCGGATCAGCTCGCCGAGGATGCCGTGGCCCTCCGGGAAGGGGCCGATGCGGGCGATCTCCTCGTCGGAGACGCCGGCCGTGTGGAAGGCGGACAGCCGCTTGCCGTCGGGGCCGATCACGCCGAGGGCCGCGTACTCGGCGTCGACCAGCACCGCCGCCGCCTCCACGATGCTGCGCAGCGCCTGCTCCAGCTCCAGCTCCCGGCCGACCGACAGGACCGCCTCCAGGAGGCTGTGCACCCGGTCGCGGGTGCCGCGGGCCGCGTCCAGACGGGCCTGAAGCTCGTCCAGCAGCTCGTCGAGCCTGAGCTGCGGCAGCCGGACACGGGCGTCCTCGGAACCTTCCACCGCGGTCCTCGCGATCCCCTCGACTCGTGCGCACCGGCAGGTCCGGTCACCGGACACGTTACTGGGCGGAACCGGGCGGGGGCACCGCGAACAGGCCACGTGGCGGTGGGCCGACCGGCCCACCGCCGGGGTCGGACAGCACCTGCCCCACCGGCCCCGGGCGTCCGACGCTGGAACCGGAACCAGCCCCGTCCGACGGAGGAGAGCGGCGTCATGGTCCGATACGTGTACGACTTCGCCGAGGGCGGTCGCGCCATGGCCGACCTGCTCGGCGGCAAGGGTGCGAACCTGGCCGAGATGACCCGGCTGGGCCTGCCGGTGCCGCCCGGATTCACCGTGACCACCGAGGCCTGCCGGGCCTTCCTGGCCACCGGCGCCGAGCCGGAGGGCATGACGGAGGAGATCGCCCGGCATCTGTCGGCTCTGGAGGCCGCGAGCGGGCAGTCGCTCGGGCAGCGTGACAACCCGCTGCTGCTCTCGGTGCGCTCCGGCGCCCGGTTCTCCATGCCCGGCATGATGGAGACGGTCCTGGACATCGGCCTCAACGACGACTCGGTGCCCGGCCTGGCCAAGGCGTCGGGGAGCGAGCGCTTCGCCTGGGACTCCTACCGCCGGCTGCTCCAGATGTTCGGCGGCACGGTGATGGGCGTCGACCCGGCCCTGTTCGAGGAGGCCATCACCCTGCTCAAGGAGGCCCGCGACGCGCCGGACGACCTCCACCTCGACGCGAGCGACCTCGCCTGGCTGACGGAGACGTACAAACGGCTGATCCTCGACGAGACGGGACGGCACTTCCCGCAGTCCCCCGCCGAGCAGCTGCGCCTCGCGGTCCTCGCGGTATTCCGCTCGTGGAACGGCGAGCGCGCCCGTGTCTACCGGCACCGCGAGCACATCCCCGACGACCTGGGCACCGCCGTGACGGTGCAGCGGATGGTCTTCGGCAATCTCGGAGCAGACTCCGGCAGCGGCGTCGCCTTCACCCGGGACCCGGCCACCGGACGCCCCGGCCTGTACGGCGACTACCTGGCCGACGCGCAGGGCGAGGACGTGGTCGCCGGCATCCGCAACACTGTGCAGCTGGCCGAGCTGGAGCGGCTGAACCCGGCCGCCCACCGGCAGCTGCGCCATCACATGCGGACCCTGGAGCGGCACTACCGGGACCTGTGCGACATCGAGTTCACCATCGAGCACGGCCGGCTGTGGATGCTCCAGACCCGGGTCGGCAAGCGCACCGCGGAGGCCGAGTTCGCCATCGCGGCGGAGCTCGCCGAGGAAGGACTCATCACCCCGGACGAGGCTCTCGCCCGGGTGAGCGGGGAGGCCCTGGCCAAGCTGATGTTCCCGCGCTTCGACGGCGCGGCCACCGGCGCCGCCCTCGCCCACGGCGTTCCCGCGTCGCCGGGCGCGGCGGTCGGCGCGGTGGTCTTCGACTCGGCCGAGGCGGTACGCCGTGCCGCGACCGGCGAGCGGGTGGTCCTGGTCCGGCAGGAGACGGCCCCGGACGACCTGCCGGGCATGCTCGCCGCGCAGGCGGTGCTGACCAGCCGCGGCGGCAAGACCAGTCACGCGGCCGTCGTCGCCCGCGGCCTGGGCAGGGTCTGCGTATGCGGTGCGGAGGAACTCGCGGTGAACACCGCGGCCCGCCGCTTCACCGCGCCCGACGGCACCGTCGTGGAGGAGGGCACGGTGGTCTCGGTGGACGGCTCCGCGGGCACCGTGTACGCGGGGGCGGTCCCGATGGTCCCGTCCGCCGCCATGCGGTACCTGGAGACCGGCGAGCAGTCGGACGGTGTCGTCCCCGCGGTCGCCCGTGCGCTGGAACAGGCCGACGCGGTACGGCGGCTGGAGGTCCGGGCCAACGCCGACACCCCCGAGGACGCGGCTCGCGCCCGCCGGTTCGGCGCCCAGGGCATCGGACTGTGCCGTACCGAGCACATGTTCCTCGGCGAGCGGCGCAAGCTCGTCGAGGACATGATCCTGGCCCGCACGGACGCCGACCGCGACCGGGCGCTGGCCGCGCTCCTGCCCCTGCAGCGGGACGACTTCACCGGCATCCTCGCCGCGATGGACGGGCTGCCGGTCACGATCCGGCTGCTGGACCCGCCGCTGCACGAGTTCCTGCCCGACCGCACCGAGCTCGCCGTACGTGTCGCGGCCGCCGAGGCCCGCGGCGAGCGCCCGGCGGAGCACGACGTCGAGCTGCTCGCCGCGGTAAACCGGATGCGCGAGGACAACCCGATGCTCGGCCTCCGGGGCGTGCGGCTGGGTCTGTTGGTTCCCGGCCTGGTCACGATGCAGGTCCGGGCGATCGCCGAGGCCGTGGTGGCCCGGACCCGGGCCGGCGGCTCCCCCCGGGCGGAGATCATGGTGCCGCTGGTCGGTGCCGTGGAGGAGTTCGGGCTCGCCCGCGAGGAGGTGGAGCGGGTGCTGGCCGAGGTGGCCGAGGAGTCCGGCGTGCCGCTCGACTGCCCGGTCGGCACCATGATCGAGCTGCCCCGCGCGGCGCTCACCGCGGGCCGGATCGCCGAGCGGGCGGCGTTCTTCTCCCTGGGCACGAACGACCTGACCCAGACCACGTGGGGTTTCTCCCGGGACGACGTCGAGGCGGCGTTCTTCTCCGCCTATCTCGACCGGGGCGTCTTCGCCGTGTCCCCCTTCGAGACGATCGACCGCGAGGGCGTGGGCCGGCTGGTCCGGATCGCCGTCGAGGAGGGCCGTGCCGCCCGCCCCGGGCTGGAGATCGGCGTGTGCGGCGAGCACGGCGGCGATCCCGGGTCGGTGCGCTTCTTCCACGAGGCCGGCCTCGACTACGTCTCCTGCTCGCCGTTCCGGGTCCCGGTGGCGCGGCTGGAGGCCGGACGGGCCGCCCTCGCCGGGACCGGCGGCGGCGACAGCCGGTGAACCACCTGTCGGTGAGCGGTGGCGAACGAGAGGACGTGGGACGGATGACCACCAGGGACGCCGTACGGGTGCGCGCCCAGGGCGAGGTGGACGAGGAGGCGATCGGCTATGTGCGGTCGAAGGTCGAGGCGGCCTTCGAGCGGATCGGGCTGCCGCCCGCCGAAGGGGCGTTGACCGTGGTGAAGGCCGCCGCCCCGCACGTCCGGCGGCCGTGGTCGGCCACGGCCCGGCTCCTGGTGGCCGGCACCGTCGTGCTCGTCCACGCTGAGGAGGCCACCGCCCGCGAGCTCGGGGACCGGCTGGAGGACCGGGTGCGGGTCCGGGCGCGGGAGCAGGCGCACCGGGCGGACACGGCCCGCCGGGCGGCGACGCCGCCGCCCTGGCGCGGCGGTCCATCGGCCGGGAGCGAGGCCGCCCCGTCCGGTGGATGAGGGCCGGTCGGGCCAGGTCCCGGGACCAACGGCACCTGCGCAGAAGCGTCTCCGGGAAGAGAGTTGTGCCAGGAGCGGCACCGATCCCCCGCGGTGTCGCTCCGCCCGTGGCCATCGGGCCTTCATCACTTCGGCGAGGCACCTCCGTCGCGCCGGTGGACGTCTCACCGAGGGAAACCCTCCATAGTCGACGACGACAGCGCACCCGCCCCTGAGACGGGTGCGCGCCGGAGCGTCGAACTCGACAGTTCGCAGGCGCTGCGGTTGCTGGGTTCGGTGTCGCCGGGCCGGATCGTGTTCACCCGGCAAGCGCTGCCCACGGTCCGCCCGGTCAACCACGTGCTGGTCGACGGGGAAACAGTCATCCGCACCCACGAGAGCGCCGCCCTGGCCTCCCGCACCCGGCCGGCCGACGGCACCGGGGTCGTCGTCGTCCACGAGGCCGACGCGATCGCTCCGGAGACCCACCTGGGCCGGAGCGTGGTGGTCACCGGCTACGCGCACCTGGTGACCGACCCTCGCGAACTCGCCCGCTACGAGACGCTGCTGCGTCCCTGGCTGGACCGGACCATGGAACACGCGGTGCGCGTCCACCCGGACCTGGTGACCGGCATCGCCCTCGTGGGCGACGACTGAGCGGTTCTCCGTGGGGGCGATGGCCCGCTGGTCGGACCGGAGTGGGCCGAACGGCCCTTTTGCCCACGCCGGTGTGGTCGGCCGGGGCCGCCCGATTCTCCTCACATCCCGGGCGGACGATCGTCGGCCTCGTCCCGGGGGGCCTGCTCCTGGCGGACGCGGGCGTCGTCGAGACGGTAGGTCAGCTTGTCGAGCACGTCGACCACACCGTCGATCTGACGAGTCATGGTGACGGCGATCTCGGCCTCGGTCCGCCGTTCCATGTGACCGGTGAGGGTGACGACGCCCTCGGTGACGCGGACCTCGACGCTGCGGGGCGGCAGCCAGAGCGAGTGCACCAGCACCTCCTGGATCACCCTCTCGTGGATCTCGGCGTCCGGGCGCAGGAACACGCTCAGCAGGTCGCGCCGGGTGACGATGCCGACCAGCCGGTTCTCCTCGTCGAGGACGGGGAGACGTTCCACCTGCCGTTCGGCCATGGTGCGCGCCGCCTCGGCGATCGTGTTCTCGGCGTGGACCGTGACCGGCGGTTCGGACATCAGGTCGCCCGCGGTACGTGCCCTGGCCTTCGCGGCCTGCCGCCGGGAGCTGCGGGTCCGGTACCCGAGCGACGTGCCGCGGTGCTTGCGCTCGTAGGGGGCGGCGGCGCGCGCCTGGCGCACCATCAGGTCCGTCTCGGAGACGACACCGATGACCTTGTCGTCCTCGTCGATCACCGGGAGTCCGCTGATCCGGTGGTCCGCGAGCAGGCGGGCCACTTCCTTGAACGGGGTGCCGTGCGTGGCGTGGACGACGTCCGCGGTCATCACGGAGCCCACTTTGTCGTGCTTCATGTCTGTTCCCTCCTCGGGCTCAGCGCAGCCGGCGCAGATAGGGATCCCGGGGCCGGCGGGGCAGCAGCCGTACCCGTGCGTCGAGCACGGTGACGCCGCCCGGTGCCGCGAGGACCGGGTTGAGGTCGGCCTCGGCGAGCTGCGGCAGGTCCGCCGCCATCCGGGACAGCCGCAGCAGCAGCTGTTCGAGGCTTTCCAGGTCGACCGGTCCGCCGCCGTGCGCGCCGAAGAGCAGGGGTGCGCAGCGCGGGGACGTGAGCAGGTCGTGGACGTCGTGGTCGGTGAGCGGGGCGAGCCGGGCGGTGTGGTCGGCGAGCACCTCGGTGGCGGTGCCGCCGAGCCCGAACAGCACCAGCGGGCCGAACACCTCGTCCTGGGCGACCCCCGCGAACAGCTCGGTTCCCCGGTCGGCGAGCGGCTGGACGACGACCCCGGTCATCAGTTCGCCGAACCGTGTCCGCAGGTCACGGTGGGCGGCCCGGATCTGTTGTTCGCCGCGCAGGTCGAGGTGGATCGCCCGCTGCTCGCTCTTGTGGAGCAGACCGGGCCAGTGCGCCTTCAGGACGACCCGTCCGTCGAGGCCCCGAAGCCGTTCGGCGGCGCGTACGGTCTCGTCCTCGGTCTCGGCCCAGGCCCAGGGGATCTGCGGGATGCCGTAGCAGGCGAGCAGGTCGGCGCAGGCGCGCGGGTCGAGCCAGCCGCCGTCGGCGTGCTCGGCGAGGTAGGCGTCGGCGAGTGTGCGGGCGCGTTCGGTATCGGTGTCGTCGAGGACCGGAACGGTACCGGCGGGCCTCGCCAGCCAAGCCGCCCGACGGGCGGCGTGGGCCAGCGCGCGGGCGGCCGCCCGCGGTTCCGCGTAGCTCGGGATCGTGCCGTCGTCGAAGGCGGGCAGCAGCTTCACCGGCAGGTCCTGTTCCAGGCGTACGGCGACGACGGGCTTCGTCCGGCGGCCTGGCGCCCGGGTGAGGGCGCGGATCAGGTCGTCGCCGGTGGCGGTGGCGAGGGCGGTCGGGACGAGGACCACCAGCACCGCGTCGACGCCGGGGTCCTGGATGAACAGGTCGACGCACCTGCGGAGTTCCTCCTCGCTCACGGCGGCCGTGACGTCGACGGGATTCCCGAACGACGCACCGGCGGGGAGCACGGCGGCCAGCCCGTCGACGGCCCTGGGCGTGAACGCCGGCAGGCTGAGCCCCGCTTCGGCGCAGGCGTCGGCGGCCAGCACCCCGGCGCCGCCCGCGTTGGTGACGATCACGACGCGCGTCCCCTCGGGCAGCACCTGGGAGTACATCAGCGCGGCCGTTTCGAGGAGTTCGCCGACGGAGCGGGTGGCGGTGACGCCGGCCTGGGTGAACAGGGCCCGGCGGGTCATGGTGGGAGTGGCGGCGGCCGCGGTGTGCGAGGCGGCGGCCCGGCGCCCCTCCCGTGAGCGTCCCGCGTCCACGGTCAGCACCGGAATGCGGCGGGCGACTCTGCGGGCGGTACGGGAGAAGGCGCGGGGGTTGCCGAAGGACTCCAGGTGCAGCAGGGCCAGATCGGTGCGGCCGTCGGTCTCCCACCACTGGAGCATGTCGTTGCCGCTGACGTCGTACTTGTCACCGAGCGAGACGAAGGACGACACCCCGATGCCGAGCCGGGACAGGCCCTCCAGCAGGGCGATGCCGATGCCGCCGGACTGCACGGCGACCCCGGCGCTGCCCGGCCGCGGATGATCCGCGGCGAACGTCGCGTCCAGGCGCACCGCCGGATCCGTGTGGGAGAGGCCGAGGCAGTTGGGGCCGACCAGGCGCATGCCGTACTCGCGGCAGGCGGCGAGGAGCGACCGGGCCTGGCCGGCGTCCAGCCCCGAGGTGACGACGAGCAGGGCGCGGACGCCCGCCTTGCCGCAGTCCTCCGCGATGTCCGGGACCGCCGCCGGGGGGACCGCCACGACCACCAGGTCCGGGGTCATGGGCAGGGCTCCCACGCTCGGGTACGACGGCACGCCGAGTACCGAGGTCACGTTCGGGTTCACCGCGAGGAGCCGGCGGGGGTAGCCGCCGCCGCGGATGTGGTGGAGGATCGCCCGGCCCACGGAACCGGGCCTGCGGCCGGCGCCGACGACCGCGACCGTCTCCGGGCGCAGCAGCGGTACCAGGCTCGCCACGTCGGCCGAGCGGCCGCGGGACTCGACGGCCGCGAGATAGGCGTCGTTCTCGTCAAGGTGAATCGTGCAGCACGTCTCGGTGCCCTCGAAACGCCGGGACATGCGCAGCCCGAGGTCGGCGAAGAGGCGGAGCACCTCGCGGTTCTCGCTCAGCGCGTCGGCGGTGAGGACGCGGACGCCCTCGGCGCGGGCCGCCGACACCAGGTGCTCGACGAGCAGCGTGCCCACGCCCCGGTGGTGCACCCCGTCCGCGACGGCGACGGAGACCTCCGCCGAGCCGTCCTCACCGCCGATGTCGTACTCGGCCAGGCCCAGCACCTCGCCCCGTGCCTCGGCCAGCAGCGCCCGGTGGCCGGGGCGGCCCGCGCAGGCCCGGTCGGCGGCCATGGCCGCGGAGCGGCGGCTCGCCCCGAAGAACCTCAGACGGAGGTTCTCCGGGGACATGCCGTCGTAGAACCGCTCCAGCCGGTCGTGGTCGGCCGGCGTGACGGGACGGAGGCAGACGGTGGTGCCGTCCGCGAGCAGTGCGTGCGCGGGGGCTCGGTCGAGCAGGTCGTCCGTCATGGCGGATCTCCTCCAAACCGGTCGATACCTCGAGCATCCGCCGCGCTCCGGCGTGATCCCATGGGCTGTCCGGGGTGAGGTGGGGGCCGTTCGCCCCCCACCTCACCCCGGACAGCGTTCGCGGCCCGCGCCCCGGTCCTCGGTGCCCAGCGCGGTGAGGTCCAGCAGCCGGCCGGTGCCGGCCACGGGCGCTCCCGATCAGCCGTGAGGTACGACGGCGACGGGGGCCGTGGCGTGGTGCAGGACGGCGTGGGTGACGTGGCCGATGTGCGAGCCGAGGACGCCGGTGCGGGTACGGCGGCCGACGACGACCAGTGAGGCGTCGCGGGCCGCGTCGGTCAGGGCCGCCGCGGGGGCGCGGTCCCGGCCGGCCTCGATCACCTCGACGTCCGGGTACTTCTGCCGCCAGGGCCGCAGGACATCGGCGAGTTCGGCGGCCATGCGCCGGCCGAAGGTCTCGCGGGGGTCGTAGCCGACGGCGACGACGTACTCGTAGCTCGGCGGCAGGCTCCAGCCGTGGACGACCCTGAGCGGCGCGGCACGGCGTGCGGCACTGTCGAAGGCGAAGTCGAGCAGCGTCGCGTCCGGGTCGTCGGTGTCGAGCCCGAGCACGACGGGCCGGAACGGCCCCGCCGCCGACGGCACGCCCGCGGGGTCCGACCGGTGTTCCTCCGCGGCCTGCTCGCCCGCCCGCACCAGCACGACCGGGCGCCGGGCGTGGGCCACGACGCGCAGGCCCACGGAGCCCATCAGGAATCCGCCGACGCCGCCGAGGCCGCGCGAGCCGAGGACGAGGAGTTCGGAGGCGTCGGCCTCCCGGGACAGCAGCTCCCCGGGCCGGCCGGTGAGCACTTCGTCGATCACCTGCATACCGGGGTGGCGCAGGGCGATGCCTTCTGCGGACTCGCGCCGGAGGTTCTCCGTCCGGTCCTGCACGGTCTCGGTACCGGCCAGCGGTCCCTGCGCGACATGCGCGGGGACCGGCTCCCGGACATGGACGATCTTCAGGGCCAGGCCGCGCAGTTTCGCCTCGCGGGCCGCCCATTCGGCGGCGGCCCGGCTCTCCGGCGAGCCGTCGAGCCCTACGGTGACGGTACGGAGCATGGTCTCCACCTCCTGCGGAGCGGGATCCCCGGGCAAGCGGAGCGTCCGCGAGGGATCCGCTTACAGCCTCGGGGCCGGACGGGGCGCCGGGCAGGGGCCGGTGGTCCCCGGACCGGGACCGACCGACCCAGGATCCCGCCACGGACGTACCGGGCACGGCCCGGTCGGTGCGGCCGCCGCTGGGAATCGGACGACGCGGCGCCGTTACCTCCCCGTCAGGTCCGGGCGGACCATGCCGGAGCGGCCGTGGACGATCTCGGGGCCGCGTCCGGGACGCCCGTGGCGGCCAGTGCGCCGGTGCGCTCGACGAACCGGGCGGCGGCCTCCGTCCAGGGGCCCGTCGGCGCGTGTAGGCGCGGGCGGACGGAAGCCGCACGGCGACGAGCCGGTTCGCGGTGCCGTCGGTGAACAGGCGGGCGGCCAGGCTCCCCACCGCCGTTCTGCGCGTCGCGGGGCAGACGGCGGCCGTACGGGCCGCCGGCGTGCTGATGGTCCCGGGCTCCGAGGTCCGCTCGGCCCATGGCGGGCCCGCCCCTCACGGCACACGCTGGAGGCAGGACCTTGTACGCCCGGCCTGGGAGGCCCGTCATGCAGACAACCCCGACCCCCAGCGTGCTGCGCGCGCTCCCGGCCGAGTACCGGGACCGGCTGACGCAGACCGGGCGGGAGGTGTCGATCGCTCCCGGCACCCGGCTCTTCGAGGAGGGCGGCCGTGCCGACCGGTTCTGGATCGTCCGTACCGGGCGGATCGAACTGGACGTGCATGTTCCCGGCCGCCGGTCGGCCGTCATCGAGAACGTCGGGCCCAACGAACTGGTCGGCTGGTCCTGGCTGTTCGGCCCGCACGTGTGGCATCTGGGCGCCGAGGCGACGACGCCGGTACGGGCCTGGGAGTTCGACGCGGAGGCCGTCAGGTCCCTGTGCCGGGAGGACCCGGCGCTGGGCAACGCCGTCATCCAGTGGGTGGGCGAGGTAGTGGCCCACCGGCTGCGCACGGCCCGTACCCGACTGCTCGACCTGTACGCCCCGTACGGCGCGGGTGCGGGCAACTGACCGAGGAGTGACCCCATGCACGGCACGCCGCACATCGTCGGCGACGTCATGACGACGACCGTCGTGAGCGTCGGACGCGAGGCGCACTTCAAGGAGATCGTGGAGCTCATGCGGGACCGGCGGGTGAGCGCCCTGCCCGTCGTCGAGGGCGGGGGCCGGGTCGTCGGCGTCGTCTCGGAGGCCGACCTGCTGCGCAAGGAGGAGTTCCGGGACAGCGACCCCGGCCGGTTCGCCCGGCTGAGCCACGTCGACGACCTGGCCAAGGCCGGCGCGATGACGGCGGGTGAGCTGATGACCTCCCCCGCTGTGACGGTGCGGGCGGACGCCACGCTCGCCCGGGCCGCGCGGGTCATGGCGCGGTCCAGGGTGAAGCGCCTGCCCGTGGTCGACGAGGCCGGTGTCCTGCGGGGGGTGGTCAGCCGCGCCGACCTGCTCAAGGTATTCCTGCGTGACGACGAGTCGATCGCGGAAGAAGTAAGCCGCGAGGTCGTGTCGTACCTCTTCCCCGCCCCCGACTCGGTCCTGCACGTGGACGTCCACGACGGCGTCGTGACACTCGTCGGCCGGATGCGCGACACCTCCCTGGTCCCGGTGGCGGCGCGGCTGGTCAGGGCCGTCGAGGGTGTCGTGGACGTCGACTTCGACCTGTCCACGGACCGGCGGGCGGCCGCGACGGCGGACGCGGAGCACGCGGGTGGGGCCGGACGGCCCTAGCGCGGGCCGTCCCCTCCGGGCGACGATCCTCCTGGCAGCCACCTAGGACGAGGGGTCGTCATGACGCAGCCGCGCACCTTCACGGAACAGGACCCGATCCGGGTGTTCCTGCTGGACGACCACGAGGTGGTCCGGCGCGGTCTGA
>NZ_JBVJND010000073.1:0-11073 GCF_055583825.1 Streptomyces sp. NPDC104367 | reverse complement strand
TCGGCGGGGTAATGCTTCATCCCCACAGGGACTCCGTTCTCCTGGACCATCAAGATCCAAGTCTCTCCGGTGTCCAAACTCCAGGGTCAGGGCCCGAGGTCAACCACCCCCAAACCCCGCCGCACAGGTTAAAGATCAAGCTAGTCGGATCTGTCGGTTGACGGAGCAGGTAGCCATCGATGGTTCCGTACTTCTCGGCATACCACTCGATGGTCTCCCTGCCCCTCGCCGGCAGCGGAACATCGCGGTACTCGCCCACCTTCCGGTGCTTGAGCGGCCCGTACTCACCGAGGGCCATCACGACCTGCTCGCTGACACGGTAAACGTCGTTGGCCACGATGTTGTTGAGATTGACCGCCGCCGCTTCGCCGATCCGGAGGCCACAGCCGCTCATCATGTCGACGATCACCATGAACGCGTCGTCGCCCGAGGTGCGTATGGCACGCAGCTGTTCGACAGACGGTATGACGGTCCGCGCCGGGTCGTACTGCGGTGCTTTGATCCCGGCCACGGGGTTGTCGGCGAAGATGCCAAGGCGATGGGCGTCGAGAAGGACCGCCCGGACCTTGCCGAAGGCATTGGACTGGGTGGCCAGGCCAGCGCCGTTGCGTTCCATGGTGCGGATGAAACCGTCGACCACCTTGTGGTCAAAGGAGTTCATCCGTCGACTGCCGAGGGCCGGGTAGATGTGGTGCTCCAGGAGGGAGTCGAGGTGCCGCACCGACTGAGCAGCCAGGTGCCGTTGCCTGGCCTTCCACTCCTCGGTGTAGTCCGCGAAGCGCATCGACCCGTACTTGCGGATGCGCTCTGCCTTCGTGTCCGATCGCCTCGCAGCCTTCTTCTCTTTGTAGACCTCTGTCAGTCGCTCGATGGCGTCGTCCTGGTTCGCGAACCCGGACTCCTCTGCCTGACTCCCCGCCGCCGACTGGTACCGGATCTTGTATGGATGAGGGCACTTCGCCCACCGCAACTGCGGGTGACCGCACTCCTTGAAGAACGAACCCATGCCCCTGGGCAACGACCTCTGCGCCACGTCGAACGACTCCCCACGACCGATGCTGACCTTTTGCTGACCAGCAGGGGTCTCGATCCCCTCTGACCAGCAGGAACAGCGATGGGGTTCGATATGTGGTGGAACTTCATCGCCCGCTCCCAAGAGGAGATCGTGCAGGCGCGGGAGGACTGGGCCAAGGGTGGCCGTTTTGGTGAGGTGAAGGGGTACGACGGCGGCCCGCTGTCGGCACCGGAACTGCCGTCAACTCCGCTCAAGCCCCGCGGAAGAGTGCGCTGAACTGCACGAACAGCACCTTCCCATCCAAGAGGTGAAGGCCGCGCAGCCACCCTCAAGGCGAGGGTGATCAGCGGCAGCAGGAGACCCCGGCGGGTGGCGAAGCGGCACGTGCCGGGGCTCTCTCGATTCAAGAGTGCGGGCGTCTGCGGGCTGCTTTGGCAGAACCAGTGCTGACTGCGCCGCAGGCCGCAGCGGGTCACGGAGACCGCCGGTGTACGCAGGCACGCCCGCCGACTGCGTCCTCAGTTGCGCGACGCCATCACGAGGAGGACCGCCAAGGCGATCAGCAGCGCGGCGCCGACCGACGCCAGGGTGATCTTCAGTGCGCTGTAGGGCCGCTTGCCGATGACCTCGCCGGTGCGGGCGTTGACCATCACCGGCCACGCCTTGCCGGCGTGGAGGTAGGTCAGGAACCAGACGGGCAGCAGCACGAGCTTGTACGTGACGCCGCTGTAGCGGGTGGATGTCGAGTGCACACGCTGCTCGTCACCGCCGATGTCCCGCTTGCAGTCGGCGCGGATCACCGGCGCCATCCGTGCCTTCGCCGACTCCAGGCCGGTCTCCGGCTCGACGTCGTACCGGACGGTGCGAAAGCCCGCCAGATACTCCTCCTGGTAGGGAACGGTCTCCTCCAGTGGCCAGGGGGCCAGCTTGTCCAGTTCCTCCACCGCCACCTGGCCGCTGCCGGGCACCAGCACGTCGTCGAAGAAGCGGTCGACCGTCCCGGAGGTGTGATGCCAGCGGGTGTGCCGCACCCGTCGCTTGTTGCCCTCGGAGTCCTCTTCCTCGACCCAGTAGTGCTCGCCCCGCTCACCGGTGTACCGGGTGGTGGTCTGCGCGTCGTACGTCCAGTGCGGCAGGTAGCTGCCCCGGAAGGTCTCCGCCTCGGTGACCTTCTTAAGCTCCTCGGGCGCGAACCAGCGGGACCTGGTCCACTTCGACAGCGCGTCACGGGCCTGCTCCCGGCCCACCCCGAAGGGCAGCACCGCCTCGGGCACCACGCGCTCGGTGCCGGAGGCGTCCGCGACCAGCGGGGTGGCGCAGAACTGGCACTTGTCGCTGAGCGTGTCGCTCTCGGTGACCGCGTGGCAGCCGGGACAGGTGTACACCTTCACCCGGCCCGGCACGGCTGCCCGGCGGGGCAGTGCGGCCAGTTCCTCGATCGGGTGCTCGGTCACCTGCCGTGGTACTGGCGTGATGTCCTGCTCGTGCCTGCAGTAGGGGCAGCGCAGCGCGTACGTCCCGGGCGCGTACTCGCTGACACCACCGCACGCCTCGCACTGGAACGCCCGGTCAGGCGCCGGCGCGACATTCTGGTCCGTCAACTCACTTCTCCTTGAGCCCTGTTGCCGGGAGGTTCCGGGGCGGATCTCAGCTCTGCGGGGGCAGCGGCGGCGGGACGTCGGCGAGCAGCGGCGCCAGTTCCTGGACTTGGTCTGCGGGCTGCCAGGCGGCCTGCCCGCTGCGCCAGACCAGCGTGGTGCGGGTCAGGTTGCCGGCCGCTGCCTGTCCGGCCAGCGCGCTCTCGTCGTAGGGACCCTGCTGCTGCCCGCCGACCGCGATGAACCAGCGAGGCGCGGTGGGCAGCGGCGGCGGGACGTCGGCAGGGGCGGGAGCGGGCTGCGCCGCCGGGACCGGGGAAACCGCTCCGCCGGACGTGCTCTGCACGATCCGCTGGCCCAGCGCCATGCCCACGCCGAGGCCGAGCGCTTCACCGCCGGTGCCGGGGTTGGCTGCGGCGATCGGGATCGCGTCGGCCGCCTGGAGCTTGGCGTAGTCGTCGAGGTTGCCGGTGATCGCCATCCGGGACCGCGTGTCGATCGCCGCCTCGATCTCGGGCGGAACGCTGATGTTCTCGATGTAGAAACGCGGGATGGCGATGCCCGTCGAGGACAGTTCCACGGTCAGGGTCCTGGCCAGTTGCTCCCCGATGCCGTCCTGTCGGGCGGCGAGGTCCAGCAGCGGCACGCCGGAGGAGCCCAGGGCCGATCCCAGTTTGGAGACGATGAGCTGCCGCAGGTGCTCGCCGACTTCCTCGGTCCGGAACTGCGGGTCCGTGCCGACCAGTTCACGCAGCAGCGCGGCGGCGTCCACGACCTTGGCGGTGAAGGTGCCGAAGGCACGGAGGCGGACCATGCCGAAGTCGGCGTCCCGCAGGATCACCGGGTTCTGGGTACCCCACTTGAAGTCGGTGAACTGCCGGGTGGTGACGAAGTAGACCTCGGCCTTGAAGGGCGACTCGAAGCCGTGTTTCCAGCCCTTCAGCGTGGAGAGGACCGGCATGTTCTGCGTCGAGAGCGTGTAAGTGCCGGGCTGGTAGACGTCGGCCAGGCGGCCCTCGTTGACGAAGACGGCCACCTGCGACTCGCGCACCACGAGCCGGGCGCCCATCTTGATCTCGTTGCCGTAGCGCGGAAAGCGCCACACGATGGTGTCCCGGCCGTCGTCGGTCCACTCGATGATGTCGATGAACTCACCGCGGATGCGGTCCATCAGCCCCACGACAATCCTCCACTCCCCCGTGCTCTGCGAGACCGCGGCATCCGGCCAACCGCAGAACGGGGACCACAGCGATCAAGTAACTAGCCGACAGTATGCCAATTGCGGTCCATCCGGCTGCACGCAGGGGCGGCCCAGTTCATCGGCCCCGACCGCCCGTCGGACGCCCTCGGCCGACCGCCGCCCACGCCTCCGCGTACAGGGCGGCCCCACCGCACCGGCACGATCCCGACGGACTCTCCGCTGCCCCGCCTGACCGTCCGCCGGGTCACCGAATGGACTTCTTTCAGCCAACGCCCGCTTCAGTGACGGCCGGCCCTCCGGGCGCCCTGTCGCACCTGATGCTTGATCATTAGCCTTGTGCGGTCCGTGACATCGTGATCCCAGGGAGCCCCATGTCCGCCGCGCAGCAGGTGCCCGACATCCTCTCGGCCGAGTTCGCCGCCGACCCGTATCCCGTCTACCGGGCCATGCGGGACACCGCGCCCCTCGTCTGGCACGAGGCCACCCGGAGCTACGTCGTCTCGCGCTACGAGGACGTCGCACGGGTCTTCAAGGACAAGGCCGGTGAGTTCACGACCGACAACTACGGCTGGCAGCTCGAACCGGTGCACGGCAGGACGATCCTCCAGCTCAGCGGCCGGGAGCACGCCGTACGCCGGGCCCTGGTCGCCCCCGCCTTCCGCGGCAGTGACCTGGAGCAGAAGTTCCTGCCCGTCATCGACCGCAACTCACGGGAACTGATCGACGCCTTCCGGCACACCGGGTCCGCCGACCTGGTCGCCGACTACGCCACCCGCTTCCCCGTCAACGTCATCGCGGACATGCTGGGGCTGGACAAGGCCGACCACGCCCGCTTCCACCGCTGGTACACGGCCGTCATCGCCTTCCTCGGGAATCTGTCGGGCGACCCCGAGGTGACGGCAGCCGGTGAGCGGACCCGGGTGGAGTTCGCCGAGTACATGCTCCCGATCATCCGTGAACGCCGCGAGAGCCCGGGCGACGACCTGCTGTCCGCGCTGTGCGCCGCCGAGGTCGACGGAGTGCGGATGAGCGACGAGGACATCAAGGCGTTCTGCAGCCTGCTGCTCGCGGCCGGCGGGGAGACCACCGACAAGGCCATCGCCGGCATCTTCGCGAACCTGCTGCTCAACCCCGACCAGCTCGCGGCCGTCCGCGCGGACCGGTCGCTGATCCCGCGTGCCTTCGCCGAGACCCTGCGCTTCACCCCGCCCGTCCACATGATCATGCGGCAGTCGGCGACGGAGGTGGAGCTGAGCGGCGGCACCGTACCCGCGGGGGCCACCGTCACCTGCCTGATAGGTGCCGCCAACCGCGACGAGAGCCGGTACCGCGACGCCGACCGCTTCGACATCTTCCGCGACGACCTCACCACCACGACCGCCTTCACCGCCGCCGCCGACCATCTCGCCTTCGCGCTCGGCCGACACTTCTGCGTCGGCGCGCTGCTGGCCAGGGCGGAGGTGGAGACCGGCGTCGGGCAGCTCCTCGACGCCATGCCCGACGTACGTCTCGCCGACGGATTCGAACCCACCGAACAGGGGGTCTTCACCCGCGGTCCACAGAGGCTGCCGGTACGGTTCACCCCCGTGAACAGCTGAGCGCACGGACCGCCCGGTTCGCCGATCCACCACCTGCCGACCCGTCGCAGGGGCCCGGGCTCCTGCGCCGGCCCGGGCCCGCGCTACTGCATCACCGGCGTGAACCGCACCGGAAGCGCCGAGAGGCCCCGCATCCAGATCGACGGACGCCAGAGCAGGTCCTCCGGCTCCGCCGCCAGCACCAGGTCGGGCAGCCGCTCCAGCAGCGTCTCGACCGCCGTCCGCGCCATCACGTCGGCCAGCAGGGGCGCCGGATAGGGGCAGCGGTGCTCGCCGTTGCTGAACGACAGGTGAGCGGCGTTCTCCGCGCCCACATGTCCTTCGGGCCAGATCTGCGGGTCGGTGTTGGCCGCGGCCAGCCCCAGCACCAGGCAGTCGCCGGCCCTGATCTGCCGGCCGCCGAGCTGGACGTCCCGCGCGGCCCATCGCCCGATGAAGTTCTGCGTCGGGGTGTCCAGCCACAGCACCTCGTTGAGCGCCTCGCCGACGCTGAGCCGGCCGCCCGACACGTTCACCGCGAACCGCTCGTCCGTGAGCAGCAGACGCAGCGTGTTGCAGATCCAGTTCGCCGTGGGCTGCGTCGCCGCCGCGATCACGGAGATCAGGTCCTGGACGATCTCCTCGTCCGTCAGGCCGGCCCGGTCGGTCAGCATGCGCGAGGTGACGTCCGCGCCGGGGGCGGCCCGCTTGTCCTTCACCAGTTGGCGCAGCCGCTCGCCCACACGCCCGTACGCCGCCACGGGATCGTCGCCCTCCCCGGCGTCCAGGGAGATCCTCAGGTCATCGACGAGCCGGCGGGTGTCCTCGCCCGAGGTCGGCATCCCGCACATCTGCACGACGGCGCGCATGGGCAGGGCGTGCGCGAACTCCCCCATCAGCTCCGCCTGGCCGCTGCCGGCGAACCGTGCGATGAGGTCGTCGGCGATCAGCTGGCAGTCCGAGGAGAGCTCGAACTGGTCGACGCCCTCCAGCGCCTGGGTGATCACTCCGGACCGCCGCCGGTGGTCCTCGCCCTCGGTGAACAGCACCGACGGCTGGTACCCGACGAAGGGCATCAGCGGCCAGTCCGGCGGGATGTTCGGCCACTGGTTCCAGCGCCGCGAGTCGCGGGCGAACAGCTCGTCGTGGCTGGTCACGTACTTGACCTCGGAGTAGCCGAGGACCAGCCAGGCGGGGATGTCGCCGTCGAGCAGGACCGGGGCGACCGGGCCGTACTCCCTGCGCAGCGCCCGGTAGAGCTGTGACGGCGTCTGCTGGTACTCGAGCCCGCCCAGGCGGACCGCATCGGCGTGGGCGGGGCAGCCCGGGGGCGCCGGGTGCGCGGACGGGTAGCCGAAGTCGGTCACAGTGTCGCCTCCTGGGCGAGTGCCATGGCGTGGAGGTGATCGACGAGGGTGATCAGCACGTCCTTGCCGGACTGCCGGGACCGTGCGTCGCAGTCGACCATCGGCACGTGCGCGGGCAGGGCGAGCGCCTGTCGGATCTCGTCCAGGGAGTGCCGGACACCGTCGTCGAACCGGTTGACGGCCACCACGAAGGGGGTCCGGTGGTGTTCCAGCCTGTCGATCGCGTACCAGGAGTCGTCCATCCGGCGTGTGTCCACGAGGACCACGGCGCCCAGAGTGCCGGAGAACAACCTGTCCCAGAGGAACCAGAAGCGCTCCTGACCGGGCGCTCCGAACAGGTACAGCACCATGCTGTCGTTGAGGCTGATCCGCCCGAAGTCGAACGCGACCGTCGTGGTGGTCTTCGTCGCCACCGCGCCGTTCTCGTCGACGCCCACACCCGCCTGGGTCATCACCTCCTCGGTGTTGAGCGGCCGGATCTCGCTCACCGAGCGGACCAGAGTCGTCTTGCCGACGCCGAACCCCCCGACGACGACGATCTTCAGACCGGTCTCCGCGGTGTCGTTCAGCGGTGTGCGGTGGGAGGGCAGCTCAGAGGTTACGGAGCCCATGGAGAACCTCTTGGAGTAGAGCGGAATCGGGCATGGAGGCGACGGACGGCGCCGCGCGCGGATGGCGGGCGGTGATACGGCCCGTGTCCAGCAGATCGCCGAGCAGGATCCGTACCACCGTGACCGGCAGCGCGAGCTCCGCGGCGATCTCGACGACGGCGGTGGGATGCCGGCACATTTCCAGGATCCGGACGTGTTCCGACTGCATACCCGGCACCGACCCGCTCTCGCTGACGATGAGCGTGACCAGGTCGAAGGAGTCATCGGCACGGCTGCGTCCACCGGTGACGGTGTAGAGCCGGTCGGGATCGCCCGTGTCGACGGGCTTACGCGTCACGACGCGCCGCTGCCTGCGGACTGGCTCCGCGGCTCGGCCCGCAGGTGCTCGCCGATCTGCTCGACCAGCTCTGTCATCTGGTGACCGACCACGCCGGGATCGGCGTCTTCCCCGGCCACGATGGCGAGATGCGCCCCCTGGCCGGCCTCCACGATGAACAGCATGCCGCCGTGGAACTCGGTCATCGACTGCCGCACGCCGCCGGTACCGTCGCCGAACTCCATGGAAGCCCCTTGGGCAAGGGCCTGGATACCGGAACAGATCGCTGCCAACTGGTCGGCCCGGTCGAGCGTCAGGTGCTCGCTCCAGCAGAGCTTCAGACCGTCACGGGACAGGACGAGGGCGTGCCGCGCGCCGGGGGTCTGCGCCAGGAGACTGTGCAGGAGCCAGCTGAGGCTGTTGTCGGTGGTCTGCATGATGAGTGATGGGACGGTGGTGTCCGGCTGACCGGTCACCGGCCCGTTTCTCCTATCTCACGAACTTGAGGGGGACGGGGCGTCGTCGCCCCTGACGCCGTACGGCTGGGGCTACGGAGCCGTCGGCGGCTCTGCCTCGGACCGAGCACCCGGCAGGGCGGTATCGGTGCCGTCTCCGGTGCCCGTGCCGTTCCCGGCCTGCCGCGCACGGTGGAAAGCGCCGAACCGCGAGCCCGCGTCGCGTGCTGGGTGCGGTGCCGCCGGTACGTCACCGGCCTGCCCGGACGCCCGCATGCGCTGTTCGCGTTCCCGGTCCGCTTCGGCCATGGTGCGGCCGGGGGCCCGGACCGGAAGACCGTTCGGTGTGGTGCCGTCGGGCCGCCGGTGCCGTCCCGGGTCGGGAGTCCCGGGCCGTGCGACGGAGCTCTCGGTGACCGCGAACGGGTCCGGTCCCGCCGGCGGTCCCGCGACGGCGGGGCGGATGGTGGCGTCGCGCAGCGGGACCGGGGCGGGCGCGGCGGTGGCGGGGCGGATGGTGGCGTCGCGCAGCGGGACGGGGGTTGGCGCGGCAGAGGCGGGAGCGAGCCCGGAGGGAGCCGCCGTGGCAGCGGCCACCGCTGCGGGCTGCGGGCCGGACGAGTCGTGCGAAGCCAGGTCGCGCTGCTGGGCGAGCAGGTCCAGGGGCAGCAGGACGACGACGCCGGTGCCGCCGCGTGAGGAGGGACGGTAGTTGACGCTGATGCCGTACTTCACGGCGAGCCGTCCCACCACCGCCAGTCCGAGCCTGGTGCCCTGCAGCGAGGCAAGGTCGGTGACATGGCCGGCCACGGCCTCCTCGGCACGGCTCATCGCCGCGTCGGGCATCTTCAGGCCGCTGTCCTCGATGGTGACGACGATGCCGGCGCTGCGGTCCTCGACGTAGACATGCACCTCGTCGATCGGCGGGGAGAAATTCGCGGCGTTGTCCATCAGTTCGGCGAGCAGGTGCATCACGCCCTCGGCGGCGAAGCCGGAGACCGCGACGCGGGTGGAACAGTGCAGGCGGACGCGCTGGTAGGCAGCGATGCGGCCGACGGCACCGCGCAGGATGCTCTCCATCACGATCGGCTTGTTCCAGGCGCGGCTGGACCTGCCGCCCATGAGCAGCGCCAACCGGTCGGCCATCAGACCGAGCTGGGACGTGCCGTGGTCCAGCTTCAGCAGGTCCCCGAAGACCTCGGCACCGTGCCGCTCCTGCATGTCCCGCAGATCGGCGAGCATGCTCACGGCCTTGGCCTGGACACGGCTGAGCGCCTTGGCGGAGGCGGCCTGTGCCGCAGCGGCGCGCCGTTCGCTGTGGGCGAGTTCACGAACGAACGATTCTGCCGGGATACGCACCGCGGGCAGCCGGGGCAGCTCGACCTCGGCGAGCACGGTCCCGACGGACCGGCCGTCGCGAAGCCGGGCAACCACGATGGGCAGCGTCTCCCGCTCCAGCCGCTGCAGTTCGTCCAGCGTCTGGTCCAACTCGTGCCGGACCTCGCGACAGTCGACGTCCAGGGCGGCTGTCCTGCGCACGTTCTCCTCGACGACGGCGACGAAGGTGTGGGTGAGCCGCTGCAGCTGCGGGTCGGACAGCGGCGGGATGCCGCCCAGCACGTCGGCCGCGCTCACGCCCTCCCGCAGCCGTTCGGTCACGGCGGGCAGCGTCACACCGGCCAGGTGGGATATCTCGGCCGTACGCCGGTTGGCCTCCGCCACGAGACGGCCCTTCTCCGCCTCCTGCTCGGCGACCGTTCTACGGGCCTTTCGGACGAGCCGGTGGCCGGCGAGGACGGTGACGGCCACGCACACCCAGGCGGTCACCACCACGGCCAGCGTCCACCTGAAGGTGTCGGACGCTGCCAAGGCGACCGCAACGCCGCCGGCGGCGGCGCTCGTCACCAGCGCAGCCGACGGCACGGCGAACGAGGTGCGCAGCACCCCCACCGGTTGACGCTGACGGGGTGAAGCAGACACTGGCATGGAGCGGTCCCTCGGTCTGTGCGAACAGGGGAATCAGGAGGGCGGCTCGAAGAGCCGCAGGCCGCGAAGGGGGCCGACCGGCAGGAAGGCGATCTTCCGGCCAGCCACGGCTCATGCTAATCACGCCGCCGCACAGGAAACCGCTGTCAACGGCACAGCTCGTCGCTAATCCGATTTTCGTCGTAATCCCATTGCTCGTATGTTTCGTTGTGGTACGGGCTGCGCCTCCGGGCGGACATCGCCACACAAGGAAACAGCAGGAAAAACCCCCTGATGTGACGTCACATCACACTCAGAGCACATCACCCACGGGATCGATCACCCCCACGAGTGATCGATTTTCAGCCATCCATGCTCACGCGCAGCCCCTCACACCCCACACCCACACCGGCAACCGAGGCACTGACGTGCAGGAATCCGGTTGATCGTGAAGACCGCGTGACGGTTGCGCACGGATGGCAACGGCGGATTCAGGCCGCAGGCCGGGGGACCTCCACACGACGTACGCGAAGCGGCAGGTCCCGCCGCAGCACGACGCAGGGAACGGCGGCGGACACCAGGGCCCGGCAGAAGCCGTCAACGGCGCGGGCGGTGGCCTGCACCCACATCCGCCCGGACGGATCACCGACGTCACGGAGTCGCCGACCCGCTCGCCCGGCGCCGTTCACGAACATCGCCCTCGACGACATCGGCCGCTACCACGTCAGGCTCGACGACCGCCCGCAGGCGGCCCTCGCCTACAGCCGGCGAGCCCTCGCCCTGGTCGAGGAGATCGGCGACGCCAACGGCCAGGCCTCCACCTGGGGCAGCCCGGCCACATCCACCATCACCTCGGTAAGTACACGCAAGCCAACGGGCCTTGACCCCGGAGTTTGAACACGTCTATGCGGCTCGGGCCAGGGTAGTTGGTGTTGGGTGGACGGTGATCTCGTAGGTGATCGGGGCTC
>NZ_JBVJND010000072.1:0-11451 GCF_055583825.1 Streptomyces sp. NPDC104367 | reverse complement strand
CGCACGACGGCGCAGCTCAAGCGGGTAACGGGAGGGTCGTGCCATGACTCAATCCTTACATGGAATCGAGCCTCCACCCGACCCGGGGCGGTTCAGAGCTTGGTCTGCTGCGGCGGGCAAACGCAGGCGAAGTTCCGCAGCCGCTGGTACGCCACATACTGCTTGCGCTGGACCCGGGTAACGCCGTCCCCAAGGCCGAGCAGCATCTCGTCGACCGCTTCGGAAAGCTCCGCCAGGGTTCGGTCCTGCGTGCGGGCAGGCTTCACCCCCGCCGCGCGTCGGCGAACCCGCCTTGCCGCAGCCGAATGCCCAGTGGCGGAAGCCACGGTCTCAAGGCCGACGAGGTCGTTGCCGAAGTACCGATAGCGGACCAGGTCAATCGAGCGCCGGTGCTCGCGCACGGCATGCGCGTCGTAGCGGGTGAAGTCGCCGGCGACACAGATCAGCCGAGGTGCGCTCCACAGGATCTGGGACGCGGCCGACGCCCCGAATCGGTCCCAAACCAGATTCCGGAAGGCGTCCTTGTGGGCCATGAGCCACGCCATGTAGTAGAGACCCTGGTTTATCACACCGGCATCTGTGCCACGCTTGTATTCGACTACCACAGGTGCGAAATTCTCGTCGACTCCCAGCGAGTCGATCCGCCCGCCGTCGACACAGCCAATGACGTATTCGCTCGCCAGGAACCGCACCCCCAGCATCGTCTCCATGTGTGCCTCAATGAGGTCCTGCACGTCCGCCTCGACCTCAGCAAGGCGCGGCATGACCTCGGTCACGTCGCTACTAGTCGTGTGGAACAGCTTCAGGTCCGACACCTTCCCCTCCTCGACTCGGTGATCACCAACGCCGATAGGGTTCAGGTTTATTTCCGAAATGGACTTCGGAGGAGTGAAGGAAATGTGAGACGCTGGCGCACGGCCCGACCATGGGGGCGTTCGCATCCGCAGGCGACCTGGAATCCCAATCCCCCATGCGCCCATCGCCAGTGCAGACGCTTCCCATTCCGCACCCAGAACGTTTCGCTTCTGGCTACGCTGTCGCGCACGGGTCTCGCTGGCCGCACCCGCCTCCGTGCGAGGCTAGAGCGCACGGGCCAACATCAAGTCAGCACGGGAACGCCAAAGGGGTCCGCCCTCGAAGGGACAGACCCCGCTTGACCTTGACGTTTGCGAGATCAGTTAAGTCGCACCATGTCACCGTCTACTCGCCGGACCGGAAGTCGCTCACACGTCCGCCCTCCACGTGACGGACTGATCGGCCTTCATGGGAGCCCCTCGCGTGGGGAGGCATTCGCTCGGCGCGACGGCCCTCAAGAGCCAAGCCGACGACTGGGCGCATGACCAACGCGTGACCAACAGCGGTCAGGAACAGCCAGAAACACCTGGATGAGGACCGATCCAGGCGGTAAACGTGAACCTGCACTAGGGCCACAAAATGCCTGGTCAGAGGGCATACAGGAGCGTACTCCGGCCAGGGGTGGCGGCCCCGGCCGTTGCTTCGGTCCTACCGATCCGAGCCGCGATGCCGTCCGGTACGAGGCACTGGGTGCGGTGACGCCTCCGCCCGAGTCATGGCTGTCGGCCGCTCCGCGCAGGGAGCGGCGCCGGGCCCGGGATCGCAAACGACGGAAACGCCACAGCGGGAGTTCGGGGCGAGGCGCACCGTGGGGATCGTCGCGGTGGGCACCGCCGGCCGCCCGGCAGTCACGACGGACGGCCTGGTGTACGGCAGGTGGCTCAGCCGGCCGAGTCGACCGGTTCGGGGGTCCGCTCGGGCGTGGTCTGCGGGGTGGGCGCCCGGTCCGCGTCGACCACCGTCGCGGCGATCAGCGCACCCAGCAGCAGCGCGCCCATCGCCCACCAGGTGGCGACGTTGAAGCCGTGCACCAGCGCCGTCGCCTGGAGCGACTCCCGGTTCACGCCCGGCCCCGCGTGCCCCGCGAGGTAGTGCGAGGTCGCGCTCGCGGCGATGGTGTTGAGCAGCGCCGTGCCGATCGAACCGCCCACCTGCTGAGCGGTGTTGAAGGTCGCCGAGGCCGCGCCCGAGTCGCGCGGCGGGACGCTGCCGGTGGCCAGCGACACCGACGTCATCATGGCCGTGCCCATGCCGAGGCCGAGCATCAGCATCGCGGGCAGGATGTGCGAGGCGTACGCGGACTCGGTGCCCACCTGCGCGATGATCGCCAGCGCGCCGGCCGCGAGCAGCAGCCCCGGCACCATCAGCACCCGCGGCGGCACCCGGTGCAGCAGCCGGGCCGCGACCTGGGTGGAGCCGGTGACCATGCCGACGGTGATGGGCAGGTAGGCGACGCCCGTCCTGACCGGCGAGTACCCGAGGACGCCCTGCATGTAGTAGGTGAGGAAGAGGAAGACGCCGAACATGCCGATGGTCACCAGCAGCACGGTGAGGAAGGCGCCGACGCGCTGACGGTCCTTCACCACCGTCATCGGCAGCAGCGGCACCCTGGCCCGGGTCTGCCAGAGCCCGAACAGCCCGAGCAGGACGACCCCGCCGGCGAGCAGCGCCAGCACCAGGCCGTCGCTCCAGCTCCGTGACTCCGCCTCGGAGAAGCCGTACACCAGGGCGAGCATCCCGGCCGAGCCCAGCAGCGCGCCCGGTACGTCCAGCCGGGCGTCGGGGTGGCGTTCGCCGGTCGGGAGCAGGGCGAGCGCGCCGAAGAAGGCGGCCAGGGCGATGGGCACGTTGACGTACAGGCACCAGCGCCAGTCCAGGTACTGGGTGAGGAAGCCGCCCGCGAGCAGCCCCACCGCGGCGCCCGCGCCGATGATCGCGCCGAAGATGCCGAAGGCCCGGCCCCGGTCCTTCGGGTCGGTGAACGTCGTCGTGAGCAGCGACAGCGCGGACGGCGCGAGCAGCGCGGCGAACACGCCCTGGAGGGCCCGCGCGCCGAACAGCATCCCGGAGTCGGCCGCGGCCCCGCCGAGGGCGGAGGCGGCGGCGAACCCGAGCAGCCCGATCACGAACGTGTTCCGGCGCCCGGCCAGGTCGGCGACCCGGCCGCCGAGCAGCAGCAGCCCGCCGAAGGCGAGCGTGTAGGCGGTGATGACCCACTGCCGGTTGCCGTCCGACATGTGCAGGGCGGCCTGGGCGGAGGGGAGGGCGATGTTGACGATGGTCATGTCGAGCACGACCATCAGCTGGGCGAGGGCGATGACGACCAGGGCCCACCAGCGTCGGTTGTCGGCCATGGGCTCATGGTGCTCCCACCCCGCCCAATTGGGAACGCCTGCGTCTCTTATTACCGCTTTTTTGCCAACTCCCCCGCGGCGGTGCGGTGTCAGGCCGTCGAGGCCGTCGCGTCCCGGCACAGCAGCCGCAGCGAGCCGTGGCCGCCGTAGCAGCGGCGGGCCTCGTCGAGCGGGTCCCACAGCCGGCCGTCGGGGGTGCGGATCCGGTGGTCACCGCCGGACACCCACCACTCGGCGCCGCCCTGACGGACAATCACCTCGCCCGCGTAGGCGCCGAGGCCGCGCAGGACCCGCCGGACGGCTTCGTACGGCGCGCCCTCCCCGCGTATCTCCTCGATCATCCGGTCGACCCGCCACAGGCTCCGCGCCGAGTAGTCGAGCCGGATCCGCGCGCCCTCACGCGCCATGGCCACGGCGTCCGCCGCCCACCGGGCCGGCCTGCCCACGGCGTGCGGCCCGGTCCACTGCTGTGCTGTCACATAGTCGGCTGTCACATAGGCAAGAGCGGGGCCGGAGCCGGTTTCGTCACTGCGGTCCGGGGGTGTCCGCGCAACCGGCGCAGGACCCTCGCACCGCGCTCACGAATGGTTCACCCACGGCCCCTGGCGCGCCGTGAGACCACCGCGCGCAGCACCCGGCGGCCCTCGGTGGAGATGTCCAGCGCGCGCCGCAGTCCGGCCGCGCCGTGGCCGCAGAGCAGCTCCAGCACGGCGACCTGGCGGCGGAGTTCGGCGGCGACCAGCGGTGACATGCCCTCGGTGCCGCCCTCTCGGCGGGCGTCGACGGTGGCCGCCGCGTCCTCGACGGGATCGAGGAGCCGGTGGATCCGCAGCGCGGCGACGGAACAGGCGTCGGCCCACAGCCGGACGTCGGCGGCCTCGCGCGCGGCGGGTGCGGCGTCGAGCATCCGGCGGGCGAGCCGCTCGGCCTCGTCGTCTCCCGCGGCCAGCTCGCCGCGCGCCTTCTCCAGGGCCGCGCTCCAGTCGGAGTCGTCCGCGAGGCTCGTCCACAACGGCCGCAGCACCAGGTCGTCGCCGCCCAGCAGCGGAACGCAGCGATCCAAACAAGCCAGCCCGCCGGCGGCCAGTGCGCGTTCGTCGGCCTGAGCGATCAGCTCCACCAGGCTCATCCCACTCCTCCCACAACCGGTCCAGACCAGGCCACCGCCCCCACGGAGCCCGCACTTTCCCTTACTGCGTGCGATACGGCAGGAGTGTCACAGCGACACGGCCCCCGGCAGGTCAGGGAACCCCGAGAAAGGGTTTTCAGCCAAGAGGGCCGACGGGTATGAGATGCGGGGCGCGGGTCAGAGGGCGGCCGGGGCGGCGCCCGCCATCGTCCTGTCGTGCTGCATCCGGGTCAGCCGGACCACGAGGAGGATCGCGAGGACGGCGGCGACGACGTCGAGGACGTCCGCGACGAGCATCTCCCCGGTGACGGCATGGACCCGGGCGGCGCCCTCGGCGTCGTCGTAGTCGAGCTTCGCCCAGCGGTCGGTCAGCAGCGCGAGCAGCCACACCGTCCACCAGGCGTTGACCAGCGCGTGCGAACGGGGCGCGCCCCACGGGCCGCTGGCGTGCCAGATGTCGACGGTGACCTGGCGCGGGACGACGAGGCACATGAACGGCACGAACCAGCCGAAGAGCGCCCAGCCGGGCGGCCTGCGGTGCCCGAGCGGGGCGAACACCTGGGCGTTGGCCCGCACCCGGTGGAACCAGCACAGGAACACGAGCGCGCAGGCGGCCAGCGAGACGGAGTGGGCGTCGGCGGCGAGGCGGACCAGCGTGCCCGCGCGGCCGGCCCGCAGCAACACCGCGTTGCCGGTCCCGCCGTCCATGAGGTCGCCCATGACGTCGTACTGGAGGAGGGCCGCCCACACGGCGAACAGGTCGACGGCGGCGACCACGCCGAGCAGCGCGGCGGCGGCCAGGCCTAGGCCGACCGGTGAGCGCGGCCGGTGTCCCGGCGCGCCGCCGTGGACCGGTCCGGGCCCGGCCGGGTCGCCCAGGCAGAGATGGCACAGCACGGCACCGGGCGCGGCGGCGAAGTGGTGACAGCGGGCGCAGATCAAGCGGACTCCCCCGGGCTGCGTACGGGCACGCGGCCCTCCCCGGCACGTGCGCGGAATGCGGAACATACGGCCCGCCGGCGCCGCGCGTCCACCCGTCGGACGCCCCCGGATCAGCCCAGTTCGTCCGCGAGCTTCCGGAACCCGGTCCAGGACATCGACGGGGTGCCCGGGTCCCAGAGCTTCTGGACGGTGGCGCGCAGCGGCATCCGGATGCCGGCGGCGACCTGGTCCTGGGTCTGGGAGTTCGCGAGGTCGCACCAGACCGCGAAGGAGCCGCCGAGGATCCTCGCGTCGTAGCTCGCGGGCACGGCCGTGGTACCGCGCAGCACGCGCGGGGTCCACCGTTCGTAGATCCGCTGCCCGGTCGGGTAGACGAAGGTGTTGGGCTCGCCGAGGACGTAGTAGAGGAACTCGTCGTTGTAGTTGAGGAGTTCGCGGCCCGCGCTCAGGTACTCCACGGGCTGCCGGGCGCCGTACTCCTTGCCGGTCCAGTAGGCGGTCTGGAGGTCCTCGGCCGGCCGTACGGAGGAGCTGCGCAGGAAGCCGTCGTTCCAGACCCGGACGGTCCGGTCGTGGGCGCGCACGGTGCCGGCGCGGTCGCCGAGCCAGCCGGTGGTGAGGTCGGCGACGGTGGCGCCGGAGCCGTACCGCTGCCGGGCGGCGGCCGCGAGCTGCGGGTAGGAGGCCTGCGGGTCGGAGACGGTCAGGGCCTGGTACTCGTCGCCGCCGAGGTGCCAGTAGGAGCCGGGGAAGACGTCGGCGTACTCGTCGAGCAGGTCGTCGACGATCCGCGCCGAGGCGAGCTTGGAGATGTCGATCGCGCCCCTGGTGGCGACGCCCTGCGCGTTGCGCAGCTGGAGGTCCGGGTGGGCGGCGAGGACGGCGCCGAGGTGCCCCGGCGAGTCGATCTCCGGCACCACCTGGATGTGCCGGGCGGCCGCGAGGGCGACGATCTTCTTGACCTGGGCCTTGGTCAGATGGTCTCGGGAGACGATCTCGGGGTGGGTGTCGGACTCGATCCGGAAGCCCTGGTCGTCGGAGAAGTGCAGCCCGAACTGGTTGTACTTGAGGTCGCCCAGCTCGCGTATCCGGTCCTCGATCCACCCGGCGGTGAACGGCTTGCGGGCGATGTCCAGCATGAAGCCGCGCTGCGGCTTGGCCGGCGTGTCCTTCACGACCCCCTCCGGGGCGGTGCCGCCGCCGTGCACCTCCTGCTTCAGCGTCCGGGTGCCGTAGAAGACGCCCGCGTCACCGGGCCCGCTGATCCGCGCCGTCCCGCCGCGCACGGTCATGGTGTACGACTCCGCGTTCCCGGACCCGCCGAGGTCGAGCCGCAGGTCCCCGGCCCTGACGTCGTCGTCCGCGCCCTTCTGTCCGGCGTACGACAGCCCGAGTTCGCCGGCTATCAGCCGCCCCTCGTCGGCGAGGTCCGCGTCGCTGACCACGACCCGCCCGCTCTTCGCCGGCCGCCAGCCGGGCCCGTGGGCGGCGGTGAAGGAGCGGACCGCGGGGATGGTGCGCGGGGCCCGGGAGAGGGGGTAGCTGCGGGTCGGCGTGGGGGTGGGGGCCGGGCTCTCGGCCGCTCCGGCCGTCGTGGCGTCGTCGCCGCTGCCGGAGACGGCCCACACCGCGACGCCGGTACCGAGGGCGGCGGTCCCCACGAAGGCGGCGGCGATCACCGCCCGCCGCCGCGCCGTCTGCCGTGCCGAGGGACGGCGCCTGTGCTGGCTCACAGGGCAAACCTACGACGCCGCCGACGCGCCGACGTCATCGGCTCAATCCGAAACTCTCCCGTTCGGGTGAAATTCAGGCAACCAACGGACACCCTGTGACCGTCCTCGATAACGTCGACGACACATCTCTCACAGCATCCCCTGCCACACCACATGTGACGCGAGGACCCACGCTGCCCGCCCACCGCCTGCCCCGTCTCCCCACCCCGCTGGACGCCTTCAACGCCGCCCCCGCAGAGGAGGCCGGCGCGCTGCTCCTGAACTGCCTGCGCAGCCCGCGCTGGGCCCGGCGGATCACCGCCCACCGCCCCTACCCGGACACCGGCTCCCTGCTGGCGGCGGCGGACGAGGCCGCGTACGACCTGTCCCCGGCGGACCTCGCGGAAGCCCTGGCGGGCGAGGCGCTGCCGGACCTCCCCGAGGACACCTACTCGGCGGCCCACACGGCCCTGACCGCGGCCCACGCGGCCTACGAGGCCAAGTTCGGCCACGTCTTCGTGATCTACCTGGGCGACACGCCGCCGGGCGAACGCCTGGACCGCGTCCTGGAAGGCGTCTACTCACGTTCGAAGAACGATCCGGAGGACGAGCGCGTGATGTCCGCGGAGCAACTCCGGCGCCTTGCGCAGGGGCGTCTGATGGAGTCGCTCAGGGGCGCGGGGAACTGCGCGACCAGCCCCAACGCTCCCGCACCCGGCAAATAACGGACAAGCCGCCCCGGATGCCGCCCGGCTAACCCATACGCGTGCCACTTTGATCACACCGGTAGGCCCGGCGTAAGCCCAGCGGTGGCGCATCGCTACGATGCTGGGGGCCGGTGGACCGTACCCGGCCGGGCCCGACCGACAGCACAAGCCGGCGCGGCCCCGATACCCCGCTCCCGGAGGGACTTCCGTGCCGGCTGGAACGCTGTACCGCGGCCGGGAAGGAATGTGGTCCTGGGTGGCTCACCGAGTCACCGGCGTCCTCATTTTCTTCTTCCTGTTCGTTCACGTGCTGGACACCGCTCTCGTCCGCGTCTCCCCCGAGGCCTACGACAAGGTCGTGGCCACGTACAAGACGCCGATCGTCGCACTGCTGGAGTACGGCCTCGTGGCCGCCATCCTCTTCCACGCCCTCAACGGCCTGCGCGTCATCGCCGTCGACTTCTGGTCGAAGGGCCCGCGCTACCAGAAGCAGATGCTCTGGACGGTCGTCGGTGTCTGGGTCGTCCTGATGGCCGGGGCCCTTTACCCCGTACTCGGCCACGCCGCTCGTGTCCTGTTCGGGAGCTGACGCAGATGTCGACCACTGAAACCCCCGCAGCCGGCGTCGGCCCCGTCGAGGGCGCCCCCCTCTTCAACGTCGACAACCCGGCCCCCCTCATCGAGGCCCCGCGCAAGCGCACCAAGAAGACCCCGCGCTCCACCCGCGGCAACTTCGAGATGGCCGCCTGGCTGTTCATGCGCCTGTCCGGCGTCGTGCTGGTCGTCCTCGTCCTCGGCCACCTGCTGATCCAGCTGGTGCTCGACGGCGGCGTGTCGAAGATCGGCTTCGCGTTCGTGGCCGGCCGCTGGGCGAGCCCCTTCTGGCAGGTCTGGGATCTGCTGATGCTGTGGCTGGCCATGCTGCACGGAGCCAACGGTCTGCGCACGGTCGTCAACGACTACGCGGAGCGCGCGAACACCCGGCTGTGGCTCAAGGGCCTGCTCTACACCGCCACGGTGTTCACCATCCTGCTGGGCACGCTGGTGATCTTCACCTTCGACCCGAACATCCGCTAGGCACGGGGCTGCGAGAATCATGAAGATCCACAAGTACGACACCGTCATCGTCGGCGCCGGCGGCGCGGGCATGCGCGCGGCCATCGAGTCGACGAAGCGCAGCCGCACCGCGGTGCTGACCAAGCTCTACCCCACCCGCTCCCACACGGGCGCCGCGCAGGGCGGTATGGCCGCCGCGCTCGCCAACGTGGAGGACGACAACTGGGAGTGGCACACCTTCGACACGGTCAAGGGCGGTGACTACCTGGTCGACCAGGACGCCGCCGAGATCCTGGCGAAGGAGGCGATCGACGCCGTCCTCGACCTGGAGAAGATGGGCCTGCCGTTCAACCGGACGCCCGACGGCACGATCGACCAGCGCCGGTTCGGCGGTCACAGCCGCAACCACGGCGAGGC
Organism: Streptomyces sp. NPDC104367; assembly: GCF_055583825.1. Taxonomy (NCBI): domain Bacteria; kingdom Bacillati; phylum Actinomycetota; class Actinomycetes; order Kitasatosporales; family Streptomycetaceae; genus Streptomyces; species Streptomyces sp. NPDC104367. The sequence continues at coordinate 2,279 of NZ_JBVJND010000072.1, read as the reverse complement.
CCCGGTCCGCCGGTCCTGCTACGCGGCCGACCGCACCGGCCACATGATCCTCCAGACGCTGTACCAGAACTGCGTGAAGGAGGGCGTGGAGTTCTTCAACGAGTTCTACGTCCTCGACCAGCTGATGACCGAGGAAGACGGCGTCAAGAAGTCCGCGGGCGTGGTCGCCTACGAACTGGCGACCGGTGAGATCCACGTCTTCCAGGCGAAGGCCGTCATCTACGCCTCCGGCGGCTGCGGCAAGTTCTTCCGGGTCACCTCCAACGCGCACACCCTGACCGGTGACGGCCAGGCCGCGGTCTACCGCCGTGGTCTGCCGCTGGAGGACATGGAGTTCTTCCAGTTCCACCCGACCGGCATCTGGCGCATGGGCATCCTGCTGACGGAGGGCGCCCGCGGTGAGGGCGGCATCCTCCGCAACAAGGACGGCGAGCGCTTCATGGAGAAGTACGCGCCGGTCATGAAGGACCTCGCGTCCCGTGACGTCGTGTCCCGCTCCATCTACACGGAGATCCGTGAGGGCCGCGGCTGCGGTCCCGAGGGCGACCACGTCTACCTCGACCTCACGCACCTGCCGCCGGAGCAGCTGGACGCCAAGCTCCCGGACATCACCGAGTTCGCGCGCACCTACCTCGGCATCGAGCCCTACACGGACCCGATCCCGATCCAGCCCACCGCGCACTACGCGATGGGCGGCATCCCGACGAACGTCGAGGGTGAGGTCCTGTCGGACAACACGACGGTCGTCCCGGGCCTGTACGCGGCCGGCGAGGTCGCCTGCGTCTCCGTGCACGGCGCCAACCGCCTCGGCACCAACTCGCTCCTGGACATCAACGTGTTCGGCCGCCGGGCGGGCATCGCGGCCGCCGAGTACTCGCACCGGTCGGACTACGTCGAGCTCCCGGAGAACCCGGCCGAGTTCGTCGTCTCCCAGATCGAGCAGCTGCGCTCCGCGACGGGCAACGAGCGGGTCGCCACGCTCCGCAAGGAGCTCCAGGAGACCATGGACGCCAACGTCATGGTGTTCCGCACCGAGCAGACGATCAAGACGGCGGTCGAGAAGATCGCGGAGCTGCGCGAGCGCTACCGGAACGTCTCGATCCAGGACAAGGGCAAGCGGTTCAACACCGACCTGCTGGAGGCGATCGAGCTCGGCAACCTGCTCGACCTGGCCGAGGTCATGGCGGTCTCCGCGCTCGCCCGCAAGGAGTCCCGCGGCGGTCACTACCGCGAGGACTACCCCAACCGCGACGACGTCAACTTCATGCGCCACACCATGGCGTACCGCGAGGTGGGCGACGACGGCGCCGAGTCCATCCGTCTCGATTACAAGCCGGTCGTCCAGACCCGCTACCAGCCGATGGAGCGTAAGTACTGATGGCAACCCCCGTTCTGGACAAGGTGGAGGCGGAAGCCGCCGCCTCCCCCTACATCACGGTCACCTTCCGGGTCCGCCGCTTCAACCCGGAGGTCTCGGCGGAGGCGGTCTGGGAAGACTTCCAGCTGGAGATCGACCCGAAGGAGCGCGTCCTCGACGGCCTCCACAAGATCAAGTGGGAGGTCGACGGCACGCTGACCTTCCGCCGGTCCTGCGCGCACGGCATCTGCGGCTCGGACGCGATGCGGATCAACGGCAGGAACCGCCTCGCGTGCAAGACGCTGATCAAGGACATCAACCCCGAGAAGCCGATCACGGTCGAGCCCATCAAGGGCCTGACGGTCCTGAAGGACCTGGTCGTCGACATGGAGCCGTTCTTCCAGGCGTACCGGGACGTCATGCCCTTCCTCATCACGAAGGACACGAACGAGCCGACGCGTGAGCGCCTCCAGACCGCCGAGGACCGCGAGCGCTTCGACGACACCACCAAGTGCATCCTGTGCGCCGCGTGCACGTCGTCCTGCCCGGTCTTCTGGAACGACGGCCAGTACTTCGGCCCGGCCGCCATCGTCAACGCGCACCGCTTCATCTTCGACAGCCGTGACGAGGCGGGCGAGCAGCGCCTGGAGATCCTGAACGACCGTGACGGCGTCTGGCGCTGCCGTACGACCTTCAACTGCACGGACGCCTGCCCGCGCGGTATCGAGGTCACCAAGGCCATCCAGGAAGTCAAGCGCGCCCTGATCACCCGCCGCTTCTGACCTCCCGGTCCCGCCGCACCGCCCGAGGGCCCCGCTCCTGAAGAGGATGCTGTTGGCGAATTCGGAGCCGTGCGTGACGTCGGCCTTCGAGACCTGGTTGTGGTCTTGAAGGCCGACGTTGTCGTATGGGGTGGGTGCGG
>NZ_JBVJND010000071.1:0-14043 GCF_055583825.1 Streptomyces sp. NPDC104367 | reverse complement strand
CCGACGGACATCGAGCTCGCCGCATAACCCCAGCAACACCGAACCACACCAAACCCGACAGGGGTGCCTTGACGGAAGACATAGAGGCACCCCCGCGACGATCACCGGCCCACAGGGGCGCTTCGCCGGTGTCCGTCCCGGTGGGGCGGAGTCTCTGCTCCGGTGCGTACGCCGGGAGCCGCGGGAACGGCCGGTGCCCAGGAGATCGCAGGTCACGCGCGTGGCGAAGGCACCGCCGTGACAGGTACTGACAGGGCCTCTCTCGTTCGCGCCCGGCGGCCTAGCGTGGGGCGTGTGAGCACCGAGAGCGGCTTCCGCGAGTTCCCGGCCCCCGGACGCGATCACGACGACACGGCAGGAGTAACCGCAATGCACACCCGTACCCTCGGCCAGGGCCTCGACGTCTCGGCCATCGGCCTGGGCTGCATGGGCATGTCCCAGAGCTACGGCCCCAACCCCGGCGACCGGCAGGACATGCTCGCCGTGCTCCGCGGCGCCGCCGAGCGCGGCATCACGTTCTTCGACACGGCCGAGGTCTACGGCCCCTACACCAACGAGGAACTCGTGGGCGAAGCACTCGCCCCGCTGCGCGACCAGGTCGTCATCGCCACCAAGTTCGGCTGGCGCATCGAGGACGGCAGGTCGGTCGGGCTCGACAGCCGGCCGGAACAGATCAAGCGGGTCGCCGACGCCTCGCTGCGCCGCCTGCGCACGGACACGATCGACCTCTTCTACCAGCACCGGGTCGACCCCGACGTGCCGATCGAGGACGTCGCGGGCACCGTCGCGGAGCTCGTACAGGCGGGCAAGGTACGGCACTTCGGGCTGTCCGAGGCAGGTGCCGCGACGATCCGCCGTGCGCACGCCGTCCACCCCGTGACCGCCGTACAGAGCGAGTACTCCCTGTGGACCCGTGACCCCGAACCCGAGGTCCTGCCCACGCTCACCGAACTCGGCATCGGATTCGTGCCGTTCAGCCCGCTCGGCAAGGGCTTCCTCACCGGCACCGTCGACACCACGACCGCGTTCGCCGACGGCGACATCCGCACCACCATCCCGCGGTTCGCCCACGACAACCTCGCCGCCAACCAGGCCCTGATCGGCCATGTCGCCGCCCTGGCCCGGGCGAAGAACGCCACCCCCGGTCAGGTGGCCCTCGCCTGGCTGCTGGCCCGGCACCCGTCGATCGTGCCGATCCCCGGCACACGCCGTACCGCACGCGTGGAGGAGAACGCGGCCGCCACCCGTATCGCCCTGTCCGCCGACGAACGGGACGACCTGGACACACTCGCGGCCCACATCGGCGTCCACGGCGACCGCTACAACGAGATGCACATGAGCCTGGTCGACAAGTAACGACACCGCCGCCCCGCAGACCCGCGCCCGCCTCGCGCTCGCGGGCGGGCCGGGCCCCTGCGGAGGCGCAGGAGCCCGGCCCGCCCGGCGCCGGGCGACAGCGCCCGGGCAGCGGACGTTCCCCGCCGGTCCGCGTCGTCAGGCGGTCGGCCGCGGAACGGCGTGATGGGCCATGATGTGCTCGACCAGGGTGACGAGCACCTCCCGCCCCTCACCGCGCTGCCGGGCATCGCACATGACCAACGGGACGTCCAGGTCCAGGTCCAGGGCGGTGCGGATCTCCGCGGCCGACCGGTCACGGACGTTGTGGAAGCAGTTGACCGCCACGACGAACGGGACGCCCCGGCTCTCGAAGAAGTCGATCGAGGCGAAACTGGTGTCCAGCCGCCGGGTGTCCGCGAGCACCACCGCGCCCAGCGCACCGTGCACCAGGTCGTTCCACATGAACCAGAAACGTTCCTGCCCTGGCGTGCCGAACAGGTAGACCACCAGCTCCTCGCTGATGGTGATGCGTCCGAAGTCCAGGGCCACGGTCGTGGTGGTCTTGGCGTCCACACCGGCCAGATCGTCCACGCCGACGCTGGCGCGGGTCAGGTTCTCCTCGGTGTGCAACGGGGCCACCTCGCTGACCGAGCCGACCAGCGTCGTCTTGCCCACGCCGAAGCCGCCTGCGATCAAGATCTTCATGGCCTGAGCTGTGGCTGTCGGTTCAGATTCTGCGAAGCCCATTTCTCACCGCCTCCAGCATCGTCATGTCGGGGCGCGCTCCGTCGCGCGCGAAGGTCAGGGGCGGGCGCGCCCGCACCCGTTCGGTGTCGATCAGATCCCCGATGAGGATCTTGGTCACCGACACCGGAAGGTCCAGCTCGGCGGCGATCTCGGCGACCGCGACGGCGCGCCGCGAGCACAGCCGCAGGATCGTCCTGTGCTCCGGCTGGAGCCCCAGACGTCCGCCCGCGCCGTCCTCCGTGCCGACCGGTGCCTGCATCGAGATCAGGGTGATCAGAGTCAGGTCGTCGCGCCCGGCGGTGGTCCGCCCGCCGGTGATGGTGTACGGGCGGACCAGTGGTTCATCGGCGTCCTCGTCGCCGCCCAGGTCCTCGGCCCAGTGCCTCATGCGCGTATCCCGGAGCCGCTTGCCGTGGGCGGGTCGGACCGGGGGGCACGGGCGTCGGTGCCGAGGCTGCGGCCCACCTGCTGCACCAGGGTGTGCATGGCGACGGCCATCACCTCGGCGTCCACCTCCTGGGAGGCGATCACGGCCAGGTGGGTGCCCCGGCCGGCCGCGGTGACGAAGAGCCACAGGTCGGCCAGTTCGACGATCACCTGCTGCACGGGGCCGCCGTGGAAGAGCTGCCCCACACCGCGGGCCAGGCTCTGCTGTCCGGTGGCGACCGCGGCCAGGCGTTCGGCGTCCGTGCGCTCGATGGATTCCGAGCGGCTGATCACCAGGCCGTCGTCGGACAGCACGACGGCGCATCGGGCGCCGGCGACCTGGTTGATCAGCCCGTTCAGGAGCCAGTCCAGATTGGCGTCGGTGGCGATGGTTCGCTGAGTCATCTTGGGTCTTTCGTCGTGAACGGTTCGAAAAGGGCTTCGCGTGCGAACGGTCAGGACCGTTCGGTGCCGTGTTCGGGCGACTGCGGGTCGTGGCCGCGGCTTCTCCGCGACTGCCGCTGGAAAGCGCCGATGGCCGCGCCGGAGCGGGCCGGTGTGCCGGACGGGACCTGATAGGACGTGTCCGCCGGTGCCGGTGCCCGGAGTTCGGCGGCGAGGCTCGCCTGACGGGTCCGGCGCGGAAGCGGGGCGTGGCCGCCCGCCGTCGCGGACGACGCCGCGGCGTCCGACGGACCGGCCGAGGCGCCGGCGAGCGACGGCCCCGAAGCGACCTGCTCGCTCCCGGAGCCGTGCACCGGCCAGGGGGCGGGTGCCTGACGGACATTCGGGAACTCCGGCGCGTCGCCCTGTTCCCGCGCGCTCCAGGGGGCCCGCGCGGACCGCTTCTCGCGTACCTCCCAGGCCTGCCAGTCGTGCTCCTGCTCCGGCTCCTGATGACGGTCGTGCCCTGGGAGTTCGCTCCGCTCCTCGGACGGCGAGGCCCACGAGTCCTGCGCGGCCTCCTCCGCCGGGTGGGTCCGCCACGGGCTCTGCACCTGTTCCGAGCCCTGCGCGGCCCAGGTCTCCTGCCCGGCCCACCGCTCCTCCTCGTCCGGCCGCGCCGCCGCTGCCGGGGCGGTCACGTCGGCCATCGCCCGGCCCCGGGAGCGCAGGGGCAGCCCGTTCGCGCCGTCCGAGGGGGATGTGACGGGCCGACGGGAGGGACCGGACGGGAAGGCTCCCGCGGCCGACCGGTCGGCAGGCGCGTCCGACACCGGCTGCGGCCGATCCGCGACGAGTTCCTGTGGTACGAGGATGATGACCCGGGTGCCGCCGAACACCGACGGGCGCAGCTCCACCTGGAGGCCCAGTGCCACGGACAGCCGGGCCACCACGTACAGCCCGAGACGCACGTCGTCGGCGCGGGTCACCACGTCGAGCTGCGGCGGGTCCTGGAGCAGGACGTTGGCCGCTTCGTACTGCGCGGCCTCCATGCCCAGACCACGGTCCTCGATCTCCACCGCGATCCCGCGGCTGACCATGGCGGCCCTGATCTCCACCGGGGCGGGCGGCTTGGAGAAGGCGGTCGCGTTCTCCATCAGCTCGGCCAGGATGTGTATCAGCGGCCCTACCGCGCGCTCCGAGATCCAGGGCCGGCCGTCGACGTCGATCGCGATCCGCCGGTAGTCCTGCACCTCGCTCTGCGCGGCGCGCAGCACGTCCAGCAGCGGCACGGGCCGGCGCCAGCGGCGTCGGGGCTGGCCGCCGCCGAGGATGACCAGGTTCTCCTCGTAGCGGCGCAGACGAGCGGTGAGATGGTCGAGGTCGAACAGCCCTTCCAGCAGCTTCGGGTCCTCGTGCTGGCGCTCCAGTTCGTCCAGTTTCTTCAGCTGGAGGCCGATCAGCAGCTGGGTACGGCGCGCGATGCGCTGGAGCAGCCGTTCGAAGCCCCGGTGCTGTTCGGCCTGGCGCACCGCGGTCCGCACGGCGCTGCGGCTGGCCACGTTCAGCGCTCGGCTCAGCTCGCCGAACTCGTCCTCGGTAGGGACCAGTTCGGGAACCTCCGCGTCGACGTCCACGTCGTCGCCCTGTTCCAGGCGGCCGACCACGTCCGGCAGCCGCCGGCCGATGTCCTGGGCCTGGTCGCGTACGGCCAGGATGCGCCGACGGAGGACGGAGGTGAGCCGCCAGGTCACCAGCACGACCAGGACGACCGCCAGCAGACCCAGGGCCGAAGTGGCGTAGAGGTACAGCTGGAGGTCTTCCACATTGGCGCGGGCGACCGACAGGGCGAGCACCGTGTGCGTACCGATGAGCCCCTTGATCTGCGTGAACGAGCTCTGCGTCGCGGACCGCCACTCCTTGGCGCGGTTGCCCGGCAGATCCATGGTGTCGCTCTGGCCGACCGGAGCGGTCGCCTGGACCTTGTCCTCCAGGGCCGTGAGACTGCGCCACGCCTTGCTGCTGGTCATCGTCTTGTACTGCCGGCGTTCCCCGGCGGTGAGGTTCGGAGCCGCTCGCGACGTCAGCAGATACCGCTGGGTTCCGATGGCGGCGGTGACGGTGCTGTGGTTCTCGACCGAGATCCCGCCGGCTTTCCAGCCGTGGGCCAGGATCGCGTCCTCACGGCTCAGCATCTCGTGAGCACTGGTGAGGTCGAACAGCACCTGCGCCAGGCTGTTGACCTCACCGTCGCGGCCTCGGGAGAAGGACGCGAAGACGTTGACGCTGGCGTCCACGGCGTCGGAGTAGTAGGTGAACGCCTTGCCCTGGTCGATGGTGCCGGCGTCCACTGCGCGCCGCTCTTCGGCGAGTTGCCCGGTGACCCGGATCGTCCGGGCGATCGCCGTAGCGAGACCCTCCTGGGCGTTGCTGGTGTCGATCGAGGCGAGCCCCGCGAACCCGGTCAGTGCCTTGTCGGTGGTGTCGCGCTGCTTGTTCAGTGCGGTCCGTGACACGTGGGAGGAAGCCAGCGCCTCCAGGGTCAGCCGCCGCTCCTCGATGAGGGCCTCGTACACGACAGCGTTCAGCGGGCCCACCTTGGCCAGGAGGTCGTACTGGGTGCTCTGCTGCCTGTACTCGTCGCTGAGCTGGTAGGTGGCCACGCCCCAGAGGGAGATGAGCGCCACGCTCGGCACCAGCAGCAGCACCATCAGCACCGTGCGCAGAGGCAGGCGTCGTTCGCTGTTGCCCCATGGCTTGTTGTCGGGCGGGCCTGTCCGCCGATGGCCGGCGCGTATGTCGCCCTTTCCGCGCCGCTTGATCCTGCTCAGTCCGCTCACGGGCAGGACACTCTCCTCACTGCTGTCACCGTTCGGTCGTACTTGTAATGAAAACGCGCCAGAAGGTAGTGGTTGGTGGCCTGATAGTAGTCAGATCGTGCGGGTGAGTTTGAAAGTTCATTCAACGACTGAACGTGACGTGGGCTCATCGGTGCTTCCAAAAGGGATTTATGAGCTCTTGTGGCGTGAATTGCCTACTCGTGAATCAGGGTTGATGCTGTTTTGTTATCCGGAATGCGGGGTTACGGCCGTGGTGGGCCGGGTTCGGGCGCGCGGGTGAAGAGGTGCCGATTCCGGTGGAGTTCAGGCGTCCGGCCCTCCCGGGCGGCGTCGGGACCGATGTGCCGATGTGCCGATGTGCCGATGTGCCGACGTGCCGACGTGCTTCACGGCGGACTTGAAAGTCGCTTATCGAAAACGTACTGTCGAAAGTGCGTTTTCGATCCTTGCCGTCCGGGCGGACGGGTGCGGACCGGCGACTCGGACGACGGGAATCACTGATGAGCAGGCAGGATCCGGCCTCCAACCGGCGCAAACGGCTGACGGACGAGCGCGAGCGCGAGATCCTCGACGCCACCTTCGACCTGGTCGCCGAGGTGGGCTACGAGCAGGCGACCGTGGACGAGGTCGCCAGGCGGACACAGGCGAGCACGGCCACGCTGTACCGGCGCTGGGAGAACAAGCCCAGGCTCGTGATCACGGCGATGACGGCACGCAAGTACCCGCCCCTGCCGGACATCGACACCGGCGGCCTGCGCGACGACCTGGTGGCGCTGGCGCGCATGATGCCGGCGCCGCACCCGCGGGGCGCCCCGACCCTGGGCATCTGGCAGGCGGTCGTGTCCGACCCGGCCCTCGCCCGGGCGCTGCGGGACGTCCTGCTCGCCCCCTACCTCGACACGCTGCGCACCATCCTGGACCGGCACGTCGAGCGCGGCACGATCCGTCCCGACAACCCGGCCCTGGCACACTCCGGGATGTTCCTGATGGGTTGCGTCTTCGTGGAGAAGCTGTTCACCGGCACCGAGGCCGACGCCGACCAGCTCATCGCGGTCATGGACGCCCTGCTGCTGCCGGCGCTGACCGGCTAGCCGCGGCCGACCCCTCCCTCATCCGGCCGGCGTCCACCGGACCGACAGGCCGGCACGCCCACGAGAAGACAAAGGAACCAGGCCATGAACAGCACGTCGCCCGACACGTCGACCGGCACGTCTAGCGGTACTTCGGCCGATACCGTCCTGGTCACCGGAGGCTCCGGGTTCCTGGGCGGCCGGGTGATCGCCCAGGCACTCGGTGAGGGCTACCGGGTCCGCACCACGGTGCGTTCCCTCGGCCGCGAGGCGCAGGTCCGCGCGGACCTGGCGGCCATGGGCGTGGAGGCGGGTGAGCGGCTGGCTCTCGTGGCGGCGGACCTCACCGCGGACGAGGGGTGGGCCGACGCGGTGGCGGGCTGCCGCTACGTCCTGCACACCGCCTCACCCTTCCCGGGCGGGGAGCCCGACCACGAGGACGACCTGATCGTCCCGGCCAGGGAAGGCACGCTGCGCGTACTGCGTGCGGCCCGCGACGCGGGCGTCGAACGGGTGGTGGTCACCTCCTCGTTCGCCGCCGTCGGCTACGGCAGGCCCGCCACCGAACAGCCCTTCACCGAGGACGACTGGACCGACCCGGACAGCGACATCCCCGCCTACATCAGGTCCAAGGCGCTGGCCGAGCGGGCCGCCTGGGACTTCGTAGCGCGCGAGGGCAACGGCCTCCAGCTCGCCACCGTCGCCCCGGTCGGCATCTTCGGCCCCGTCGTCGGCGGCGACCACTCCTCCTCGATCGACATGATCACCGGCCTGTTCAGCGGCGCCATGCCGGGCACACCCCGCCTGCACTTCGCCGTCGTAGACGTCCGTGACGCCGCCGACCTGCACCTGAAGGCCATGACCGCCCCCCAGGCAGCAGGCGAACGCTTCATCGCCGCCGCCGGTGACGCCGTCTCCCTGCACCGGATCGCGCTCATCGTCCGCGACCGGCTCGGCGACGCCGCCCGTGCCGTCCCGGCCGTCGAGCTTCCGGACGAGACGGTACGCAAGGCCGCCGAGACCGCCCCGGCGCTGAAGGGCATGCTGCCCAACCTCGGCAAGGTCCGCCACGTCAGCAACGACAAGGCCCGCACCGTCCTCGGCTGGAACCCCCGCAGCAGCGAGGACGCCGTCGCGGCCACCGCCGAAAGCCTCCTGGAGCTCGGCCTCCTGCCTGCCGCGACCCCCGCGTAGCCCCGAGCGCGCACCCGCGTTCCCGCCCGACCGCCCCCATGACAAACGGCATGCCACGACCGGCCCGCATACCCTCTGGCCTCTCCTCGCCAAAACCACGGCGCGGCAGGCCGTCCGTCCCCCTCGGAGGAGACCATGTCCGCATCCCCCCGCCCGACCGGTCATCCGATGTCGAGTCACCGGGCCATCGAAAACCTCATCGCGCGGTACGCCGAACTCGTGGACGACGGGGATTTCGCCGGACTCGGCGTTCTGCTGGCCGACGCCGGCTTCACGGGCAGCGGGGACCCGGTGCACGGGCGGGACGCGATCGAGAAGATGTTCCACGACACGGTGATCCTCCACGACGACGGCACCCCGCGAACCCAGCACGTCACCACCAACGTCGTCGTCGAGGTCGACGAACAGGCGGACACGGCGGTGGCGCGTTCGTACGTCACCGTGCTGCAGGCGCTGCCCCACCTGCCGCTGCAACCCGTCGCCGCCGGCCGCTACCACGACCGCTTCGAGCGCCGCGACGGGCAATGGCGTTTCACGGAGCGCCGGGCCCGCATCAACCTCGTCGGCGACGTGAGCGGCCATCTGCGCCGGCCGACCGCACAGCAGTAGGCCCGCGGAGACAACCCCCTTCCCACCGAACCCGCTCCCGTCCACGCCCCACCCCCTCACAGACGCCCGCGAGAACGACATCCAACCGGTCTCGCGTGGCGGCGAACTCCCGCATGCGATCGTCGATACGAGCCCGCTCCGAGCGAAGCCGGGCGACCAGCCCCGGTGCCACCACCTGCTGACAACACCGGCTTCACGGCATGTAGTCGGTGACGAGGGTGGCGAAGTCGTCGGGGGTGGTGAGTCTGATGCCGAGTTGTTCGGCTTTGGCGCGCTTGGAGCCGGCGTTCTCGCCGGCGACGACGAGGGTGGTCTTCTTGGAGACGCTGGAGGAGGCGCGGCCGCCTGCCCGTTCGACGAGTTCGTTCATCTCGTTGCGGGAGAGCTTTTCCAGGGCCCCGGTCATCGCGCCGGTGACGACCACGGTCATCCCGGCCAGCGGGCCCGCCTCCGGCGCCGTGGCGGTGGTCTCGTCGCCGGGGCTCGGGGTGGTGTCGGCCGGAGGAGGGGTCGCACCGGGTTCGGTCATGCTGACACCGAGGGCGGCGAGCTTGTCGATGAGCGGGGCGAGATCGGCCAGTTCGGCGACGATCGAGGGGGCCTTCTCCGCGCCGATGCCGTCGACCTGCTGTATCGCCTCCGCGTCGGCGGCGCGGAGGGTGTCCATGGTGGCGAAGTGGCGGGCGATGCGCCGGGACATGGACCGGCCGGTGCCGCGTACGCCGAGCGCGCACAGCACCCGCGACAGGGGCTGCCGCTTGGCCTTGTCGATCGCGGTGAGCAGGTTGTCGGTGCTGGTCGCGCCCATCCGGTCCAGGCCGAGGAGCTGTTCGCGGGTGAGGGTGAACAGGTCCGCGAGGTCGGTGACGAGCCCGGCGTCGACGAGCTGGACGACGCGGGTGGCGCCGAGGCCCTCGATGTCGAGCTGGTCGCGGCCGGCGGCGTAGGAGAGGGAGGCGACCAGGTGGCAGTTACGGCCCTGGGCGCAGCGCCAGCGTTCCTCGGTCCGGTCGATGTCGGAACCGCAGCGCGGGCAGGTCTCGGGGAAGACGACGGGCCGTTCCTCACCGGTGCGCAGGTGGGCGACGGGGGCCTGGATGCGCGGGATGACGTCACCGGCGCGGTGCACCATGACCTGGTCGCCCAGGCGCAGGTCGCGGCGGGTGATGTCGGCCGGGTTGTGCAGGGTGGCGTAGGTGATGGTGGAGCCGTCGATGAGGACCGGTTCGAGGACCCCGCGCGGGGCGATGATCCCGGTACGGCCGACGTTCCACTCCACCTCCAGCAGCCGGGTGATCTTCTCCACGGCCGGGAGCTTGTAGGCGATCGCCCACCGCGGTGCGCGCGAGCCGGAGCCCGCGGCCTGCTGGTCGGCGGCGAGATCGGCCTTGACGACGATGCCGTCGATGCCGAACGGCAGTCCGGCCCGGGCCGCGGCGATCTCCGCCACCCGCGTCAGCACCTGCTCCACCGATTCGGCGACCGCGTCGGGGACGTTGGTACGGGCACTGGTGTGGACGCCGAGTTCGGAGGCCCGGCGCATCAGGTCGCTGTGCGCGGAACCGGTCAGCTGCTCGGCGAGCACCGGGTCGGTGCCGGTGGCGGGCAGGGGCAGCAGGCCGTAGCCGAAGAACGTCATCGGCACCGTGTACACGCGTTCACGGGCGCGCAGGGTGCCCGCCGCGGCGTTGCGCGGGTTGGCGAACGGCTGCCCGCCGTGGCCGGTGCGCACCTCGTTGGCGTACTCGAACTGGGCGGTGGTCATGAGGACTTCGCCGCGCACCTCCACGGTGACCGGCTCGGTCAGCCGCTCGGGCAGCCCCTCGACGGTGCCGATCGCGTGCGAGACGTCCTCGCCGGCCGTGCCGTCCCCGCGGGTGATCAGCCGGGTGAGGCGGCCCTCGGTGTAGCGGGCGGCGACCGCCAGTCCGTCCAGCTTGGGTCCGACGTGGAAGCGGGTGACCTCGTGTCCGACGCGGCGGGCCAGGGACTCGGTCCAGGCGGTGAACTCCTCCGCGGAGAACACGTTGTCCAGGCTGAGCATCGCCACCGTGTGCGGGACATCGCCCTCCGCGGCGCCGCCGGCCACCTTCCCGGTGGGGGAGTCGGGCAGCACCTGCCCGGGGTGGTCCGACTCGTACGCGGCGATCGCCCGCACCAGCCGGTCGTAGGCGTCGTCGTCCAACGACGAGGTGCCGCCCGCGTAGTAGGCGGCGGCCGCCTTGACGGCGTCCTCGACCGCCTGCGCGTAGGCGGCGGCATCCACGATCACTGCAGAGGGTGTTGTCATGACGGGCATCCTGCCTCCCACCACTGACAACGGGTCCCCGCGCCGCCGTCGCACGGCAGACCGCTGACACAGACTCACCGGCCGGGCCCGCCCCGGCTTCCACCCCGTCCGAGGGGATCCGAGGGGATCCGAAGGGAGTCGGCGGGCGTCGACGTCCTCGGCCGGTGTCAGTGCCCGGCGGACCGGTGCAGGGTGTCGAGTACGGGCTGCGCGAGCGTGGTCGGGCGGTCGGCCCGTTGGTTCCCGTCGAGGTCGGTGGGTCCGCTGCCGGGCAGCAGCAGTGCCGCCCGCAGCCGTTGACCGCGACGATGCTCGGGAACGTGCAGGGTGCCGTACACGGTCGTACCGCCGGCCGTGAGGACGACCTCGCGGCCGGCGGCGGGGACGGGACCGGGCGTCGCCACGGCCGGGGTGGCGGTGACGACCGCCGGTGTCGTCAGAGCCGCTGCCCAGTGGCGAAGCACCGTGGCCTACCTCCGGGAAAGGGCGCTCTCGACCAGGGCCACGGCCGCGCGGGGGTCGTCGACCTGGAGCACGAGGCGGGCGTACTTCTCGTCGGCGAGTTCGACCACGACGGCCTTCGACGGATCCCTCACGTCCCAGAAGACCTTCTCACCGTCCTGACGGAAGGTCCCGGCGGTGATCACACCGGGCACGTGGGAGCCCGGCGCGCGGATTCCCTTGGGGTCGGCGGAGATACCGGGGTCGGCGGTCGCGCCACGGACGTTGGCCAGCGGGACGGTCAGGCTGCCCTTGAAGGACCAGAGCTTGTCGAGACCCTCGATCACGACGACCAGGTCGTCGCCGTCGATACGTATCAGTGCCATGTCGGTTTCCCTTTCAGGGGAGTGGGCCGAGGTGCCGGGCCAGCGCGGTGGTGGCGTTGTCGGGGCTGCCGCGCAGGAGGATGCCCAGCGCGGCGGCGGTGAGGGCGGCGGCCAGGTCGGAGGGAACGCCGAGGGCGTCGGCGATCGCCTGGTCGACGGCGGCCAACGCGGCCGTCACCTCGGAGGCGACCTCCTCGTCGACCGGTGCCCGTTCGACCGCCGCGAGCAGCAGCAGATCGAGGTCGGCCGACGCGACGAGCCGCAGCGCGGCGGCGGCATCCGGTGCGCCGGCGAGGGCGTCGAGCAGCGGGCGGACGTCGTCGGCGAGATGGCGGCGCAGCGCGACCAGGTAGAGGCCGCGCTTGCTGCCGAACACCTTGTACAGGCTGTTGCGGTGCACGCCGAGGTGGGTGACGAGGTCGTCGACGGACACACCGTCATACGCACGTGCACCGAACAAACCCACGGCGGCGCGCACCGCTTCGTCCTCGTCGAATGCTCTTGGCCTCCCCATGACCACCACGGTAGACAGTTAAGGAACGATCAGTCAAGAACGACCGTTCCTTAATCGCCGATACTCACCGAGGCGAGCCCGCGGACCGTGACGCCCAGCCGGAGCGCGGGCGGCGCCTGACGCCGTGTTCCAGGGCTGTGCGGTATCTCCGGGACGATCGGGCAGGGCCGAGAGCGTGATGTGCTCCTACAACCAGGTCAACGGTGTCTACGCGTGTGAGAACTCGCTGCTCAAGGACAGCCTCAAGGGCGAACTCGGCCTGGACGGCTATGTGATGAGCGACTTCGGCGCCGTCCACTCGACGGCCGCCTCCCTCAAAGCGGGTCTGGACCAGGAGCTGAACCGGCCGGTCTACTTCACCCCCGGGAAGCTCGACGCCGCTCTGGCCGCAGGTGAGATCACCCGGAAGGACATCGACGACGCCGCCTTGCGCGTGGTGCGCTCCTACGTCCGGGGAGGCCTCTTCGACCACCCTGTGCCCACCGAGCCCGTGGCGGACACCTCGACCCCCGCTCACAAGGCGCTCGCCCGGCAGATCGCCGAAGAGGGCTCGGTCCTGCTCAAGAACAGCGGCGGCACGCTTCCCCTCAGCGGCAAGCGGAAGAAGATCGCGGTGATCGGATCGGTGGCCTCGAACGATCCGGGCAGCGGTCTGAACGCCAGGCAACTGTGCAGCCTTCCGCTGAACTTCAGCGGAACCGCCTCGGGCGTGAACACCATGGCCTGCGAGGACATGGTCGCCCCGCTGGACTCGATCAGGGCGCGGGCGGCCTCGGCGGGCGCCGACGTGGTCTACGACGACGGCAGCGACGTGACCAGGGCCGCAGCGGTCGCCGCGCAGGCGGACGTCACGATCGTCTTCGGTTACCAGCAGACCGGCGAGTTCTCCGACCCGAAGGACCTCAGCCTGGACGCCGGCGGAGACGGCCTGATCAGCGCTGTGGCGGCGAAGAGCAGGTCGACCGTGGCGGTGCTGGAGACCGGCACCGCGACCACCATGCCGTGGCTGTCCCGGGTGAACGCCGTGCTGGAGACCTGGTACCCGGGCGAGCAGGCCGGTCCGGCCATCGCCGGACTGCTCTTCGGCGACAGCGATCCGTCGGGCAAGCTGCCGATCACCTTCCCGAAGCCCGAGTCGCAGCAGCCCGCGAGCACCGAGGCGCAGTACCCGGGCGTGAAGGCGGCGGGGGAGCCGATCCGCCACGTCGACTACAGCGAGGGCCTGAAGGTGGGCTACCGCTACTACCAGGCCGAGGGCGTGGATCCGCTGTTCGCGTTCGGGTACGGGCTGTCGTACACGAGCTTCAGGCTGTCCGGGCTGAAGGTCTCCGCCTTTGCCGCCGGGAAGGGCGGTGTGACCGTGCAGTTCAAGGTGAGCAACACGGGCAGTCGGGCCGGCACCGAAGTGCCCCAGGTCTACCTGGAGCTGCCGGCCGCCGCCGACGAGCCGTCGGCACGTCTGATCGCCTGGGACCGGGTCAGCCTCAAGGCCGGCCGGAGCAGGACCGTCACCCTGCACCTGACGGCGCGGCAACTCCAGGAACAGCACCTGGCCCAGAACTGGGACACGTCCCGCCACGCCTGGCGCACCCCGTCCGGAACCTTCACCGCCCGGGTCGGGACGTCCTCGGACACCACCCTGGCCGCGAGGTTCACCTTCGGCAGGCACTGACCGCTCCCCGCGCCGTGCCCGCCCGCCACGGCCGAGACGGGCGGGGCCCCCCCGGCGCCCCCGGCCGGGACACCCCCCCCCCGCCGTCCCCGCCCGCGCCGCCGAGGCCCCGCGAGCCCCCGCGCGACCCCG
>NZ_JBVJND010000070.1:0-15719 GCF_055583825.1 Streptomyces sp. NPDC104367 | reverse complement strand
AGATCGGACCCGGCCTCTACACCGCCACCCAGTGGTCGCCAAACCCCTT
Source organism: Streptomyces sp. NPDC104367 (assembly GCF_055583825.1). Classification (NCBI taxonomy): domain Bacteria; kingdom Bacillati; phylum Actinomycetota; class Actinomycetes; order Kitasatosporales; family Streptomycetaceae; genus Streptomyces; species Streptomyces sp. NPDC104367. The sequence goes on along the minus strand of NZ_JBVJND010000070.1, from coordinate 15,670 downwards.
GCCACCAGCGGAAATCCCTTAACTACCCGGCCTTGGGTCAGGGCCCGAGTTCTCCCTCATCGACCTTGCAGCGGGCCCCGCCGAGCCCCTTGGAGACCAGGGCCTACCGACCGCCCGAAGCCAACGCCCACCGCCAGCGGTTCTCCGGCACCCGGGTCACCCGGAACCGCTGGCCCACCTCCCGGTCGCTGGCCCCCCGGCCTCGATGAGGTCAGCGGCTTCGAGCTGGACCTGCTCACGCCGAGCCCGCTCCTTGGCCGTCAATCCACCGCCATCGGGATACCTCATCCTCCCGGCATAGCGCAGACCACAACCGCTGTCACGATCCGTCGTCGCCCGCACCGCTAAGGATCTCTAGAGCGGGGGACAGGTGCGTGTTCCACGGGCCGCGGGCCGGGTGACGATCTGATCGGTGCGTACGCGCAGCGCTCCCTTCGCGAGGTCTGCCGAGCTGGTGACCCGTCGGGGATCCCACAGCCACGTCTCGTCGCCGGTGGCGTCGAACGCGACGACCGGGTGAGAGGTGGGCAACGGCCCCGGCTGCACCGCTGTGTGGGCCGCATCGAGCGGACTCACGCAGACTAGTCGGGCAGTGATCCCGTAGAACGATGAAGGATCCTGTCCGGCCGCGGCCTGCGCGGCGGTGCGATTGGCCCCGGTGGTGGCCGAGAACAGGCTCACGAGCATGGCCATCACCGTCATCACCGCGGTGAAAGCGCCGAGGACAGCGAGGTAGTACGTTCTTGATCCGGTGATCCAGTAGAAGTGGCGGCACCAGCCGAGCGCGGCCACTCCGCACAGCACCACAGCGATGCACAGGCCGGCCGGCTTCACCCCGGCGAGATATGTCTCCACCGGATCGACGTTGGCGGCCGACAGCGGGATACCCAGGCACACGGTCAGGTAGAGGCCTTGGGCCAGCCGGCCCATCCAGGGCAGCACCCACGCCAGGGGCAGAACGGCGATCGGCAACAGGGCGGCGGCATTGCGGGAGATCCAGCTCTGGCGCAGCGCGTATGCACAGCCGCGCAGCACCGGCAGCCCGCACAGGACGACCACTACCGGCCCCAAGCCGCCACCGTCCAGCACCGCTGAGAATACCCGGACCGCGAACCCACACAGCCCCGCGCCGCCGACCAGGGCCAGTCCGCACAGCCAGACGATCATCCGGGAATGACGGTGCCTGTCCGCCAGCCACGGGCCCACCCACCACGCCGCCACTACCAACAGCGGTGCCAGCGCGATCTGCCACCCGATGCCCAGCCCCGCCAGGACCCAGCCGAACAGCATCGTGGCGGCCCCCACCGCCGTGCCCGGAAGCCCAAAGGCCCGGGTGTACCAGGGGGCTGGATCCTGCGGACGCAGGTCGTGTGAGGCCGCGATGCCGGGCCGCACATCATGGAGGGTTTCGTCGAAGAGCACCCCGCCCAGATCCGGCCTGCGCTCCAGTGCTGCCAGCGCCTCCTGCCGCGTGCCCGGACCGTCCAGACGCACCCGGCGGTGCACATCCGCCGCCCCCACCTGCACCCACAACCGCGCCGCCCGGCTCGGCCACCAGCCTGACCCCCAGTCGGTCTTGCGATGCACGTGCCAGGTACTGACCACCGCCGAAGAATCCGCAGGCTCCAGCAGCGTCGCGTCACCAATCCGCGCTGTCAGCCGCCCGGAGAGGGCCGCCATGACCCGCCGTTCCGCCTCGGCCAAGGCTCCGAGGCGACTTCCCAGCAGGCGTACCTCCACCCGGTACAGCGCCATCGCGGCATCCTGCCCGGCCGCCTCCAAGCGGGAGAACAACAGGCCATGGCGCGCCCACTGCTCACGGGCGACGGATTCCTCCGCACCAGTCGGCACATGGACCAGCACCGCCGCACGATGAGTGAAGTCATCTGTCTGCACCGGCACTTCGCCCGAACCTTCGTCATCGCCGGGCGGTGCGGGCGCCCGATGGGAGCGGAACGCGGTGACAGACGTGCTGGCCATGATGCTGAACCTCCGGAACGAACGGGGCAGGTACGGCGGCACCACCAGCACACGCACGGTGCCAGCCGCTGGGCTGCGGCGTGCGCAACACGATTCCCCGCAACGCCGGCCCCTCCCACTACTTGTGGGCGCCTTCATTCTTGCGGCGACCACTGACAATGCCGCGCAGACGAAGGGGATTCGGCGGACCGCCTGCGCCGCCCCATTGTTCCGGCCGCGCGCCTCGTCGAACCGCAGCAGTTTGTCGGCCACCTCTACCAACCGCGTGCACAGCCCCACCTTGGACGGCCGGGCACCGCCAGTCTCCCGTTCCCCGTCCACGGGTGTCATCCGCGCCCCGGATCCAGCGGCGGTCTTGGATGAGGAACTGGAAGCCGCCGCCGGCCTGACCGGGGCGCGCATCGGTCTTCGGCGGCCGTGGCCAGCCTTCAGGACCTCGGCGTCGACGCTGTTGGGAAGACGGTCAACCCGCCGAACTCCGCAGCCTGACGGATGTTCTGCGGTCTGTGGGCGCCCCCCTGCGGATGAAGGGCGGCCCGCGGAGTACTCCGGGCTGCTGCCGGTGCCGTGAGAGCTACTCTCCGGGACCGGACAGGCCCGCCGAGTTTGCCGGACGTCTCGTTGTCGGCGGCGGGAGGTAAAGTACCTCCGCCTAAATCCGGAGCTGTCAGTTCCGTAGATTTTCGCCACGCGAACCTGCGGCAAATCGGTCAATATTGGACTGTTCGCCTGTGCTGTCCCTCACTCGATCGTGCCGTGATGTGCGTCACACGAGGGCAGGAAAAGGCCGCTCAACCTGCGCAGTTATCGGAATTCGAGGCCCGAACCGCGCAGATCAACATGTGACTACGTGTCGCGTGAGCACTGCTTATCAAGGCAAGATGGGGGCATCGCCGGGCGTGGGTGTGACCCACGTCACATTTTGTGCTGTAGTGCTTGCGTACCCGGTGGTAATGGCATTCGGAAAAGAAGAGAGGTCCCGCCCCTCCGCCGGCCAGCAGCTGGGCGAGACCTCTTCCGCATCACCGTGTGCAGCGCGGGCCCCGACCGTTAGGTCGGGGCTCCCGCGTTACCAGGGCCAGTGATCCTTGACGGCTTCGTACGCCGCGTGGATCGGCCCCAGCCAGCGGACGGTCCGGTAGAACCGGTCCCGCTTGCCGCAGCAACGGCAGTGCTCCCCGGGCTTCTTGCTCTTGCGCTTCTTGCTCCTGCGCGTGTGTGCCAAGGGATCTCACGCCCCTCTCCGTAAGGGCCGCGGATTTCGCGGACCCCGTGGTGTGGAGGCCACATCCTTCGTGGTCCTCGCGCGAGGGCACGAGCAGTTCCGTGAACCCCAGGGGCGATCGATGAACGGCACCATACCTGTCCCCGGGGGGCCGCGGGGGGCCACCGGGGTCTGCGCGGTGGGCATCTGATACGGGTCCGGGTCCCGAGGGAGGGGGCGCGAGGGGCGCACTGGGAACCAACGGCAAGTCAGGAAAGGACTCCTAGCTGGGGACTTGTCCGGCGGAACGTACGAACCCCCGCACCGGTTCCTGTCCGGAACGTCATGCATCTCACATGGAAAAAAGGTGATCCGTGTGAACCGCGCAGGGTGCACCGGCTCCAACTTCACCCGTTTGTATGACAAGTTGCATCCCGGATCCGTACTGGTCCAGTGCGAAAGCACGTGTGTACGAGCAGTTGCAGACTCCGTTCCGATCAGCGCGAAGTCTCCGGCCTCCGGGTAGAGATAAAGACCCTGTCGAGAGCGGGCGACGCCTTCACGTGCGTACGCACCGTGGAGCAGGCCATGGACAGGGAGCGGGTCGGGGCGCCAGGGGGCGTAGTACCGCCTTCGCTCTCATGCGCACGTACGTCAGAAGGAGGGCCGCCCCCGGCCCTCAGCAGCATCCAGGGGAGCGTCACGACTCCGATCCTGGCCAGCACGGCGATGCCGGCGGCCGGTGAAGGTGCGTGAGGCCCTGGCCGGAAGAGGGACGAGGAGGCGCAGATCGAGGGGAGAGCGTTCACCGGGCACCGTCAGGTTGATCCGGGGGAACCACGATGAGGCCGGCCGCCGCGAGCTTCATCGTGCAGACCTGCACCCGCACAGGCGCTGCCCGACCGACCGTCCCGCGCGTGGTCCCGACGTTCCGCGACCTCTTCCGACGTGGTTCCGGTGGTGGGCATCTCCTCGCAGACCGCCCCGCTCCTTGTTGAGGCCTTCGCCAGGATGATGGTCTGCTTCCGCTGCGCGGTCTGATCGTCGGGGTCGGGCGGGGAGAACCGCTCCACACGGCATGCTCGGCCCGTACACCGGGCCACATCGCCGAGGACCTCACGAAGGCGACGCCGGCGGCCGGTGGCCCACCCGCGGTAGGCATCACCGCATCCCGCGAAGGATGCCAGGTCGCCATTGCCGAACAAGGCGGATGGAGCCCCGCATGCGCAGAGGAGGAAGATCCGCCGACGGCTGTCAGTGCCTGCCTTTACGCTGCTGGGTCGGAGCTCTACACGGGAGGCGGGATGACGGACAAGACGACGGACATGCGCACGCTCTGGCCGCGAGTGCTGGAAGCGATCAAGTGCCGGCGGCGGTTCCCGTGGATCCTGCTGTCACAGAACGCGAGCGTGCTCTCGTACGACGGCGCCACGCTGATACTTGCCTTGACGAGCCAGAACGCATGCGACAGCCTCGTCGACTCGGGCTCTGGCGCCGTACTCGAGGAAGTCCTTGCCGAGGTCCTTGGTATCCGGCCCGCCGTCGAACTGGCAGTGGAGGGCAGGGCACCGTTCAATCTGACGGGTTCCGCCCCGCAGAGCCCCACTGCCGCGGTAAGAGTGTCCGTCGCCGTGACCACCTCCGATGCCTCAAGCGGTACGACCGAATCACCGGCGCCCGCCCTGCAGCTTGTTCTGGCCCAGACCGCGTTCCTCATGCATGAACAAGGCAACAGTCAGGCCGCCGCCCTGCTGGCCGACGTCGAAGACGTGGAGCTGGTCCCCGGCAACCGGTTCGGCGACTGGCAGGAAGCCGTACTCATTGCACCGGCCTACCTCGTCGCCCGGTTCACCGAGAACGTCATCGCAGCCATCCAGCCGGTGTTCGGGCATGTGGCCGGACGCCATGGCCTGGAGATCGGCGCCGTCACTGCCGCGCCGGTACTGCCTGACGTCGGTGACGACTGGCGGCGGATACTGCAGGAGCGCTTGGCCAAGGGGGCGTCCAACCAGGCGTCGAGGACCCGCGTCAAAGGAGTGGCCCCTGGCTTAAGCAGAGAGGGCTTCGTCTTCGACTCCCGCGAAGAAGTACTTGTCTACGAGGCGTTGAAGAGGGCGCAGGCGGCGCTGCCCGAGGACTCCACCATCTCCATCTTCCCGCTGCCCATGGGACGCGTCGGCGTGGGCAACGCCTGGACGCCGGACTTCCTCGTCACCCTCTCCGGAAAGGTGGGGATCATCGAAGTCGACGGTCCGCATCACCACAAGCGCTTCGCTGCGGACGCCACTCGCGACCGGCACTGGCGCAACAGCGGAATCGTCCACATCGAACGCATCCTCGTCGAAGAGACCAGCGTTGACGGCGATCTCGACGCGGTCGTCAGGCCGTTCCTCACTCGGCTGCGTGAGTACCGCTGATGCCGTAGTAATCCGCGACGGGGGAGGGGCACCCGTACACACTTCTCGTCTTCCTGACGTAAAGTGGTGGGTGGGCCAGGCCGACCGGTAACTGGCATCTTTCCGTGCCGGCATCCCGGAGGCTGTCGATGAATGCAATGGAACCGCACGTCCAACTCGCGTTGGCCATGCGTGCCGCACCTGGCGCCTACGCCGTGCTCCTCGGCGCAGGCGCTTCCATTTCCTCCGGGATGCCGTCCGCATGGGACGTCCAGCAGGACCTCATCCGCCGTGTCGCCACCGCCGAGAAGGCTGAGGAGATCGGCGACCCGCACACCTGGTACCGCACACGATTCGGCCAGCCCGCCACCTACGACACGCTCCTGGCCGCCCTCACCAGCAGCCCCTACGAACGTCAGATGCTGCTGCGCTCCTACTTCGAACCCGACGAGCAGGAACGGGAAGAAGGAGCCAAACGGCCCACGGCCGCCCACCAGGCCATCGCCCGGCTCGCTGCCTCCGGCATCGTCCGTATCGTGCTGACCACGAACTTCGACCGGCTCGTCGAGACCGCCCTGCGCGAGGCTGGCGTCGAACCAACCGTGGTGGCCCACCCCGACGACTTCACCGGCCTGGCCCCGCTCCACACCATCACATGCCTGGTCGTCCATGTGCACGGCGACTACCTCAACCCCACCAGCATGCTCAACACCCCCGACGAGCTCGAGCATTACGCCCCTGAGGTGGACGCCCTGCTGGACCGCATCTTCGACGAATACGGCCTGGTCATCACTGGCTGGTCCGCCACCTACGACCCCGCCCTACGCAACGCACTGTCCCGGTGCACCACACGCCGCTTCGCCACCTTTTGGGCGGACCCCCGCCCGTTGCCCATAGAGGCCCAGGACCTGCTGACCCGCAGATCCGCCACCTACGTGCCCACCGACGCCGACACCTTCTTCGTGCAGGCCGCCGATGCCACCGACGCCCTCACCGACCTCGCGCGCGAACATCCGGTCAGCATCGCCGTCGCCGTAGCGTCTGCCAAGCGAGCCCTGGCCGGAACCGGACAGGTCATCTTTCTGCATGACAGCCTTCGCAGAGAGGTCACCCGCATCGCCGACCTCCCCGCGCGCCGAGGCCCCTGGCAGGTGGCCGACGAGCCCGGCGAATACACCCGCCGGCTCAACACGCTCCGGGCCGAGACCGAACGCCTGCTCGCTCTGGTGGCCACCTGCGCCTACTGGGGCAGTGACGAGACCGACCGCTGGTGGATCAACGACATCGAACAGCTCGCGGAACCCAGCCGCGACGGAGGCCTGACCTCCCTGCTCCGCCTCGTCCGCGCTCCCGCCACCATGGTCACCTACGCCGCAGGCGTGGGCGCCCTCGCTGCGGAGCGGTGGCGCACTCTGGCCCGCATCCTCACCGAACCCCATGCGTCAGATCCCTACACGGACGACCGCTCCGCCGTCCCGGTCGCTGTCCTTCTCGGACCTAGTGCCGTCCTCGCCGAACGAAACGCCTCCGAGCGCCTCTACCAGCAGCTCCGCCCTGTCTTCACCGAACACCTGGCCCTCAGCCCGGCCGCCTACACGGACGCCTGGGAACGCTTCGAACTCCTCCGGCTCATCGCCGTGTACAGCGCAGGCCGCAGCCTGGACGGAGCTCCCTATATGCGCCGGACGGGCGGGATGGACGCCTATCGGCCGCTCGCGGACGCCTGGCTGAGACGCCAGCTTGCCCGCTCCTCCGATCTGCACCCGCTGCTGGCGGAAGGATTCTGTGACGGCGATGCCGCCACGCTGAAGGGAGCCCAGGAGCGGTTCCTGCACGCCTTCAGCAGATGGGCCACAGAGGTCGCATGGAGGACGGAATAGTCCTAATTGACTTCCCTCCATACCCAGTTTGAGATCGAACGGGCCGACTGCCGGATGGTGGGACTTGTCGCAGGCGGCTGTATCGGCGTCTCGGCCACTCCCGGAGCAGGCTCCGCGCGTAAGGAGGCCCGATCCCAGGCGGAACCCGCCGGACGATGTACGGGATTTCCCCGACCCATCGTCTGAGGAGATTCCTGAGACTGGCGCCGAGACCCCACCGTCCAGGCGGCACTATTACGGCAACAACGTCGAGAACATCATGCGCAAGCTCGCCAGAGACCGCCCAGATCTTCTGGAGGAGGTCGTCTCCGGACGAACGAAGGCGTATGCCGCTGCCGTGGAGGCCGGCTGGCGCAAGCCGCAGACCACCATCCCGCTGACGGACCCGGAGGCCATCGCGCGCAAACTCCTCGACAAGATCGGCACCGAACAGGCTCAGCAAGTGTGCACGGTACTGGCCCAGTTGGTCGCGCACACGCCCGGCAGCCCGTGACCCCTCACCGGACGGCCGACAAGGGGCCGCACCGACGGCTACCGCCCCACGAGCTGTCCAACTGCCAGTGAGCATGGCGGGGTTGAGAGCAAGATCGCGCCGCCATGAGCCCCTCGACGGGGATGTCGGAACGGAGCGAGGATCATCGGCCGGCAGCGGACGGCTTGCGGTACCGAGGTGCCTTCTTCCCAAGCCTCCACTCCATGATCGTCCGGTCTCCTTTCGCCAAGTTGCAGTCAGGGCAGGCCGGTACCAGATTCCCGATCCCGTCCGTCCCGCCGCGGGAGATCGGCACGATGTGCTCCTGGTGCAGTGACGCCGAGGACTCGCCACAGTACGCACACGTCCGCCCATACCGGTCCCACAGCCGCGCCACATCACGTACCGTCACGACGTACCGCGGGACGGTGGCCAGCATCGCCCGCCGCTGATGATTGCCTCGCCGCTTCGCAGCCCGGACCCTCTCCGGGTCGGCTTCGAAGTACGCGCGCCGGGAGCACCGGTTCGAGCAGTACACACGGTGCGCAGTACTCGGCGGCATGCGCACACCGCACTGCGCGCACGGACGGGAACGCAAGGCAGTCCCGACGTTGCGTCGGTACGCATCCTTCAGACGGCAGTCCTGTCCGCAGTACTTGGCCGTGGCCGAACGGTGCGACAGATCACCGCCGCACCAGGCGCAGACCCGGACGCGCGAAACCGGTATGTAGTTGGCGCGATACCAGCAGTCGTGACTGCAGTACTTGCGCAGACCGTGAGCGCCGGCTTCGAGTCCCGCGCCGCAGACAGCACACTCCCGTCCCTCTTTACCCGCGACGCGTTCGGCCTTACGGCGTTCCGCCTGCGCCCGGTTGTTCGTCTCGGCTTGGCACTCGGCCGAGCAATAGAGAGCCAGGACACCCCTGCGCGGCGAAATGGGCTGCTCACAGCCCTTGCAGGTCTCCGCTCCCACGCGTCTTTGGTGCGTGCGGCAAGCCGGGCAGCGCGTCGGTTTACGTCCCGGCTTGGTGCCGGGGACGTCGAAAGAGCCCCCGCAGTCGTCGCACCACAACGTCGTCGAGACAGGTGTGAGGGCTGCCCGGCGCGCCCGGCGCCTACGCAGCTTCTCCTCGTGCGGCATGGCCGGCTGGCGAGGCACATGGCCCTGGGACGCGTAGCTGCATTCTCGGCTGCAATAGCGGGCGTTGGCCTGGCGATCCGCGAGGTCAGCTCCGCACTCCAGGCACCGCCTGGTACCGCGGAGCACACGCAGCCTCTCGCGCTGCGCCGAGTAGTAGGCCGCGGCAGTGAGGGTTTTGGCTGCGATTCGGTGCTCCTCACAGCAGAAGCGGGGCGGAGCCCCCACCCGATCCGGACGAGAGAACTGGGCGCCGCAGTGCTGGCAGACCAGCTTGGTCGGTCGGCGGGCCTCCAGGACACAGCCGTCCGAGCAGTATTTCGCCAGTCCGTGCCGGCGGCTGATGTCCACGCCGCACACCGCGCATGTTCGCACCGTGCTGTTCCCCGTCTCTGCCACCGTTCCCTCTCCCGCCACTCGCCAAAGAACCGGCGCGGCCTTTTGGCGTCATCAGAGGGTGTAGCAGCAGGCACTGACAGAAGCTGAATGGCCCGCGCCGTGGTGCCGGCCCTGTCAGAGCACCCATCACGCCAGGCCTCAGCGTCCAGAGACACGGGGATCTTGGGCAGCCGACCCAGGCGGATGCCCTTGCCGACCCGCGCCCCGTAGTCCTCGGCTCTTGAACCACGCGAAGCACCAGGTTGCCCGGGAGGTTCCTGCCTGGGCAGATGCCGTCGGCCGCGCCGGCCCACGCACCTGTGACGAATGGGCAGAGAACGAGGGCGGGCTGGCCGTGTCCGCAGTGCGCTGGGGCTGCCGCCCCAGGAGGTCCGTGCACCGGGAAGACGCCTTGCTGCGCGCTGAACTTGCGGCCGACACCGCCGCGTCGGCGGGCAATGTCAGATGAGCCGGTCGTGGTGGCGGGCGGCCGTCTCGCGGACGAGTTGGGCGAAGCGTTCGAGACTGCGCTGCTGTTGCTGCGCGGCCTGCGCGTCGTCCCATTCCTCGATGTCGCCGGTGTCCGGTTCCCCGTTGTCGAGGTCGTCGTACTCGCTGTGCAGGAGCCAGCATGCGTGGATGCCCGTCAGGAGGTCTTCCAGGAGGTCACGGGCAGGACGCTGGGGGTCGAGAGGGGTCAGACGCAGGGCGACACGGGCGAGGTCGGGTTCGTCCTCGCCTGCGAGCTCGGCGAGTTCGTCTTCAAGGTCCTCGAGCTGATCGCGCAGGGCGGTGGGATCGGGGAGCAGGCCGTCAGCGACGTGCATGGCGTGGCCGACGAGACTGGTGACGGCGTCGTGAGGGGAGACGCCGTCGTCGATGAGGCCAAGGACCAGGGTGGGCGTCTCGTGGGGGAGGGCCTCGATGTTGTCGGCCTCGAGAACCACCTGGACGGGAGAGACCCCGGACGCCTCGGCGGCCACGTCAGCGGCTGCGGCGAGCCAGTGGGCCGCCGCGACGGCGGCCGCGGTCGGGTCGATCCCGACGAAGAGCTCGGCGGGGCCGAAGGGGTCCTGCTGCAGGAGCCGGTCGGCGGCAGCGACTTGGACGGGGGAGGCGTCCTCACGGCTGAGGAGCACCGCCTGTTGGGCGCGTCCGCTGAGGTCACCGAGCTCGGCGCTTTCCACGGCGGCCAGTTCGGCGCCGGCTTCTGCGGCAATAGTCTTCACGAGCTGAGGATCGTCGAGGTGGTGCAGGGCGCGTCCGACGCGGTGAGCGGACTCGAGCAGGCTGCTGTAGGCAACGATCATTGCGCCGCCACTGGGCAGGTTCGGGCGGGTGATCGCTTCGGCGACCTCGCCGAAGCGCTTGCGCTCCTCCTCGCGGCGCCAGCCCTCACTGTTGGGCTCCACAGAGCCGGCTGCGCTGGCCGGATGGGTGTAGGTACGCCATGCGGCATCGGAGAACTGCGTCAGAGCCCGAGCCAGGTCCAGGAGACTGGAGATGTCGACTCCGGCAGGCAACACGGCGATGGCGTCGGCGAGATCCCCTTCACCGGTTCCCCAGGTGGCCATCAGCTCTCGCCGGCCGGATACGACGCAGTAGCGGGTCATCAGTCTGCTCCTCCGCGGACACACGATGCCATCACGTTGCACTGAGCCTATGAGACGAGGCGGGAGGCCCGCAGCGGCAGAAGCGCTGGTCCCGGTGAGGTGCTCCGGGCTGCGGGCACAGGGGCGGTCGGGTGGCCGGTAGGCGTGGGAGTGCGACAGGCACGTCGTGGGCGTGACCGACGAGGGCCAGCCCCCTCAGGCGGTTGCGGCGTTGTCACCTCCGGGGTTTGTAGCGACGGCTTCGCCGCCCGTCGTGGAGCCGGGATCCGGGATCCGGGTTCGCCCGGCCGGGCGGCGAGGGTCCTCTCCTGCTGCGGGTGGCAGGCTCGCCGTTCACGAACTGCCCCGAATTTGACGCTCTTTCACTTCCCCGATAACTTACATGCTAAATCAGATATCAGAGTGTGGATGGAGGTGGGGGAGTGCTCCTGACGACCGGACAGGCCGCAGAAGAACTCGGATGCGCGATCACCACGTTCCGTCGCCTCATCTCCGCCGGACTGCTCCCAGGCCTGTCTCGCCGCGGTGTACGTGTCATGGTCCCGCTCGAAGTCGTCCAGGCCCTGCGGGTACGCCAGCAGGCACCGATCGGTCGGCTGCAGGCCAGGGAAATCGGAGTACTGCGCGTCGACACGGCCCGGCCGGCGCAGGAAGTGGAGCGTTCCTGGCTCGGCTTCGCGGCTACCCTTCCACCCGAGGATCTGCTCAAGGCGTTGCGTGGCTGGTGGCGGTGCGACGCAGCAAGCATCGCGGCAGGGGGAGTCCTCCCGGTCACCTTGTCCGGCTACGTAGTCGCCGTCCTCACCGGACTCGCGCGGTGGGAGAAGAACAGCGAGGGCCGCCACGCCTTCCCTGATGCCCGCCTGGCCGGATATGTCACTGACCTCGCCACCCCGCACACCGCGATCACCTCCGACCGTGACGACGATCGCCGCCTCGCCGAACTCCTCCTGGGTACCCGGCTGGCCTCTCAGTCCGGTGGAGCCATCGCCTACGTCACCACCCACACCACCGGCTGAAGCCGCCCGGACAAGGAAGCCCCGATGGACGCCCAGAGCTACAGCGCCGCGCTCGCCGAGCTGCGGACCGTGCGGGATGCGATCAAGAAGGCCCGGGCGGAACTGGCGAGACTGGAGGCCGACCGGGACAAGCGGGTCGTCCGGCTGGGCTCCTACGAGAAGGCGAAGGCGGAGCGGATCGCCCCGGCCTCCGGACTGAGCGTGGCCGACGTCGTCTCCCTGGCCCCGGCCCTGACCCCCGACCCGCTGGCCACGCCCCCCGCACCGCAGCCCCCGGCCGGCGAGCCGTCCCAGGCCTCGGCCTCCGGCCCGACCGCGCAACGGCCCCGGCAGCCCGAACCTGCCTCCTGCGCGGCCGCCACGGCCCACTCGCCTTCCCCTGATGCTGCGACGGCGCCGGCCCCCGCACCCACCGCGGTCCCGGCTGCTTCCCCCACGGCACCCAGCCTTCCTGCCCTGCCCGAAGGCGCCGCAGGCGACGCCTGGTTCGCCCACACCAGCGGACTCGCCTCCACCCGGCCGAACTTCACCCAGCAGGCCCGCTCCACCGTCTTCCTCGACACCGCCACCGGCATCCTGGTCCACCGCAACCAGACCCACCACCTCGACCTCGGCGCCGCCTCCGCCGCAGAGATCCTCACCGCCGTCTTCCACACGATCCCCGAAGGCGTGGAACGGATCTACATCACCGCCGGGGATCCCTGGCACCGTGACGCCGGCCGCTACCCCTATCTGCGCGACGCGGTCGCCGCCTGGCTGAACGCGCCCGCACAGGGCTGGCGTACCGACACCGGCCGCGGCCGTGACCGTATGGCCGGCCATTTCGTCCACGCCCGCAACCCCGTCGGCCGCTACCAGCGCCAGGACGGCGAACAGCATGTGGAGATCCGGTCGGTGGGGGAGTGGTTCGACCTCGACGGCGACGACCCGGCAACGGTCCGCGATGCGTTCGTGCTGCTGTGGCAGGCTCTGCGCCGCCACTGGGACGACGCGGTCCTCATGGGATCCCCCTCCCAGACCGGCCGTGACCTGTGGACCCGCACCATTCCCACCCGCGGCCAGCACGTCGACGGCTTCCCCGTGCTCTCCGAGGAGCTGCGCGGCCTGCTCCATGCCACCGCGGGCCAGGGCCGCAACGAGCTCATCATCCCGCCCCGGGTCCCCGGGCTGCTGCCCCGGCTTGTCGAATTCGACCGTACCTTCGCCTACGCCAAGCACACCTGGAAGTCCCCCGTCGGCACCCCCCGCCGTGTCACCGCCCGCACTTTCGCCGCCTGGAGCGAGAAGGAACAGATGCGCGTCCTGTACGGGTGCGGGCACTGGCACGTCCGCGTCACCGTCCCCGACACCTGGAACCATGTCGGGCTCCTGCCCGCCCCTGCCCCCGGCGACCGCGCCTGGCACTACCCGGCCACCCCCGGCACCACCTTCACCACCTGGGCCGGCGGCCCCGAAATCCACACCGCCCTGACCAACCCCATCCACCCATGGAAGGTCGAGATCCTCGACGGCATCCTGTGGGAGGACGGCAAACCCCTGGACGACTGGGCCAGGAGACTCAAAGAGACCTGGACCAACCTCTGCGCCCAGGCCCACTTCCAGGGCGACCGGCAGCAGGCCCGCGCCGCCCACCTCGCCTCCCGCGCGGTGCGCTCCGTCCTCCTGTACGGCATCGGCTCCTTCGCCCAGCGCCCCCGCATGGTCACCGGCACCACCCCCCGCGCCCTGGAGCGTGACGTCCCCGCAGACGCCGAGATCATCGGATTCGACGACGAGCAGATCACCTGGCAGCGGCCCACCGGCTTCAGCCGGGACCCCAACGCCCACCCCGAATGGTCCGCCGCGATCTGGTCCGCCGCACGCGCCGCCCTGCTCACCCAGCGCCACCGCGACGACGACACCTACGCCGGCGCCCTGCACACCCCACCCGGCACCGTCGTCGCCTTCCGCACCGACGCCCTCTACCTCACCCAGGCCCATGCCTGGCCCCACCACCAGCAGCCCGGCGACTACCTCCTCAAAGGCCACCTCACCGGCCCCCTGCCCGCCCCGACGACCGAAGAAGAACTCCTCACCCTGCGGGACGCCGGACGCACCGCCCTCACCGCCACCGGCCAGGAGGCCTGATGCCACCCCGCCACCGCAACCAGCCCACGAATACACGGCAGTTGAACGAAGCCGCCACTCTCGCCGACCAGCTCCAGCAGGCCGGCTTCACCAAACGGGACGTCGCCCGCATCATCAACCGCGACCCCTCCCTGGTCTCGCAGTTCTACACCAAGAACAAAGGCGCCGCCTTCGTCCCCGCCCTCCAGCAGGTCCTGGCCGCCGTCGAGACCGGCGGCATCACCGACCTGCCCGAACTCGCCGCCATCGCCGCCCGCCACACCCACCGCCGCACCACCGCCTCCGGCGCCCGCGCCCGCGTCCGCGGCAAAGCCGTACTGATCACTCCTACCGGTTCCGGCACCGGCCGCGTCGCGGCCCAGGCCATCGCCTCCGGATCCGCCCGCCTGCGCCCCCTGATCGCCGAAGCGGCCCGCCTGGGACTGCGCCTGGCCTTCACCGTCCGCCTCGCCAAAACCGCCTACGTGCACCCCTCGGGCAGCCGCACCGACTCACCGGGCATCCGACGGGAAGTCACTCAGCGCGCCGATCACACCGAAGAGCGCTCCTACGGTTCCGCCCAGACCGGCGGCTTCGACGCCGCAGACTTCGCCCGCCGCGTCAACGCCGCCAGCGGCGACGTCACCGCAGCCGTACACCAGTGGCTCGTCGAGACCGGACGCATCCACCCGGACGCCCACATCATCCACCTCGAAATCCGTACCTGGCGCCCGCACTGACCCGCCCGCCACACCACACCAGCCACCATCCCAGGCGCACTGCCGTGCAGGCGTATCGGCGACGGACAGCGGTAAATTGAACACCATGGTGTTGCCGTCGGGGGAACGCGTGAGGGGCGCGGTTACCGCGCTCATGCAACTTGCTGGGGAGACGCAGGCCGATCTCGCGACGGCGTGGGGAGTCAGCCAGGCCCAGGTCAGCCGCCGCCAGTCCGGCACCGCGGCATGGCCCCTTGACGACTGCGACCGCGTGGCCGCCCACTTCGCCATCGATGTACTGGACCTAATCGCCGGCCCCACACGCGCATGCGAAGGCCTTTCACCGACACGTCGGCGCTCTGTCCAGCGTCGATAACCTCACCAACCAGGACTCGAGGACAGGCGAGCCGCGATGGGTGCAGCTCTTCTGAAGAGAGCGTCCGGGCAGAGGCTTCGGAGTAGTCGACGCGAGTTGTAGTGCGCTGTGCTGTGTTGCCCCTATGGTCCCCCCATGTGGGAGTACGCGGTGTGGGGAGCGGTGGGTGCGGCCGCGAACCGTGCGTTGATCTTCATGGAGGCCAATCGGCGGGCCAAAGGCCCTGCTTGGCGGTATCCCGACGGCCCAGGCGGCGGATTCTTCCTCCTCGCCAGTGCGTTGCACTGCGCGATATGAACCGCCCCGGGTTCGGTAGAGATCTCAGATTGTGGTGATGACCTGGGGTTTCGTGAGTTCGGTGTAGTAATTGGCTTCGTATTCGACGGGCG
>NZ_JBVJND010000069.1:0-16936 GCF_055583825.1 Streptomyces sp. NPDC104367 | reverse complement strand
GCACACGCACCAGCCACTTCGCAGCACTTCGCCCCGCCGACCAAACGGCCGACGGGACGAAGAAGGCGTAGGGCCCCGGATTTACCAACAGCATCCTGAAGAGGAGCGGGGCCCTCGGTGTGTCCGGGGCGCCCGGTCAGGGCACGGCGGGCCGGTGCCACTCGCGGGCGCCCGCCGTGCGCATCAGGGTGAGGGCGGTCTCCGGGTCGGTGGAGATCAGGGGGTGGACCAGTTCGACGTAGCGGAGCTGGCCGGTGAGGGACCTGCGGAGCTGGCGGGGGCTGCGGGCGGTGAAGGAGGCGGCGCCCCGTCGGGGTATGAGGCCGGCCGCGAGGGCGAGGCTCTCCACGCCGACCTTGCACACGGTCGACGGGGTGTCGCGGCAGGCGTGGATCTCGATGTCCCCCTGCCAGAGCCCCAGGACCACGTTGTAGGTCACGCCGGCGCCGCGGTAGGTCGCGACGGCGAGATGCCGGTCCGGCCCGTGTCCGCCGCCGGGCCCGTCCAGGCCCAGTCTCCGTGCGGGTTCGGCGAACGCCGCCCGCACCTCCCCGAAGAAGGCCGCCGTTCCCAGAGCCATTCCCGCCCCCTCTGCCTTCGCGTATCGCTGACGACGACTCAGCGTAGCGACGCGGCGGGCCCCTTCTCGGCCCATTGAGTGACCCCGCGGTCAGCCCGCCCGGCGGGCGCGGCCGCCGCACCTAATCTGACCGCATGTCAGATGACGAGTCGTACGAGGTGCTCGGGTTCGACAACGTGGTGCTGCCGGTCGGGGATCTCGGGGCGGCCGTGGCCTTCTACACACGGGCCGGGTTCGGTGTCGGGTTCCGGTTCGACGAGGGCGGGATCGCGTCGCTGAAGGTGGGGGACGAGACCCCCGGGATCCTGTTGCGGGTCGAGGCGGGGCTGGAGCCGCGGGCGCCGCTGTGGGCCTCGGCCCGGGTGTGGCTGGAGGTGCCGGACGCGCGGGCGGCGGCGCGGACGATGGCGGCGGCCGGGGTGGAGGTGCCCGAGGCGCCGTTCTCCGTGGCCACCGGATGGACGGTGGAGATCGCCGACCCGTGGGGGAACGTCGTCGGGTTCACCGACTACAGCAAACGGCCGGAGCTGGCGCGGCGGGCGTGAACGGGGTCACGCCGCCACGGAGTTGAACACGTTCAAAAGCAGGTCTACAGTCATCCCTGTCAGCGTTTTGAACGCGTTCAAGAAGGGGTGGGGCATGGACCGGACCGTCATCGCCTACGTCATCTACCTGCTCGTCAGCATCGGGCTGACCATCTGGGTGGCCCGCACGCTCAGCAGCAACGGGCGGATCTTCCTCGCCGACGTGCTGCACGGCGACGAGAAGCTCGCCGACGCCGTCAACCACCTGCTGGTCGTCGGCTTCTACCTGGTCAACCTCGGCTTCGTCGCCCTGTACCTGAACAACAGCGGCAGCATCGACGACGCCCGGGGCGTCTTCGAGGCGCTGTCCGCCAAGCTCGGGGTCGTGCTGCTGGTGCTCGGCGTGATGCACCTCGGCAACGTGTACGTGCTGAGCCGGATCCGGCGGCGCGGGGTCATGGAGCGGGAGCAGATCCCGCCCGTCCCGCCGCAGGGCTGGACCGCGCCGGCGGCCGGGGCGTGAGCACCGTGACCGCCACCGGCGACCGGGGCGCCGTGCGCGCCCCGGTCCACGGACTCACCGTGCTCTACGACGCCGAGTGCCCGCTGTGCACCCGGCTGCGCGACTGGCTCGGGCGGCAGCCGCAGCTCGTGCCGCTCACCCTGGTCCCGGCCGGCTCGGACGAGGCCCGCGCCCGGTTCCCCGGCCTCGACCACTCGGCCACCCTCGACGAGGTCACCGTCGTCGGCGACGGCGGCCAGGTCTACCGGGACACGGCCGCGTGGATCGTCGTGCTGTGGGCGCTGCGCGCGCAGCGGCCCCTCGCCCACCGGCTGAGCACCCCGGCCGGGGCCCGGCTGGCGCGGGGCGCGGTGCTCGCCGCCGCCTGGTGGCGGGGCGGGCGGGGCAACGGCGAGCCCTTCCGGCGGGAGGACGGCTGGGAGTACGAACCCGGCGTCGGATGGATCTACGACCCTCCGGGCTGTGCCCGCGGTGTCTGCGCCACTCGTTAGGCTCTGTCCGTGTCCGCGAAGAACGACGGTCCCGCCGAGGCCGGTACCCCGAGCAAGTCCGAGCAGACCCGCGCGCTGATCCTGGAGACGGCGATGCGGCTGTTCCGGGAGCGCGGCTACGAGAAGACCACGATGCGGGCCATCGCCACGGAGGCCGGGGTCTCCGTCGGCAACGCGTACTACTACTTCGCCGGCAAGGAACACCTGATCCAGGGCTTCTACGACCAGCTCGCCGCCGAGCACCGGGTGGCGGTCCGCGAGGTCCTGGACCGGGAGACCGACCTGGAGGCGAGGCTCGCCGGGGTGCTCAAGGTGTGGCTGGACATCGCCCGGCCGTACCACGAGTTCGCGGTCCACTTCTTCAAGAACGCCGCCGACCCCGACAGTCCGCTCAGCCCCTTCTCCGCGGAGAGCGAGCACGCGCGCGAGGAGGCGATCAGCGTGCACCGGGAGGTGCTGGCAGGGGCGAAGACCAAGGTGGCGCCCGAACTGCGGGACGTACTGCCGGAGTTGATGTGGCTCTCGCAGATGGGCCTGGTGCTGTACTGGATCTTCGACCGGACCGAGGGGCGGGAGCGGACCTACCGGCTCGCCGAGCGCGGGGCCCGGCTGACCGCGCGAGGCGTCTCCCTCGCGCGGTTCCGGGTGCTGCGGCCGCTCGTGCTGGAGGTGCACGAGCTGTTCACCGACTTCCTGCCGGGGATGACCCGGGTGCTGCCCGACCCGGCGGCCGGCCGGCGCGGCGGCAGGACGGCGGACGCGGACCGGCCGGCGGACGGCTAGCCGACCGCGTCCACCTCGCCCACCTCGTCCGCCTCGCCGGCCGCGAGTTCCACGTCGTGCACCAGCGGCCCCCCGGCCACCGTCACCTGCCGGGCCCGCGCCGGGTACGACGGTGAGGTCACCGACAGCAGATAGCCGCCGGGGGCCGGGACCGAGAGGATGTAGGAGCCGTCCGCGAGGGAGGCCACCCGGTCCAGCGGGCGTCCGCCCTTCGACAGGACCGTCACCGTGGCGTCCCGCGCCGGGTCGCCGTCCGGCGTCCGGACGAAGCCGTGGATCACGGTGGCCGGACCGGTCGGCGCGGCCGGTTCCGGCGCCGGCTCCTCGCCCGGCTCCACCGCCAGGTGCGGCAGGCGCCTCTCCAGCCAGTCCGGCAGCCACCAGTTGGCCCCGCCCAGCAGGTGCATCGCCGCCGGGACCAGCGCCGTACGCAGGATGAACGCGTCCAGGGCGACCGCCGCCGCCAGGCCCACGCCCGCCATCGCCGCGCCCGAGTCGCCGCTGAGGACGAAGGCCAGGAAGACGCAGACCATGATCAGGGCCGCGGAGTTGATGACCCGGCTGGTCTCCGCGAGGCCGACCCGGACCGCCCGCGCGTTGTCCCTGGTGTGCACCCACTCCTCGTGCATCCGGCTCACCAGGAACACCTGGTAGTCCATGGAGAGGCCGAAGAGCAGCGAGAGCATGATGACCGGGAGGAACGCGTTGATCGGGCCCTCCTTGCCGAGGCCCAGCGGGTCCAGGCCCCAGCCCCACTGGAAGACCGCGACCAGGACGCCGAAGGAGGCGGCCGCCGCGATCAGGTTCATCAGGGCCGCCGTCAGCGGGACGACCAGGGAACGGAAGGCGACCAGGAGCAGCAGGAAGCCCAGCGTGATGATCGTCGCGATGAACAGCGGCAGCCGGTCGCCGGTGACCGAGGCGAAGTCCTTGGACACCGCCGTCACCCCGCCGACATGGGCCCGGGCCCCGGCCCCGGGGATCACCCGGTCGCGGAGGGCGTCGATGAGGTCGTCGGTCGCCTTGGACTGGGGCGAGGTCGTCGGGATCACCTGGATGACCGTGACGCCCTTCGCCGGGGGCAGTTCCGCGACCCTCGCGACCCCGTGCGCCGCCTTCAGGTCGCGTACCAGCGTCGCCGTGTCGCCGCCCGAACTGACCACCTGGAGAGGGCCGTTGAAGCCGGGCCCGAAGCCCTCGGCGAGCAGGTCGTAGGCCTTCCTGGTGGTCGTGGACGCGTCGTCGT
Source organism: Streptomyces sp. NPDC104367 (assembly GCF_055583825.1). Taxonomy (NCBI): domain Bacteria; kingdom Bacillati; phylum Actinomycetota; class Actinomycetes; order Kitasatosporales; family Streptomycetaceae; genus Streptomyces; species Streptomyces sp. NPDC104367. The sequence goes on along the minus strand of NZ_JBVJND010000069.1, from coordinate 12,789 downwards.
TGCCCTGGTCGGTGGCGCCGAGCCGGAGCGAGAGGACGGGGACGGCCAGCACGGCCATGACGAGCAGGGCGAGGACGGCGACGCGCCGCGGGCGCTTCTCCACGTTCGCCGACCAGCGCGCCGCCGGGCCGCTCGCGCGCTCCGGCTCCGGGCCCTCGGCGGCCAGCCGGCGGCGCTGGCGGCGGCTGAGGACGCGCGGGCCGAGCAGGCCGAGCAGCGCGGGCAGCAGCGTGACGGCCGCGAGGACGCTCAGCACGACCGTGAGCGAGGTGCCGATGACCACGCCGTCCAGGAAGCGCAGCCGGGTGACCAGCATCCCGGCCAGCGCGATGCAGACCGTGCCGCCCGCGAACAGCACCGCCCGGCCCGCGGTGTTGAGGGCGGTGACCGCCGACTCCTCCGGGTCCATGCCGCGCAGGATGCCGCGCCGGTGCCGGGTGACGATGAACAGGGCGTAGTCGATGCCGACGCCGAGGCCGATCAGGGAGGCGAGCAGCGGCGCGATGTCGGGGACGTCGGTGACGTGGCTGAGCAGCTGGGTGGAGAACAGGCCCATGCCGACGCCGAACACGGCGATCGCGATGGGGAGCGTCATCGCGAAGAAGGAGCCGAAGGCGAGGAAGAGGACGACCGCCGCCGCGACGATGCCGACCATCTCCGACAGGCCCTGCGGCGGCTCCTGGACGCGCTGGATGGCCTGGCCGCCCAACTCCACCTGGAGACCGGGCCGTTCGGCGCCCCGGGCGGTGTCGAGGACCTTCTGGACGAGCTCCTTGGGGATCTCGTTCGCACGCTGGGTGAAGGTCAGCTGGGCGTAGGCGATCCTGCCGTCACCGCTGATCTGTGCCGCGCCGGCGGCGCCGGCGTAGGGGCTGGTGACCGCGCCGACACCGGTCGTCCCCGCTATCTCGTCGAGGACCGGCTGGAGCCGGCCGCGGACCGCCGGGTCCCTCACCGAGCCGTCGGTGACCTTCCAGACCACGGTGTCCGTGTCGCCCGAGGTGCTCGGGAAGGCCTTCTCCATCAGGTCGTACGCGCTCTTGGAGTCCGTGTCGGGAAGGGAGAAGACGTTCGCGTAGTCCGTGCCCGCCGCCGAGGCCGAGAAGCCCACGCCCAGCAGTGCCCCCACCCACAGCAACAGGACCACCAGCCGGTGCCGATAGCACCACCGTGCCAATGCCGTCACGCTCAACAGCTCCTTGTCAGTAGGTCGGTTCGGTCGGTCCCCCAGGTCCTGGGCAACAGGATCGGCAGCGGGACGGGCGCCGGGACACGCGGCGCGCACGACTCTCAAGGAACTCCAAAGCTGCGCGCCCCCGGCCGTCGGCGGGGGCGCCGATACTGAAGACATGACGGCTCCAGGCAGCACCGTGCTGATCGTGGAGGACGAGCCGAGCATCGCGGACGTCCTCTCCATCGCCCTGCGCTACCACCGGTTCGAGGTGATGACGGCCGGTACGGTCCGCGACGCCCTCGCGCTGGCCGAGCGCACCCGGCCGGACGCGGCCCTGCTCGACGTGATGCTCCCGGACGGCGACGGCCGCGCCCTCGCCCGTGAACTGCGCTCCCGCCGGCCGGACCTGGCGCTGGTGTTCCTGACCGCGCGGGACGCCCCGGCCGAGATAGTCGGCGCCCTCGGCTACGGCGACGACTACATCACCAAGCCCTTCAACATCGACGAGGTCGTCGCCCGCATCGGCGCGGTCCTGCGCCGCACCCGCCCGGCCGACGTCATCCAGCAGCGGCCGCCGCTGCGCTACGGCGACCTGGAGCTGGACGAGACGACGTACTCGGTGCGCCGCGCGGGCCGCACGGTCGAGCTGACCCCGACCGAGTACGCGCTGCTGCGCTTCCTGGTCCGCAACGGCGGCCGGATCGTGCCCAAGGACCAACTGCTGCGGCACGTCTGGCAGTACGAGCACGCGCCGTCCGAGTCGACCGTCGTGGAGACCTACATCAGCTATCTGCGGCGCAAGCTGGACGCGCTGGGAGCGCCGGTCATCACCACCCGGCGGGGCGTCGGATACGGGCTGACATGAGCCTGCGCGAACACCGCAGGCGGCACGGGATCGACTCGCTGCGCGGCAAGCTGACCCTGGCCAACGTCGGCCTGCTCGCCGTCGGCATCGTGGTGGCGACCACGGTCAGCATCATGGGCATGCGGCTGTACCTGCTGGACCAGGTGGACTCCGAGCTGCTCAAGTTGCGTGACTCGTTGGGGAGTTCGGGGCTCACCCTGCGGCAGGTCGACTCGCTGACCGCGCTCGGCGTGGTCCGCGACCGGATCGCCCCCTCCGAGTCCGACCCGGCACCCGACTCGGTCTTCACCGTCGTCGACGCCGACGGCACCCCGCTGACCGTCTTCGACATGACGCCGACCCGGGCCCAGCGCGATCTGGCGGCCGCCGTGCACGACCCGCGTGCCCTCACCGCCGCGCCCGACCCGCGCGACATCGACGTGCACGGCGCGGCCTACCGGGTCACGGCCACCCGGCTCGCCGACGGCCCCTACATCCTGCTGGCCACCTCGACGGAGCTGCTGCACCAGGGCATCGCCAAGGCGCTCCGGCTGGACGTCGCCGTCGGCACCCTGCTGCTCGCGCTGCTGTGCTGTCTGACCATGTTCAGCGTGCGGCGGCGGCTGCTGCCGCTGGAGGACATGGTGGAGACGTCGTCGGCGATAGCCGAGGGGGACCTGACCCGGCGGGTGCCGTCCAGCCAGCATCCGACGCAGGAGGTCGAGCAGTTGCGGGTGGCCCTCAACTCCATGCTCCACCAGGTGGAGACGGCGTACCGGACGCGCGAGCGCAGCGCCGCCCAGCTGCGGCGGTTCGTCGCGGACGCCTCGCACGAGCTGCGTACGCCGCTGGCCGCGATCCGCGGCTACCTCCAGCTGTACGACAAGGGGATGCTGAGCGAGCCCGGGGAGCGGCGGCGGGCCTGGGACCGGATGCACGGGGAGGTGGACCGGATGGGGCGGCTGGTGGACGAACTGCTGCTGCTGGCGCGGCTCGACCAGCGGCCCGAGGTCCGGTTCCGGCACGTGGACGTGGGCCGGCTGGTGCGGGACGCGGCCGAGGACCTGCGGGCGCAGCAGCCGGGGCGGCCGGTGGCCGTGGCGGCGGAGGGGGCGGTGCTGGTGCGGGCCGACGAGTCCGGGCTGCGGCAGGTGCTGGGGAACCTGCTGGCCAACGTGCGCACGCACACGCCGGTGGAGGCGGCCGTGCGGCTGGCGGTGGAGCGGTCGGACGGGGAGGTGCGGGTGTCCGTGGTCGACGAGGGGCCGGGGCTGGCGGCGGAGGACGCGGGGCGGATCTTCGACCGGTTCTTCCGGGTGGGGAGCGCGGAGGGGAGCGGGCTGGGGATGGCGATCGTGCAGGGGGTGGTGGAGGCGCACGGGGGTGAGGTGAGCGTGCGCACGGCGCCCGGGGAGGGGCTGGCCGTGACGGTCACGCTGCGCCCCTGACCCCGCGGCGGCACCCCGCCGCCCGCTACCCGCCGGTCAGGACGAGGGCCCAGACGGTCCTGCCGTGGGTGCCCCGGCTCCACACCCCCCAGGCCGCGGCGACGGTCTCGACCAGGCGCGGGCCCCGGCCCGTCTCGTCGTTCCCGTGGACGGCTCTGGGCCGGGGCCCGGCACGGCCCTCGTCGGAGACCTCGATCAGGCAGGAGCCGTCCGGCAGGGCGGTGACCGCCACCTCGAACTCGCGCTCCGGCAGGGGTCCGTGGCGGACGGAGTCGGTGGCGAGCTCGGAGACGAGGAGCAGGGCGTCGCCGACCGCGGGGGCGTCCGGGCCGTGGCCCCAGCGGGCCAGGTGGTCCCGGACCCGGTGCCGGGCCAGGCCGACGGACGCCGGGTGGCGCGGGAGCCGGAAGGCGTCGCGTCTCAGCACGTCTGCTCCTCGCCCCGCGCGTGCCCGCGTCACCCGGTGCCGCGCGGGGGTCCGCCGGTCAGATCCAGTCCAGACTCCACAGCCGGAACACGCCGGTGCTGTCCGTCAGGTACTGGCCGCCGCCCACGTCCTCGCTGGCGAGGACGTAGTCGGTGCGCTGCCACAGCGGGATCAGCGGGACGTCCTGGGCCACGTCCGTCTGGACGTTGCGGAAGTCCGTGTCGGCCTTGCTGCGGTCGGCGTACTGCTGGCTGTGCAGGAGCAGGTTGTCGACGACCTTGTTGCTGTAGCCGGTGCTCATCACGGAGTCGCTGCCGACCAGGGAGGCGCCGAAGGTGTCCGGGTCCGGGTAGTCGGCGACCCAGCCGACCGCCCAGGCGTCCATCTTCCCCTGGGCCCAGGACTTCTGGAAGTCGGTCCACTCGTATCCCTTGACGTCGACCTTGAACAGGCCGCCCGCCTCCAGCTGCTTCTTCAGCGCGGCCGCCTCCTCGGCGCCGGCACCGCGGCCGATGCCGTAGCCGAAGGAGAACTCGACGGGGGTGCTGACGCCGGCCTCCTGGAGCAGGGCCTTCGCCTTGGCGACGCTCTGCGTCGGGTAGATGTCGAAGAAGGACGTGGTGTGGCCGGTGAGGCCGGTCGGGATCAGCGAGTACAGCGGCTCGACCGTGCCGTCGTACACGTTCGCGGCCAGGTCCTCGCGGTTGACCAGCCAGGCGATGGCGCGGCGGACCAGCGCGTCGTGCAGGGGCGAGTTCTTGCGGGTGTTCAGGTACAGGTTGCGGGTCTCGGCGCTGTCGGACTCCAGGACCCGCTGGTCGGGGTCGCTCGGCGACAGCTTGGAGACCATGGCGGGCGGCAGCGTCCGGGTGGCCACGTCGATCTTCTTGGCCTTGTACGCGGCGGCGAGCTTGGCCGAGTCGGCGTAGTAGTGCAGCGCGACCGGGCTGGGGCTGCTGGTGATGGCGCCCTTGTAGCGGCCGTTGGGCGAGAGGTCGGCCTGCTTGCCCTTCGTGTACGACGACAGGGTGTACGGGCCGGTGCCGTCGACGGAGGTGCCGGTGCGCAGGCCGTCCGCCGGGTACTTGTCCCTGTCGACGATCGAACCGGCGCCGGTGGCCAGCTTGAACGGGAACGTCGCGTCCGCGGACGACAGGTGGAAGGTGACGGTCGCGCCGGACGCGGTGACCGAGCCGAGCGTCGAGAACAGCGAGGCCGGGCCGACATCGGAGTTGATCTTCTTGACCCGGTCGAAGGAGTACTTCACGTCCTCGGCGGTCATCGCCCGGCCGCTCGGGAAGGTGATCCCGTCGCGCAGTGTGCACCGGTACGTCCGGAGGCCCGAGTCCGTGAAGGAACAGCTCTCGGCCGCGTCCGGGACCGGCTTGACGCCGCCGGGCTCGAAGGTGAGAAGTGTCTGGAAGACGTTGTTGAACAACGCCCAGGAACCGGCGTCGTAGGCGCCTGCCGGGTCGAGCGAGGTGACGGCGTCGGTCGTACCGACGGTGATCGTCTTGTTCTTGTTCTCCTGCGACGGCATTAACTGCCAGCCGCCGATCCCCACGATCGCCAGTACGACAAGCGTCACGAGAATCCGCATGCGAACAGATCGCACGGTTCGTGCCCTCCCCAGGACCTGCTCAGGTCCGCTCCAGGCCCTACCCAGGCCCTCCGCAAATGCCACTCCCCTAAGTGACGCGGCTCACCTAACCACAGGTGTTTGGATCGGGGGAAGAGCGATCTGGCTAGATGAGGAAGAACTTACCGAGGGCTCGTTTCCGCCGGATTTCACAGCCTCTCCACAGGGAGCGCGGTGGCGGAACGAGCCGGGCGCGGGGACGGTTTCGGTCAGGCCTGCTTCGACGCGAGTTCGATGACCGTGATGTCCGACGGGGCGCCCACCCGGGTGGGCGGACCCCACGCTCCGGCGCCTCTGGAGACGTACAGCTGCGTGTCGCCGTAGCGGTCCAGACCGGCGACCGTCGGGTTGGCGGCGGCCGCGATCAGGTTGCCCGGCCAGAGCTGGCCGCCGTGGGTGTGACCGGACAGTTGGAGGTCCACGTGGCGGCGGACGGCCTCGTGGATCTGGACCGGCTGGTGGGCGAGGAGCACGCAGGCGCGCGCCGGGTCGCGGCCGGCCAGCGCGCGGTCGAAATCCGGACCCTGGCCTGTGCTTTCGCCGGCGATGTCGTTCACCCCGGCGAGATCGAACCGGGGCAGCTCGGTACGGGCGTTCTCCAGCGGGTGCAGACCGAGTTCACGCACCTCCTCGACCCACTGCCGGGCACCGGAGAAGTACTCGTGGTTGCCGGTTGCCAGGCGCGAGTATGCAGGTGCCAACCGCACGCCCGGATCAAGGCCACGCCGCGGAGCCGATACCTTCAGCACACAGATTCTCTTCGTAGATCCGAGCGGAATCGTGCCCAGCCAGTCAGCCGGCCACCACCTCAGTGATCAGGGCACGGATGCGCCGGTTGATCTCGTCGCGGATGGGACGCACCGCTTCGACGCCTTGGCCTGCGGGGTCTTCAAGCTTCCAATCCAGGTACCGCTTACCGGGGAAGACCGGACATGCATCGCCGCACCCCATGGTGATCACCACGTCGGATGCCTGGACAGCCTCTGCGCTGAGGATCTTCGGGACCTCAGCAGAGATATCGATGCCAACCTCACCCATGGCTTCGACCACTGCTGGGTTGACGGTGTCGGCAGGAGCGGAACCGGCGGAGCGCACCTCAATGCGGTCACCTGCTAGATGCGCGAGAAAGGCAGCCGCCATCTGAGATCGGCCCGCGTTGTGGACGCAGACGAACAGTACGGACGGGCGCGAAGCTGGAGTGTTCATGGTTCATGTCTTTCGGGTGGATCAGCGAGCGGCGGCTAGATCGGGTTCACCATCGGCGATGGTGAAAGGTGCGGGGTTGGTGGCCGAACGCGTGAAGAGCACGGCGACCAGGGTGAGGCCAACGGCTGCGCCGACAAGTTGGGCGACGATGAACGGGATGACGGAGGTGGGGGCAATGCCGGCGAAGGAGTCGGTGAACGCCCGACCGATGGTGACCGCCGGGTTCGCGAAAGAGGTGGATGAGGTGAACCAGTAGGCAGCGCCGATGAACGCCGCCACTGCGAAGGGGGCCAGGTTCGCCCGGCCAACACGGGCCAAGCCGAAGATCACGAGAAGGAGCCCGGCAGTCGCGACGGCCTCGCCAAGCCAGAGATGCCCGGCGAACCGATCGTGGGTGGAAAACTTGACCAACGGTTCACCGAACATCGCGTCAGCCAGGACCGCGCCGCCCACAGCACCAGCTACCTGCGCGGGCACATATGCAGCGACGTCCCGCAGGCTGAGGCCGTCCTGATCACGGTGCCCGGTGAACCAGGCAGCGAGAGTGACAACTGGGTTGAAGTGCGCACCAGAGACCGGGCCGAACAGGACGATCAGCACTGCCAGCCCGAAAACGGTGGCGAGGGAGTTGGCGAGCAGTTGCACCCCGACGTCTCGTGACAGTTCAGTGGCCTGAATGCCAGACCCGACCACCACCGCCACCAGGACGCCCGTCCCTATCGCCTCAACAGCAGCGCGGCGGCCGAGAGAAGCGCTCACGCGGTCGTTCCAGCAGCCTGCGGGGTACCGAGAAAAGCAGCAAGCCGACTCAGCACACCGGGCAACACCCAGTAGTAGACCCAGGTCCCCCGTCGCTCACAATCAATGAGGCCGGCCTGCCGCAACAGCTTGAGATGGTGGGAAATCGTCGGCTGAGATAGATCGAAGGCCGGGGTCAGCTCACACACACAGACCTCCCCGCCTTCTCCGCGTGAGGCGATCATCGAGAGCAGGCGCAGCCGCACCGGGTCACCCAGTGCCTTGAAGACCTTCGCCAGCTCTGCCGCCTGTTCCTCGTCCAGCGGCGCGGCAGACAGACCGGGGCAGCAAGCCGAATCCTGCCTGGTCACCTCAAGCTCTTGTTTCGACATTTCTCTATGTTGACGTTTTTCGATTCAAGACGCAAGGTTGCATCAATGAACGTCAATGCAGGCCGTTCCGGGGCCACCGTGCGCCCCGTCACTTGGGAGTGAGTCATGAACGAGCAGTCCACCGACCTGCGCGAAACGGTCCGCCAGCGCTACGCGGCCGCCGCCATGAAAGTCACTGGGGGTAGCGCCGCCTGCTGCGGACCCACGCCGGTCGAGATCGACGAAAACTTCGGCTCGACCCTCTACGCCGCCGACGAGCGCGATGCACTGCCCGCCGAAGCCGTCGCCGCCTCTCTCGGCTGCGGCAACCCAACCGCCGTCGCCGAGCTGAGCACAGGGGAGCGCGTTCTCGATCTTGGCTCCGGAGGCGGCATCGATGTCCTGCTCTCGGCCCGCCGAGTGGGCCCGACGGGCAAGGCGTACGGGCTGGACATGACCGAGGAGATGCTTTCTCTCTCACTCGCCAACGCCAAGAGGGCAGGCGCGACGAACGTGGAGTTCCTCAAGGGCACCATCGAGGCCATCCCTCTGCCCGCGAACACCATCAACGTGGTGATCTCGAACTGTGTGATCAACCTATCCACGGACAAGGCCGCCGTCTTCGCCGAGACGTACCGCGTACTCAAGCCCGGCGGCCGGATCGGTGTCTCCGACGTCGTTGCCGACGACACGCTCACCACCGAACAGCGCGCCGAACGCGGGGATTACGTCGGCTGTATCGCGGGCGCTCTCTCCTTCGCTGAGTACCGCGCTGGACTGGAAGCCGCCGGCTTCTCAGACATCGAGATCACCCCGACCCACCCAGTCGCCGACGGCATGCACTCCGCCATCGTCCGAGCGACCAAGCCCACCGTCACCGCCAGCCCGCAAGCCGCAGCAGCACCCGAGCCGGGCGAATCATGCTGTGGCGTCACTGCTTGTTGCACCCCGGCCGAACAAGTCGTGAGTCCATCAGTCACCGTCGCCGAGGCCAAGAGCGCCACTGGCTGCGCCTGCCAGAGCTGACCTTTCACGCCAACCCCCATTGGCCAGCCAATTCACCAGCCCTGCACCCTAGTTGGGCGCAGGGCTGTGAAGTATTCTTAAGCTCGGTTCCCGGTCGGGATCTGACCGCCGGCGGCTTCAAACCTCTCCCGCCGAAGGCCACTCGCGCGTCCCCCACCGAATTTCTTCAAATATCGATTCAAACTCTTTCTCACTGGAGATCGAGAATTCTGCATGGGCATCAAGCAATCTCCAGGCGACCCAGGTTACGGAATCTTGCATTTCCCTTAGAAAGTTTCCCTCACTCAGCTTTCTGGCTTCACCGCCGTGGGCGACGATACTTCTGACGGAGTAGATTTCCTCGTATTCTTTCGCACGCTCTGACCTTGCTCGGGGATCTGCTTCAAGAAGTGCGTATCGTTCTTTCATGGCTCGCCCAGGTAGGGCAGATTTCGACCCCAAAAGAGCATCCAGTGCCACGCCTGCCGCCAGCGCTGCATCATCCTGTGCGGAGGCCCAGTAACTCTCGGCAAACCAACGCGCAGCTACGTACAGTCGACGCAAGAAACTGTTTTCTTCCGTGAGGGTTGTTTCGACAGCAGCATGAAGCATGTTATCCGCGAGCAGCTCCTCCAGAGGGATTGGCTCCTCTCCAAGCCACTGGACGCCCCCACTATGTCCGACAGCGTCTATCAGCAGCGGCTCTGAGTAAAGCTCAACGTGATCACCCGATTCTCTAACACTGGCTTCGATGGCCTTCCGATCCAGTGTGATCCCTCGGATACCTGGGCGATTCGTGTCCCCTCTAACGGACCACAAATTCCGACCACTCTTATTGGTGACGAGCAAAATTGCCAGATCGACAAGAACTTGAAGATTTCTTGCAGCTTGTTTTCGGGCCACACCTCGTTGCCCCGGAACTAGAGCGGCGAATCCGACTCGCGGTCCCCTGTGCTTGAGTCCACTTATATAGGTCGCGATCTGATCCTTATGCGTTTGCCCTCGACCTCCCAAATTATGGACGGCGTCAATGAACGCATCATCAAGGAGCCCGATTACATTCTTCCTTCCCATCCTTATAGGCTCCCCCGTCCATACGAGGTTTGACACGGGGAAGGCCACAAGGGCGGGTTCACTGTATAGAATGCGCGCGAGCAGACCCCTCGCCTTTTCTTCCGGCTCATCGGAACCGTAAGCAAAAGCGATAAGTGTCGCCAGCAACCCCCAAAGCTCCTTCAGGCTCCACCTGTCACGCACTTGCGACTGCTTGGACAGCAGTGCGTGAAGCTCCTCCAGCCTCTCGACGCCCTGATTCAATAGACGCACCGGACCATTGGGCGAGGAAATAGCGGCGTCCTGAGAGTGCCTGTAGGATTCCGTGCACCAGCCATAATCCCAAGGTTTTGGGTTGTCTGATTTTTCGGCCGCCGCGACGGCAGCAAGAACTAGCTCTGTTGCTTTGTCGTGTACCTTTTCCATGCCGACAGTCTGGCAGTCCTGGCCCTCGCGGTCAGCCGAATTATGAAACGATCAAGCCATCGCCCACGACGTCGGCCGGCACCGCACTGCGGCGGGACCCCGGGGAGCAAGCGGGGAATCCTCAGCATCTGGAAAGGTCCCGACTGCCCAGTGAGTTACTGAGGGAGCCGCAAGGGGGTCGAGCGCCGACATTCAGCAAGCGAGGATGCCGAGATTGATCAAGCGATAACCCATGGCTTCAGCGCTCACATCAAAATCTCTGGCCAGCTTTACAATCATGCGATCGCCCCGCGTGAGACAGCATCCGGGGGATGTTCGGTTCGGATGATCGGTTCGCTCGCAACAATCCACTCGCCTGGTTCTGCTGGTAGCAGAGATTCACTACGTCGGCGAGGAAGGAAGCCCTCGCGCCAGCCTCTGGCCCGAGGTTCCATGTCACATCTTCGATAAAGTCGATCTGCTTGTGGTACGCCTCGCTTCGGGGGATCAGCTCAAGGTGATGGCCGATAGCGTTCCAGATTTCCGCCCGTCGCAATCCTGACCCGCCCTGCTCCTGGGTGAGTTCCTTAGCCCCTGCCAGCCCTGCAACCCGCCATTCTTCGATCTCTGTCCACATGCTCCGGGTAGCGTCGTCGTTGATCCCCTGTCCAGAGTCGAGAAACACTCGGCCCATCAGCTGCTCAAAGCAGCCACCGAGGTTGTCTCGCCAACGAGCGGGCCGCATCTCCTTCGGAAGATTCTCATCCAGCTTCGCAGCAATCGCTTGGAGATCAAACCGCTCTGCCTCAGAACCACGCACCTTCATCAGTCCCACTTGTTCGAGCGACTGTCGAAAGGTCTCGATATCGGCGGTCCTGAAGGCGGGCACAACAAGACCTCCCTTAAGGGCAGCCAGAAAAAATGGAACCTGGCCGGGCGAGAATTTCAGATGACTCAAGAGAGGATTGCAGTTGAAGAAGAAAACATCCGGCATGACGAGTACCGAGCTGCCGAACAGCACGTTATAGATCAGACTCGTCTCAAACTCGCCCGATGCAAGCTTGTAGTCGATAGCGCCGTCCGCCGACGCAAAGTACTGAAGACCTTCATCCCCCATGCTGATTCCCCCAGGCTCCGGTTCCTTCCCGTGCAAGGAGATACCCGGGAGGCTGGGCCCGGAAACAGAGCGTGTCCCAGCATTTCGGACTGCGGCCGGGTGATTCCTCATAACGCCAGCCCGACCCACCGAACCAAACTAGCACCCGGATGCGAGTACTAACATCCGAGTACGAATGTCAGTCATCCCGTCCAAGAGCAGTTCCCGGCGTGCAGTACGAGGACATCCGACGTGCAAGGCTGTGGCGAGTCACGAGGAGCCCGCGCTATCCGACTGCGCAGCAGTCCCGGTCGCCGGTTCGCCACTTTCATTCGATGACGGAGCGTTCCCGCGGCCATCCCCCGCTGAGTTGTCGGCGAGTTCTCGATTTTCCGGGAAAGCCGGAAGGGCTGGCAAACCGTGCGATGCCTGTGATAGCTGGGCCTGCGCCCAGACCCTTTGCGCGTTCGCGCGTTCCAAATCGGCATCCGCTCGCGTCTTATCCGCCTCGGCCTTGAGCACCGTCGCCTTGCCCTCCGCTTCAGCCTTAATGACGGCCGCCCGGCCCTCCAAGCGCGCACGAACGACTTCGGCTTCTCCCGATTGCCGCGCTTTGGCCCCCTCGCCAGCATCTGAGGCCCGCTTACCCAGCGCCCGCAGTACACGAGAGGCCGCAACACTCGCGCCTGCGATCAACCCGCCCAGACCTGTGGCACCGCCGACGATGGCCCCCACATCTTCGGGCCCGAAGTGCTTTTCCGACAGAGAGTTGAGCGTGTGGCTCGTACCCCAGTAGGCAAGTGCGAAGAAGACCGAGGCCAGAGCCAGAATGGCAGCAATGCGTGCCCACAAAGGCATGGTGTTTCGCGGCCCGGATGGGTCGGGTCCATCGTGATACACGTACCACAACGGCAGGCGGTTTCCCCGCTCGGAGGAGTCACGTCCAACACGGCACGCGCGCCAAAACAGCCAGAGCGCGACTAAGAGCCATGGAGCGGGTAGCACGATGGCTACGATCTTGAAGGCATCGTGACTAGTTCCGTCAGCGAACAAGGACACGGCGAGGGTGACACCGACGGCGCCCACGGCACTCACGCAGGCAAGGATCAACGTGGCGGACCGAGATGCGTCGTCCATGCTCGAAGTATGGGGAACCGGGCCATCCAAGGGATACCGATTTGCGGCCAGTGGAACGCCTTTGTGACCTCTATTCGTAGCGACTCACCTCTTGGCACCTGAGACCGGATGCGGCACCCGAGGTAGTTGCCGGACGCCTGGGCAAGACCTGTGCCGCTGAGGTTGAAAGGGTGGGGTGACAGGGCTACGGGGGCTCCAGCCCGAGTTCGGTCTCGGCTATGAAGCCGTCGAGGATCTCGGGTCGGC
>NZ_JBVJND010000068.1:0-16937 GCF_055583825.1 Streptomyces sp. NPDC104367 | reverse complement strand
CAACTGGCTGCACACCTACAATCACCACCGCGGACACACCGCGCTCGCAGGCAAACCACCCGCCAGCCGCGTCCCCAACCTCACAGGGCAATACAGCTAGGGCGATGCACGGCAATCCACAGAGCGGCTCCGGCTTGGAGGAGGGCCGCGGTGCTAGCCGCAGCGGCAGGGGCTGGCGCGGCGATGCCTGCTGCGACCGCCAGCAGGACGATGATCACCAGGACGATCATCCGGCGGTGACGTGGAGCTGGCGTGCTGCAGGGGGGCCGGCGGTAACGGTCTCCGGTCCAAAAGGGGGAACGGTGCATGATGAGAACTCCCTTGTCTGAGAGGGACTTTCACCGTGCTCCGGCCAAGGACTGCGGCGGAAAGTCCCGCGAGGATGACTCCTCGCAGTGTGGGACTGGTCACATGCTTCATCCAAGACCTTGGGGGCGTGGATAAGTTCACACGTTCTGGACTAAACGCCGCTGATGGCAGCATCGTTGAACAGTTCGTCGGTGCCTGTGGTTGCGTGGCATTGGCGTTTAGGAAGGTTCGGAGACCTCTCCGCGTCTGAGAGGGGCCCGTCGTCTTGCTCCGGCCGAGCGACTGAGACGACGGGTCTTCGCCCATGACACGCCAACGACCTCCGCTGTAGGCCCTCAGGGTTGGGGTGTGGTGGGGGATGATCTCGTCGAGATCAGGGGCAAGGGCAGCTGCGGTAGCGCAGGGCCGGACGGTACGCATAGCCGGCCGGTCGGAATCGGTCCTGCCGAGGTCGGCGGTCTTTCAGTCGATACCTCCCCTCACCGAGCGCCTCCAGTGAGTCCCGAGCGGGCAGCGGCGCGGCGGGAGGCGGCCGTCATTGCGTGCAGTGCGGTCGCACCGCCCTGCCAGGTAAGGGTGCTCTTCTCTGTGCCGAGTCGAGTCCGGTGGCTGTGACGCCATGAGGAGTGGCTGTCGGGGACGGGGTCGCCGTGATGGCGTTCGTCGAAGCGGCTCGGCCCTCTTTGCACGCTTCGCCCCCAGAACGTCGCTGGTGTCACAGGGGGTTCGTAGAGTGGGGGTGTGGTGAGGGTGCCGTGGGAGAAGCTGGCCGAGAGTCCGGGACTGTCCGAGTCCGTGGTGACGTTGCTGGTGCTGCGCTTGCGGGAACGGGCTCAGGCCGTCGACGGCAAGGGCGGGGACGGCGGCCGGGACTTGTTCGAGTACACGGATGACGGCGAACTCGTGCTGTATGAGGTGAAGTCGTTCACCGGCCGGATGGACGCGGGGCGCCGCCAGCAGGTGAAGCGGTCGCTGGTGTCTGCGGCACGCCACCAGCCGGACCACTGGGATCTGCTCGTACCGATCGACCCGACCCCCACCGAGCAGCAGTGGTTCGACGGCCTGCGGATCACGTTCCCGTTCGTACGAGCGTGGCGGGGGCGCCACTGGCTGGACGAGAAGTTCGCCGCCCATCCTGATCTGGTGCGCTATGCGCTGCAGGAAGCCCCCGAGTATGTCCTGGAGCGCATCGCCGAGGCCGGGCAGGGCGGGTTGGCCGACGGGATCGTCGACTACCTCCGGTGGACCGGGGCTCAGGAGGCGCAAGCGCCAGGGAACGGCGGGCTGCTGCGCCTGGGGCTGGTGCCGGATGTCAGCAGTGCCTTCGTCGAGCGGGAGTCCCAGGAGGTATTGGCAGACGCCTTGCGGCGTGCGGACGGTCATGCCGCCGGGCCTGGCGCGGCCCATCCGGTGAGGGGACGGGTGGTCACCGGTACGGGAGGGGCGGGCAAGACGTCGTTGGCTGCTTGGTACTGCCACGAGGCTGTCGGCGATGCTGCGCGCGGTGTCGACGTGCTGTTGTGGGTGACGGCGCACAGTGCGTCGGATGTGGCTGGTGCTTACGCGCAGGCGGCCGGGATGCTGGCGCTGGCGCCTGGTGGTAGGGACACGGCGTTGTCCGCCCGCCAGTTTCTCAACTGGCTGCGGACGACGGAACGCAGGTGGCTGATCGTTCTTGATGATGTGCACTCCCCCGGTGCGTTGGAGGGGCTTTGGCCGCCTCGGCACACCGCTGGTGACGGCAGGGTCATCGTGACCACGCGCAGCCGCGAAGGGGAGCTTGCGGTGATGAGCGGACACGCCTTCCTACCGGTGGGTGTCTTCACCCCTGCCGAGTCGCTTGCCTGCCTGCGCAGCTCGCTGCAGCGGCCCGAGGACGCCGGGAGCGATTTCGTTGCGGACCTGGCCGGGCTTGCCGAGGATCTGGGGCATCTTCCTCTGGCTCTGTCCCGAGCCGCCGCATATCTGGACTACAACACCTCCTGCAGCGTGGCTCGTTACCGGCGTCTGCTTGCAGATCGCCGGCTGACTCTTGAGCGGCTCACGCCGGCTGTGCGGGGTGGAACTGGCGGCAGTTCGGTGGCTGCGTTGTGGGACATCTCCATCGAACAGGCCGACCAGCACACCGGCGAGCTGGCCAGGCCGATGCTGGAGCTGGCGGCCGTTCTCGACGGAACCGCGGGGATTCCGGAGCAGTTGTTCGTCAGCGAGGCGGCCTGTGCCTGGCTGGCTGAGCGCAGTGAGGTGGGCCGGCATGTCGATGAGCTGGAGGCCGAGTTCGCGTTGGCGACGCTGGACCGTCTGCATCTGATCGACCGTGTCGTGCACGGCGGCGGTCATGCCCTGTGGTTTGTGCGGGTCCATCAGCTGATTCAGCGCGCAGTACGCGAGTATCGCGTGCCCGGGGGCGAGGGCGGGGCCTGGCAGCGGCGCGCCATCGCTGTCCTGCCTGCGGCCGCACACGCTTTGCTTGAGATCTGGCCCGTGCCCGAAGACGGCGAGGACCTTGCGCAGCGGCTACGGGCCAGTGCGAGTTCGCTCGCCGACCTCGACCAGGACAGTCATGTGCTGTGGCTTGATGAGAGCGCCTACCAGGTTCTGTTCCGGCTGGGCGACAGCGCGGGTGAGTCCGGTGGTGCTGCCTGGGCGAGCAGCCATTTCAAAGCGCTGGCCCCGCTCGCTTCCCGGTACCTGGGCTCTGATCACCCTTCCGCGCTGGTCGCGCGGCACATGTTGGGCCGCTGGCAGAGCAAGTCTGCAGACCTCGCGCAGGCAGTGACGACGCTGGAGAGTGTGGAGGCTGACTACCGGCGGCTGTACGGGGCCGGCGCGCTGAAGACGTTGTCGGTGAGTCATGATCTGGCGGTGGTGCGCGGGTATACCGGTGACGCATCGGGTGCGGTCGCCGCTCTGTCCGACGTGCTGTCCGGGCGGCGGCGTGCCGGGGCTGAGAGGACGGCGGTTCTCGTGACGTTGCACAACCTTGCCTTCTGGAATGGCGTGGCCGGCAATGCTGCGGAGGCTGCTGCGGCCCTCCGCGACCTGGTTCCTGTCATGGAGGAGGAGTTCGGCAGCGATCACCAGGGGCCTCTGATGGCACGTCACAACCTTGCCCGGTGGATCGGTGAGACAGGAGATGCCGCCCAGGCCGTCCTGATGCTTGAGGTGCTCGTGCAGGACCAGACACGGGTACTGGGGCACCGGCATCCGCACGTGCTGACTTCCCGGCAGAGTCTGGCCCGCTGGCAGGCCGAATCAGGTGACGCGGGCCAGGCCATCGCGAGCTATCGGGCGTTGATTCGTGACATGGGCGATGTCTTCGACAGCGAGGATCTTGAGCTGCTGGCTGCTCGCCACAATCTCGCCCGTCTTCAGGCCGGGACGGACCCCGCCGCAGCCGCTGAGGGTCTTGAGGCAGTCGCCGCGGACCGGGCTCGTCTCCTGGGTTCTCGCCATCCCGACACCCTGACGTCCCGTTACAGCCTTGCGCTGTGCCTGGGCGAGGCGGGAAGACATCAGGACGCCGTGCGCGTGCTGGAGCTTCTGATCGAGGACCATCTGCACGTGCTGGCCGAGGATCATCCGAATGTTCTCGAGGCGCGTCGCAGCCTTGCGGTGATGCGGGGTGAAGCGGGAGATCCCCGCGCGGCCATCGCAGGTCTTCGCAGGCTCCTGCCCGACCTGGAACAGGTTCTGGGCCCCGGCCACCTCAGTACCGTGAAGGCGATCGAGGAGCTCGGTGACTGGTATGCCGCTGCCGGAGATGCCCGCGCGGCTGTCGAGACGTACCGGGGGCTGATCGCGCACGTCGAGCGGCACCTCGGCGCCGGGCACATCGCTGTCCTGACGGTTCTCGACAAGTTCGCGATGTGGCAGGGTCGCGCGGGCAGCCCACAGGAGGCCGTGCGTGTTCTGACCCGGATGCTCTGCGTCGCGGAGCAGGTTCTGGACAGCGACGACCCCACCTTCCCTGTCATCGAGGGCAATCTCGCCTTCTGGCGTGCTCAGGTCGGCGGCCCGGGGGCTGCGGCTGGCGCCTGACGAGCGGCTGGGATTTACCGATGTGTGGCAGCTGGAACACGCGGCGTATGTCCGGCAGGCCGTCAGTCCGGCAACGGATGCACGGCCGTGTGGTGGTGCTGCCGCGTCGGGGACCGCTTGCGGAAAGCCGGCGGCGCATCGTGGCAGGTCGCTTGGGGTTACTGCTCGGTTTATCCGGTGACTGTCAGTGGTGGCCTCTAGCGTGGTGCGGGTGAGTCTGACACAGATCGGCCCGGTGTATTCCGGGCGGGCCAGTGCGGTGCGTGCTGGCGAAGTGGTCCTGAGTCTGGTGGCGTCGGGACTGGTGGGCATGCAGGGCTGGACGGGGGTGCGGCGGCTTCAGCATCCCTATGACCGCAGTCTGCAGCTGGGACTGGACCGGCTGGCCGCCCTGTGCGTGCGGGCGGGCCGGAGCGCTCCCGTGGGCGTGCAGGACCTGGTAGGTGTGTGGTGCGCCGAACGGTCGGTGGACTCCTGGCCGTTGGAGTTCGATGCCGACGCGCAGGTGGACGGGGAGCGGCTCCTGATCGGCGGCGAGCCGAGCGAGTTCTGCCTGGAGTGGGCGGTTTTGGCCCAGGACGTGGTGTCCGAGGTACACGAGGGCACGCTGGTCAAGGAGATCAAGAAAATGGCTGCCCAGCTCGGGCGGCCGGAGCTGTATGCGCGGTGGCGTCTGTTCGTCACGGAACACGCGGTGCTGGGGCCGGACGAGTTCGTGGCGGCGAAGAATGCGGTGCTGGACGTGCCGCAATGGGCGACCTGGATGGAGGAGTCCTACGGGCGGGTCACGGCGGAGGTGACGCTCGGGGGGCGGGTGGCGGTGTGCGGCGGCTGCGGGCAGTGGGTCGCTCCGCGGGCGGGCGGCCGGGTGCGGTGCGGGGTGTGGCGGTGTACGCGGCGACCCGATCTGCCGGAGCCGGTCTGGGCGGAGGCGCAGGGGGCGCGGCGGCTGGAGCCGGAGCTGGTGCGGTTCGTGGCGCTGCCGGGCCGGCCGGAGCTGGATCTCGCGCGGCGGCTGGCGGCGCGGGGGGCCCGGGTGGTGCTGTATCCCAAGCTGGACGCGCTGGATCTGGTGGCAGTGTGGCCCGATGGCTTCAGCGTCGGGGTGGATGTGAAGGACTGGCGTAGCCCGTATCTGCTGGCGCGGCGGATCAAGATGTTCCCAGCGTGGGGGGCGGGTGATCCGCACGCGTACCGCAGGGGGTTTCTGGTCGTTCCGCACGACCGGCTGCATGCCAACCGCAGTTACGTGAAGATCCTCGCGCGGCGCAGCGAGGCGCTGCGGGCGCAGCCTCAGGTCCAAGTGGTCTCCGACAGGGATCTGGTGGCGTCCTGCCCCGATCTGGGCACGATGGGGGAGGTCGTCTGTGGCCCGTGACCGCAGTGGCTGGTACAGGAACCTCGGGCAGAAGCTGAAGCGGGCGGCCAGGAGCAACGGGCTGGGCCGGGTGGATGTGCGGCTGGTGGCGTCGGTGGAGCTCGGGCTGTTCGCCCTTGAGTTGTGGGCCCGGGGTGCGGCGGCCGGGGATGCCTGGGCGCTGATGAACGGCTACGAGTTCCGTACTCGCGAACAGCGGGCGGTGGCCGGTTCGGCGGCGCTGCGGTGGCTGGTGAGCGAGCTGAAGAGCCCCAGCGACTGGGGCAGGGCTCTGCGGTCGTATCAGGCGCTGCCGGAGATGCTGCGTATGTTCGACGTGAAGGACCCGTCACGGCCTGCGGAGCGGCGGGGGTCGCTGGCGGTGGTGTCGGACCGGGAGCAGGTGTATGCGCAGGCTCTGGCGGCGTTGCCAGAGCATCGTGAGCTGCGGGTGTCGGTGGCCGAGGAGGGTGTGCGCTACCGCATGGGCCGTGCGGACGCCGGTGTGGTGGTCCCGGAGGGGATGACGCCTGTGCCGGCGCAGCGGCACCGGGCGGGGCGGCAGCGTAAGAAGGTGACGTTGCGCTGGTCGGCGCTGACGGCGACCGCCGATCTGATGGATGCGGTGGATGCGCGGCTGGGGCTGCGCAACAACTGGCGGGGGCGGATCGATGATCTGTATCTGCTGGTGCGTCAGGGCGATGGCCGGCTGCGGAAGTCGAAGACGCTGGTGCTGGCGGATGTGTTGCATGTGGTGGGCATGCCGGCTGTCGGCAAGACCACGCTGATCACGGTTGCGGCGGTGTGGGCGGGTGCCGAGCCGCACCGGCGGCACACGCTGACGGTGGTTCTGGGGGATGTCGTGGCCGTTCTCGACATGGTCACCGCGCTGTGCCGGTACGGGGTGCGGGCGGCGCCGATCCTGGGTGCGGCCAACCGCGGCCGGCATCTGCAGCAGGTGCACCGGCCTGCGGACGTGCACGCGCGGGGTCTGGTGCTTTTGGAGGATCTGCGGCTTAGGTGGATCTCCACCGAGTGCGTGCTGCAGGGGCTGGCGGAGCTGACCGAGCCGCTGGCGCTCAAGGACGCGCCGTGTGTGCGCCGGCTGCGGCCGTGGGAGACCGGGAGTGCAGAGCAGCGGCCGGAGGCGGCGGTGGACTGTTCGCTGCTGCCGGTGTGCGGGCGGCACGAGGCGGCGCGGGAGCTGGTGGAGGCGACGGTGTGGGTGGCCACGCCGGCCAGCCTGATGCACTGCCGGGTTCCCGAGCAGCTGTCGCGGCACGACATGCGGTATCTGGAGCTGGCGTGGCAGCGCAGCGACGCGTTCGTGGTGGACGAGGCCGACCGGGTGCAGATCCAGTGGGACCAGGCGTTCAGTCCCTCGCAGGCGTTGGCCGGGCCGGGTGAGGATGCCTGGCTGGACGAGGTGCGGCCGCTGTTCGAGCGGCACATGCGCCATACCCGGGGTCAGCATCTGTTCAGCGAGCCGGTGCGGGACTGGTCCGTCGACATCAGTACGGCCGGGCTTTTGGTGACCCATCTGCGGAATCTGCTGGCTGAGCACGCTCACGTGCGGGAGTGGCTCGGCCAGGGCTACTTCAACGAGTGGCGTCTGGTGATGGGGCTGGCCGGTGAGATCGCGCGCCGGCCGCGTCCGCGGGGGCAGGACAGCGCGCCTGAGGGGGAACAGCCGGGACTGTGGGACGCGGACGAGGAATGCTTTGCGCGCTGGCGCGCTGTCTTCTCGGCGTGGCTGGAGAACCCGGCCGGCCGTTACCGGGGAGCGGATGCGTCGGTTGCGTTCCTGCGGGATCTGACCGCACGCGGCTACCAGCCGTCGGGGCTGGTGACGCAGGACCTGGTGGAGTGGCTGCGCGAGCAGGAAGACGTCGTCCTGGCCGGGGAGCAGGCGCTGGAACGGCTGGCGGTGCGGTTCCAGGTGACCATGGTCGTCGCTCTGCTCGCCGAAAAGCTGGCGCTGCTGACCCGGGCCTGCTGGGAGGTGGAGATGGAGACCGGGCTGGAGGCCATGGGCTCCAGCCTCGTGCACCGTCCGCCAGCCGAGTACCTGCCACTGGTGCCGGACTCCCCCATGGGTAACCTGCTGGGCTTCCAGTACCGGGAGCACGAGGGCCAGTCCGAGCAGATCGGGACGCTGTCGTTCTTCCGCTGTTCGGGGGTCGGCCGCTGGCTGCTGCTCAACCTGCCCCGCCTGTACGGGGGTTCGGCGGGCGGGAAGGAGGCGGGGCCGGCGTGTCTGCTGCTGTCGGCGACCAGCTGGGCGGGGAACTCGCCGCGGTATGACGTGCAGGTCCCCGTGACCGGCATCCTCGCCTCCCGCACGGGCGACAAGGTGCCGCTGCACGAGCGGATCATGCTCAGATATCTGCCGGTCAGGATGGTGTCCTCCAGCGGGGCCTCGTTCGCGGTGCGGGTGTCGGGCAGGCAGGGCGAGGAGCGGCTGGAGGCGCTGCGGGAACTGCTGGCGGGACTGTGCCAGCACCAGCAGGGTCTGCGCGGGCCGCGCATGAGCCTGCTGGAGGAGATCCGTGACGGACTGCCCGAGGGGCGGCGGCGGGTCCTGCTTTTGGTGGGCAGCTATCGCGAGGCCGAAGCGGTGCTGCAGCACCTGATCAGGATCCGGCCCGAATGGGCCGACCAGATCCTGCAGATGGTGCCCGACGACGAGTCCGGCAGCCATCACTGGAGCAGGCAGACCATCGCCCGCGGCAAGGTGCACGCGATGGCCCGGCACAAGGACGCATGGATCCTCATCGCGCCCCAGCTCGCCATCGAACGCGGCCACAACATCCTCAACGACGACCATGTCGCAGCCCTGGGCGCGGCGTTCTACCTGGTCCGCCCGCACCTGCACCCCGAGGACCTCAGCTACCACGTACAGACGATGAACCGGTGGGCGGTGGAAGAGATCCGGCAGTCGGTGCCCTCGGCCGGCCCCGACACAACGCTGGGCGAGCGGGCGGCGATGTTCCGCGAACTGGCCCGCCGTACCTGGCTCAACCTGCTGGAGGGCACGCTGCAGTACACGGCGACCGATCCCGGCTCGACCCAGCGGCGTGCCATGGACTGGACGAACATCGTCCCGCTGGATCAGATCATCGGCCGGATGCTGCGCGGCGGCGCCACGGCCCGCGTGTACTTCTGCGACGCCGCCTTCGACCCCCGGCACGACGACAGCATGCTCGTCGGCATGCTCGACGCCCTCGACGAAGCCCTGGACGGGCCCGATGAGGCGATCGCCGGACCGCTGTACCGGCCTCTTCGACAGTCCCTGCACACCCTCGTGGAGCAGCATCGTGCGCTATGACTTCCTGCAGCCCCTCTCTCTCGTCCTGCGGTCCTTCGCCGGCCATGATCTGGCGACGTACTGGACGTGCGAGTTCCCCGCGAAGTGGGCGCAGCCCCTGCGTGAACACGTCTTCAGGCCTGCCACTGCGGAGGGCGAGGTCGAGGAGGAGAAACGGGCCATTCCCCTGTGGGCGGTCAACAGTGCGATCGCCGCGTTGATGCCGCAGGTCCTCACCCACGACGCCCGCGCGCGGCGGGGTGAGATGTGGCTGGCGTGGTCGGCGAACGCGGACGAGAAGAAACCGGACCGTGCGCTGCTGGTGGAGTTCGTCAAGGGCGGGCTGATGGCGGCCGCGGAGTACCGCAACGACCTGGCGCAGGGCCGCGGGCGGCCGCCGGTGATCAATACCGCGGTCCTGGCCGGCGTCCTGGACACCTTCAGCGGGCAAGACCTGGCGTTCACGCGCAAAACCCTCGACCTGGGGCCGGGCAGCGATCCGCAGGGCGCCGACTACACCCTGGTGCCGCACGCGCTGGCCACGCATCTGTGTCTGACCGGGTGGAAGGTCGTCCACGGTGATCCGGAGACCGGACCGGCAGGAACCTGTCCGGCCGGGCAGGAAGACGCCATAGACGGAACGGGCGAGGCGGGCGGGGGCGCGGACGCGCAGGACGGTGTGATGGTGCGGGCGGTGCACACGACCCGGTGGCGGCGCACCGCCGTCCGGGACGGAGCGGAGCTGGTGTCCTGGCCGCCGTATGTGTACGAGAGCAAGGGCGGGGTGCGCTATCCCTGGTCCTACACACTGCGGCTGTCGGTACAGACCAGGAGCCTGGAAGACACGCCGCAGCCGCGGCTGCACGTGCGGGTCGGGATGCGCCGCTGGGCCCGGTACAACGTGTTCGACCCGAAGCGGGCCATCGGCGTGCACCTGTTCTCCCCCTCCCCCTGGGCGGATGCCAGCAGCCCGTTCGGACTGGCTTCCATGGCCTGGCAGTCCGGGCCGGCCGGGAAGAAGGGGGGCTTCATGGGGTGGGCGGACGGCCTGGTGCCCACGCTGAAGCGGCTGGGCCCGTTCGAGTTCCTGCCCGACCCGGCCGCGCTGGCCCGCGAACCGCTGGACTTCCTGGAACCGGGAGCCGGCGACGACGGACTGCCGAGCGAGCCCGTCGCAGGTGTCCCCTACCGGCCCGGCCTGGGAAAGAACACCGGGCACGCGGTCGGCGACGGCGTGTCCGCCAAGGACAAGTGGCGTATCTTCAGCCAGCTGGTTCCTGCCCTGGAGGACTTCGCGACGGTGGACGAGCCCCATGTGCGGGTGCCGATCCCCGCCCGCACACGCCTGACCGCGGAAGAACTGCTGCGCATCGACCGCAGCGCGCTCGCCGAGGCCGCCGGGCCCCGGATCGAGATCGTGCTGTGGTGCGACACCGCCACCATGCGCGACGAAGCCCTCAGCGCGCTCGCTCTCGCCCTGGACCTGCCACTGGACACGGCGGATCAGCCTGGTCAGGTGCAGGCGTGGCAGCAGACGTACACGCTGCCCGAGCTCGAAGTACTGGTGCGGGTGGAGCCCGTGGGTGTGATCGCCGACGACCTCGAGGTGAACGAGAAACTCAGGCGCCGCAACGACCGGCTCAAGGACGCCGGCACCGGCCGCCAGATGCAGGTGCGCAGCCGGCTCGGCCAGCCCGCGCCCGGGGTGACGTCCCGCTTCGTCCTGGTGGAGATGCGCGGCGCCGACGGATTCACCTCCGCCGACCACGACCCCAAAATGCCGGTGCGGGCCGGTGCGGCCGGCTGCGGGGCGGTCACCCAGAACCTGCTGCCGCCAGCCGCGGCCGCACTCGAGGCTGGCCCCGGTGAGGGCCAGGACGACGGTGAGGGCGTGCAGGAGGAGCACAGGAGCGCGAAGAGCCAGCGCGAGCGTGCCCGCAGGGCCATCGGTGACCTGCTGATCCGGCAGAGCGGCCTGATCCGGCATCCGGACCGGCAGGGCACAACCGAGCATCCGCTGACCGACGTGGCCTGCCTGGGGCTGTGGGTGGTACGCCGCACCGGTGGCTTCAGGGCCGTCATGCCGCTGGCCGTGGCGAGCGTGCCCGACCGGCCCCACGTCATGGTCCGCCTGCCCCACGGCGACTGGCTGACCTACCACGAGGCCTCCGTCCAGCTGGCCGCCTGGAGCGGCACCCGCACCTTCGAGAAGACAGAGATCCAGGACTTCTTCGCCGACTGTGTGACCGAGTCCTGCGACGGCGGGGATCTCGCCCTGTTCACCCTGGCCCAGAACATCCGCTCGGCGTGCCCGGCACTGACCAACCCGAACCTGGTCGCCGACCGGCTCGCGTTCCACCCCGACCGGCCTCTGGAAGCCGAACGGTACAAGGGGCTGCGGCACATCCGGCTGCGCACCAACGTCCGTGACGAGAGCGCGCAGCACTTCGCCTACGGGGCGAAGGGCCCGCTGGAACGGGTGGGAGTCGGTGGCGGGCTGTGGGCCGCCGGTGGCAACAACCGGTTGTTCTTCTCCACTGCCGACAAGCCCAAGACCGCGGGCCCCGGGAGCCCGGGCGGATCGAGGGTGGAGTGGCACGAGGGCAGGAACCGGGACAGGGAGATCGTGCCGAAGATCGACACGTGCAAGGACGTGTGGAATCCGCAGCTGCTGGAGCTCCTCGTGGCGGTCAAGCAGAGTGACGACCCGGCTGCGGCATGGGCGGCCCTTGGGCATCAGCGGCGGACCGCGGCCGCGCACTTCGCGGATCCGGTGACGCTGCCGATCGAGCTGCACCTGGCCTACAGGCTCGGCAGCGTGCTGCTGCCCTCCCACCAGCTCGAATCGATCGACCAGCCGGAATCATCGTGACGCCGCCGCCCGTACCGCCTGCGCCGAACGGCGAGCAGTCGGGTGGGGCGGGCGGCCGTCCGCAAGGAATGAACGAGCGTCAGAAGACCTATCTGGAGGTACTGTTCGCGATCGATCAGGACAACGAGATTACGCAGAACCGCCGCTGGCACGCAGTCCGGGAACGGCAGCCGGCCGAGCAGTGGCGGTGGATCACCTACGGTGTCGACCACCCGGCGGCTGATGCCACCGTGGTCCAGCAGCAGCTGGGCCAGCGGCATGTCTTGGACGCGGGCGCCGGCGCCACGCTGGCTGCCTTGCAGCGCCGGGGGCTGATCGAGCTGAGGCGCGTGGCGCAGGACCGCCCCACCGGCCCGATCTGGCATACCCAGGTCCGGCTCACCCGCGCTGGCCGGGCCGCCGGAAGAGCGCTCCAACCGGCGCTGGCCCAGCAGGCCGCTGATGCGTCGCGGCTGGCGGACTGGCTGCAGGCAGCTCTCGAAACCGTCGCGGCCGCCCCCGGGCAGACTCTCGCGAAGGTCGCCATCGGACGCGTGGCAGCCCTCAGGCTCGGCCCGGGCGGGCACGGCTACATCGAGGACGCCAGCGCCTGGCAGTACCGCCTCACTTCCGCCGGACGGCTCTACCTGACCGCGCGTTCCAGGCCTCCCCGGGGCGGCGGCGGTTGAAAAGGCACTGGAGCGGGCGGGTGCTGCGGGGCCGGCACACCGCTCGTAGCTGCTGGTGAAGTCTGTCAACTTGCATACGGAATAGCGTCTTTGTCGGGGTGTGGCTGGTGGACAGTCATTAGGGTCGTTCTCATTCACGTTGTCGCGGCTGAGTTGATGAAGGGGATCCGCTGGTGGGAAGGAAATCAAAGGCGCAGCGTCAGCGGGACAACGCTCACGCACGCACCAGGGAGGCCCGGGAGCGGCGTGCTGCGGCACTGGAGGCGTTCACCGAGGAGCACGCCCGGGTGGTGGCGCAGCGTCAGGGGGATCCGCGGTTTGTCCAGCGCCGTCGTCGGCAGGACGGGTCCATCGAGGTGTCGTGGACGGCCGGCACGGAACTGGACACGCGGATGAAGAACGCTATGGAGACACAACGGGCCGCATTCGAGGACAAGTTCGGGCGTCCTCCCGGTCCGGAGGATCCGGTCTTCTTCGATCCGGATGCCGACGAGCCGCAGCCGATGACACAGGAGTCCGTCGACCACCTCATGGTCCGTATGCTGGAGGCCGCCGAGGAAGCCGGGGTGGATGCTGCCTTCGTCCACGCCTGGCGCGCGTGCGGCTACCTGGTCACAGAGGACAACCGGCACACTTTTTCCGCCGCCGAAGTCCAGGCCTTCTCGGATGCGGTGCACTCCTACCGGCGGGCCTGCACCGAGGACGAGACCGAGGACGCAGCAGCCGATACCGACGACCGGTCCGTGGCCGAGGGCCTGCGTAAGGTGGTCGCGGCCATCCTGGTACGGCGTGATCCGCGGATCGCGGTACGGATCGTGGTGGGTCTCGAGCAGCTGGCCGAGCACTCTGGCGACGAAGCGGCAGGTGTGGCGGGTGCGCTGTCGTTCGGGGTGCTGGCAGGCTGGCTGGCCGGAGCGCGGGAGGCGGGTCTGGCACCGAGCCAGGCCAAAGCGGCTACCGCCTGGGTTGATGAGACGCTCGGTCAGCGTGCTGGCGCAGCTGCGGCCAAGATGTCGGGGATGATTGGGGTTCCCGGCGCGGGCGAGGTAACGGTGTCAGAGGTAGCAGACGACCTGGGTGAGGATCTGCTGCCGGCGATGATCTGGCTGGTGTGCGGGGTCGTTGCCGCAGCCGGGGCGGGCGACGTCGGATGGCTAGAGCAATTCGACGTGTCCGTCTGACGTCCGGGCAGCGCGTCGGGAACGGGCGTTGTCCTTGCTGCGCGGCGTGCACACGGCGAAGCTCCGGGTGCGGGAGCTCGCTGCACGGCGTGGGGTGACGGTCCCGTCCGGCGGTGACAGGTGCTGTCTGCCAGCGGGGTGACAGCCAGGCCAGGGGTGTTCCGGCTTGCGGGGATCATGCGGGGCGGGCCGGGGTGGTCTCGTGCGCTATTCATGACGGCATGAGAATTGGCGAGATCGTCGAGATAGACCGCCCTGCCGGCTGGCCGGCGGATGTGAAGGCCTACATACAAGCTCTGGCGGAGACCGTGCCCGACCACGTAACCGACGGCGGAGACCTTCCCTTCGAGGTCGACCTCGCCGGGCGCGACACCGAACTGCGGGACCTGCTCGCCGACCGCTGGTTGCGCTCATTCCACGCAACCCGGTTGCTGGACTACGAGGTCGAGAACGTACAGACGTCAGGGCTGAAGGTCCTGACCAAGTCCCTCGTCGAGGATCGCCAGGACAAGGCCCTCGCCAACGAAGTGATCACCCGAGCCGAGCACGCCGCGCTGCGCGACTCCAGCGTGTTCACAGCGGGCGACAGATCCGTGCAATACCGCGTCGGCAAGGTATGCCTTGCAGGCAACGCCCAGCCGCTCCACGACCAACCCAACGGGTTTTGGCACCAGCTCAGCAACTGGGGCGGTGAGGCGCAGTACGCGACAACCGCCTGGGACCATCTCGACAGCGCCCGCGTGAAGAGGCTGGGGCGGCCGGCGATCGTCGTTGCCCTCCTCGACGTCTCGGACCCCGCCGTCGCCGTCGTCACGAGCCACGCATTGGTCTACGCCTTTGTGGCCAGTCACCGGGGCATGGCGAACGTCGGGTCGCAGATCGATTTCGAGGCCGACATCGTGGGGGCTCAGATCGAGGGCATCTGGCAACCTGGCCAGCACGAATACGACCAGTTCGAACGCCTCCCTCGTGCCTAAGGGAGCGGGGCAGTCATGTGACCGGCGCCTTCACGGTGCCAAGCGGTGATTTCGTCCCCTCGGTGGCCAACTGTCGGCCGATGAGTCCTGCGCCGTCGGCCCGATCAGCTTTCTTGGAGCACGTCATACAACCGCTGGGGGCGCGGAGGTTCTCGCCGGCGGCCTCCAGCAGGACAGTCGGGAGCTCGCCGAGCCGAGCTGGGGCTATGCGGCGCTGGGGCTATGCGGCGGAGATCGACCTGGTACGCGGCAGCGGTGATCTGGCACAGTGCGGTGTGCAGTTCGGGCCACTACCGGACTCCGGAGTGGCTTAAGACTCCTGCTGCCCTGCTTCGCCGGGCTGGCCACCGCGTCCTACCTGTATGCATTCACCTCCGGGGAACTGGTGTGCAGCCGGGCCACCGCAGAGCAGCTGTTCCCTGGCGCGATTCTCGCCGGAGACGCTGTTGTAGTGATCGTGGCACTCGCCTGGCTGCGGTCCGCCTACGGCCGCGACACCCACGGCACAGTCGGCTTCTTCGGCGGACTGACCCATGGCGGACGAAGTCCTTCTCAACCGGCGGGTGCCCATGGCGTCCTGGACAACCCTGTATGTAGGAAGTGCCCTCGCGCCCGGACGCCGCCTGTCTCCCGCGAGCGCAGACGCCTGTTCAGGAGAGCTGTGAGGGCTTTCGCGGCGCGGGAAGCGCGGCCAGGAGTTCCCACAGTGGCCGTGATCCGGCAGCCCAGGATCCGAGCAGGTGACGGTCGACGAGATGCAGCCGCTGCTGTCGGGCAAAGGTGCGGCCGGGCTGGGTGATCCTGCCGTTGGTGACCATCACCACGACATCCGCTTTGTGGACGGGGCGCCCGGTTCCGTTGAGGACCTGCAGTTCCGGAGTGCCTACCGCTGCGCCTCGTTCGCCGTGTCGCCGGTGTTTGCACTGGATCACCCAGCGCCGGCCCTGCGGATCGGTCGCCTTCACGTCCGCCCCCAGATCGCCCTGTCCTCCGACCTGGACGGCGTCCCTGCAGCCGTCCCTGTGCATCAGGTCGCGGACGGCATGTTCGAACTGCAGATGGGAGAGGGCATCCAGCTGGGTCAGTCCGTAGCGCAGCGCTCGAGCACGCGTGTCCTCCCACTGCATGCGGCGCACGGTGCGCTGCCACCAGCCGACACCGGCCAGGACGGCGGCGACGGCCAGGACGAGCAGGACCCACCAGTGTGCGAG
This sequence comes from Streptomyces sp. NPDC104367, assembly GCF_055583825.1. NCBI lineage: Bacteria > Bacillati > Actinomycetota > Actinomycetes > Kitasatosporales > Streptomycetaceae > Streptomyces > Streptomyces sp. NPDC104367. The sequence goes on along the minus strand of NZ_JBVJND010000068.1, from coordinate 1,014 downwards.
CAGCCAGTTGACCACGGCCATCGCAAGGGCGACTGCCACGATGGCGGCCGCGGCCAGGGCGGCGATCCCGGTGTCCGGCTGGCTGCGCCGGCGGGATCCCCGGGTGGTCCGTCGCGGGGCGGGCCGGCGGCGGGTCATCGCCCGGCTCCCAGGGCCGACAGATCGATCGGGTAGGACACTGTCGGCTGGGGGGCGGCCGTCCGCGCGGTGTCGCTGTCGGCGTGGTCGAAACGGATCGGGTACGTCACAGTCGGCCGAGGAGTCCCGGTGTCCGGGCCGTGCTCGGTCGAGGTGGCGCCGAAGCCGATTGCGGCCAGGGCGAAGGCGGCGAAGATGGTCATCTCCCGGCGCGCTCCTGGCGCCCAGCGGGAGTGTCCGCGTACCGGCGCTCCGTCGGAGCGCACGTAGGGGCGGACTAACGGCATGTGGTCCTCCAGGTGGGTGGGGTTGCCCGCGTCGCCTTCATGCTGTCGTCCGGCACTGACAGTGGATCTTCTCCGTGCCTCCAACACCCTTTGATTCGGGATGAGTTCGGGCCATCTGGTGGGCTCTGTCAGGGCCGTTCGCGAGTGCGTGCTGCAGCGCAGCGCCGGGGGCGCTGTACCGGGGCGTGCGCAGGGAGCGGAGCTGGAGGGGGAGTCGTGACCAGGGCGGTCCTGTCGGCGGCGGTTGGGGTGGACTGCCGGGGTGTCAGAGGTGTGACACCCGGCCGCGCAGGCGGGAGGTGTCAGAATCCGCCATTTCCAGCCTTTGTCGCCCTGGGGCGGCGAAGCGGGCCGGTCTCGTGACTGAGGGGAAGAGCGGTGCGGGTGTGCCTCGGTCGTGGCGTGAGGTCCCTCAGCCCATGTAGGCAGGCTGCCTGTCCTTGGGAGGGGACCGGAGCGCTGTCATGCAGGGTGCGAGCAGGAGTCGATGGTGACGCTGAGGTTGAAAGGGTGGGGTGACAGGGCTACGGGGGCTCCAGCCCGAGTTCGGTCTCGGCTATGAAGCCGTCGAGGATCTCGGGTCGGCGTT
>NZ_JBVJND010000067.1:0-18056 GCF_055583825.1 Streptomyces sp. NPDC104367 | reverse complement strand
CCCGTCGAATACGAAGCCAATTACTACACCGAACTCACGAAACCCCAGGTCATCACCACAATCTGAGATCTCTACCGAACCCGGGGCGGTTCAGAGGCAGCGGCCGCTTGCCGGCGTCCTGCGCCTTTCCGCACAGCTCGGCGATGCGCTCCTCCGTGTCCTGCAGCCCGCTGGCACGCTCAGCCAGGGCTTCATCCTCGCTTGCGAGCTCGGCCAGGGCCTGCCTGCGTGCCGCTTGCCCCTCGGTGAGTGTGCTGAGTCTGCCGGGCGTGTCCTTGAGGACCTCGGCTGCTGCCGCCAGCGCGTCCAAGGTCAGGCCCGCCGTATCAGAAGCCTCCTTCTCGGCGGTGAAAGCCCGAAGACCGTCCGACTCATGCCATCCGGCAAGTCCGGGAACGCCGTAGAGGCACTGTTGCCCCTGCTGGGAGACGTCACGGTCTGCCTCCTGGGCGCCGGAGACGGCTCCGCCGAATCAGCCGCGCACTACTGGAAGTTCGTATCGCCACTGACCTCTGCCTGGAAATCCAGCATTGAGGAAGCCGTTGCCCGCGAGTACGGCTCCGTCGCCGTGCAGGACTGCTCGGACGTCCTGTCGCTGGCCTGCGCAGGGGTGCTGGGCTGCAAGGGGGACGTGGCGACCTTTCCCGACGGGGAGATCGCGCGGGTGGAACGGAGTTCGGCCGAGGTGCTCCGATTCATGACCGCGGACGAGCGCCTTGCTCTGGCCCCTCACAAGTGCTCTGCAGATCCGAAATCCGGACGGCGACGACTCACAGGCGCCTCTGAGTATGAACCGGACGCGGTGACCTGGCGGCGACTGGCGCAGACCATGGGGATGGCCGGTTCTGATGCGGTTGCGCGGTCCGTTTTGGAGATCCGCAACGTGTGGCAGGCCCCGATCAGGTTCAGGAACTCGATGGTCCGACGCGTGCGTTCAGGATTTCAGTCCTGTGCCGGCCCGGGCGGAGTGCCGAAGTCGTCGGTGCCGGTTGTCTGGCGGTGTGAGGGAAGCAGCAGGTCGTCCATGTTCCAGGGGGCTGCTACTGCTCCGGTGGGAGTCCATCCATAGCGTTCAAGTTGTCGGGCTTCCTTGGTATGTCCTGACTCCTCGAGGCTGACGATCGCCAGATGGGCGGCCAGCTCGCTTCCTGTGGCGACTGCGCGCCGGCACCATGCGAAGCATTCCGTCCACCGTCCTTTGTCTGCACAGAGCTGCGCAGCCCAGTACAGGGCGCCGGCGTCCCCCTCCGCGGTGGCTTTTTCGGCAGCTGCCAACGCCGAATTCACTTCGCCGCTGGCAGCCAGGCGCCGGGCCTCGGCCAGAGGCCGTGAGTCGTGGACGGCAGCGGCAGCGGCAGCCCATGCAGAGACCTCGCCCAGGGGAGTTGTGGGGCCTGTCCCGCTTGCGAGCCGGGACAGCAATTCCGCCGGCTCGTCGGAGAGGGAAGCGTACGAGGGGAGGTCTCCTGTCGTGCGGGGTGATGTCAGCTCACCCCACGTCAGGCCCATTGCGCTCTTGCAGCCGGCAGTCTGGGCCCGCCGGGCCCAGACGCGTGCGTCCTGTACAAGCCCTGCGTCCATCAGCCAGCCGACGGCCGCTTCATATGCCCCGTCCACGCCGGCTGCGATGGCTCGTTCACACCAGGCCAAGGCTCCCTCCAACTGCCCGCGTACTGCCAGTTCCTCGGCTGCCGTCATAAGCGAGTGAGCGTCTCCGGCCCGCGCTGCACGGTCGAACCAGACGAGGCACTCGTCTGTGAGGCCGGCCCAGGCAAGCACGACGCCGGTCCACCGCATGGCCTCGGCCGGTGCACAACCCGGCAGCCCCTCGAACCAGCCTGCCACTGCATCTGACCTCCCGACGCGGATCAGCTCCTCCGCTGCAATACGGGCCACTCGTGCGTGCCCTGCGGCATAGGCCTGCTCGAACCAAGGCAGTGCCTCCTCGAGCCTGTCCGCATCACTGAGCAGACGTGCGACTTTCATGTAGTCGCCGGCCCTCGCCCACAGGCGGCAGGCGATCTCCGTCAGTCCTCTGACTTCGGCCGCGGCGCCGAGTTGTTGCGCGGCATCGCCCTCGCAGTGCTGGATGGCTGCTTGCCAGAACAGGGCGGGGACGGGACGGACGCGCTGAGTGCTGCGGATGTGATCGACAAGGAAGTCGGCCACTCGGTAGGAGCGGTCGGCTGACGGTGTAACGGCGTGGGCAGAACCGCGCTGGCGCCTTTGCCGGTACAGCGGGCCGTGCACGCCCTTGACGGGCTCAGTGAGCCGTGCCAGCGCCTGCTCGCACCAATGTTCCGGAAGCAGATCCCACTCGGTATCAGTGAGATACGCCTCCGCAGCCTCGGCCAGAAAAGACGAGGACAAGCTGAGCGGGTGGCCCAGGCAGCGGGCCGTGATCGCGGCATCAAGCAGGGCCCGGGAACCAGGCGGTGCCTCGTCATAGATCGCCACCAGCTCGAATCCGGCGGCCAGGTACTGGGTGACCAGACCGTCCTGTGCGCTGAGGGCCGCCGCGGCCAGACGCGGGTCCGAAGAGTCCTTGATGGCCTCGACTTCTCCCGGCGTGAAAGCGGTGGGAACATGGAGATGGCGGCCCGCGAGCAGGACACGTGCCTGCCCGAAGGGATCCCTTCGTCCAGACGGGAGCGGAAGCCTCCCCTCGCGTTCAGAAGCGTCCCCAGGCTGCGGAGTTCGGCTCAGTTCATCGAAGTACCCCGGACCCGGCCAGATGGTTCCCAGGACCAGAACCGGCCCCCGGGAAGGTTCCTCCAGCAGGCTGCGAAGTCCGGCAGCGATCGGTTCACCGTAATCGGGATGCAGCAGGTAGTGGTGTGCTTCATTGAGCCAGACCACAGTCCTCGGGCCGACACGCCGAAGATCGGCAAGCGCAGCGCGGGGCCGGTCGGGATCGTAAGGATGCCACAGCCGCCAATCCTCAGGCAGGTGCCTGACGGCTTCGAAGCAGGACCTCGTCTTACCCGACGAAGACGTGCCTACGAGCATCACCACTTGACTTTTGCCTTCGACGGCCCGGGCAACGATCTGCCGCAACTCCCTGTCATGCTCGCGTTCTACATAGGCTGGCAGGCCCGTGCTGCCCAGCACCGTGATCGCCGGATGGACCTCCAGACGATAGGGGTCGATCTCCCGAACGAAGCGGCCGAGCGGTTCCTCAAGCTGTGCCTGAATCCACAGATCAGCTGCCTTGAGACCCGCTTGCTGTCCGTCCCCACCGGCCAGGCGCGTAAGCGTGGTGACCACCGCGACGGTGTCCGCCTGTCTTGCAGGCAGACCGGGCTCACCGATGATGCGGTTGATCGTGTCCCTGCCGGGGCTAGCGGACAGATCATCGTCCGCTCTGATCGCCGTAGCCAGGGCGTCCAGCGTCGGCGCGCCGGCGGCGATATACGCCTCGTAGACCAGGCCCTTGAGAACGCGCAGCGGCCCCGGCGGCACAGCCGGGCGCGCGATCAGTCTTCTTCGACCCGCGGGCCCGCCCACGATGCCGTCTCGTTTCATCGCACCATCGTGCCCAAACCGATGCCGGACGCGCTTGTGAACTGGGCTGAGTCCCAGTGCCGTTTGGGGCCCATCGCAACTCGGAAGTGCTGTATCCCGACGCCTGCACAGTGGAAGAGAGCCGGCCGGCTACCTCAATCCGCCACAACGTGAGGACACCTCCATGTCGCGTGCTCCCGCAGGTCGTCGCAACCACCGCTGCGTCAAGGACGTTCGCGCCACCGTGCTCGCGGCGGCCGTCTCCGGCTTCGTCCGCTTCCTTCTCGACCGACTGCACGAGTTCTTCTGACCGACCCGCCATCCGTCCGATAGAACCCGCGGCTGCGGGGTCATGCGAGCACAAGGCTGCGCGGCCGCCCCCTTTCAGCAGAGATGACTCACACCTCTCCGAACATGCGCTGGGTGGGCCGCGCTCCATGCTCGGCCCCCGTTCGGGTGACGGCGACTGTTACGTACTTTCGGAGTCCGGCCCACCTGTCGCAAGCGGCACTGGCTGCCCAGACGAGCGAGCGAGTCCGCCATTCCGCAGAAGCGACTGATGACCGGCCTTCATTTCGTCATGTTCATCACATTGGTGGGCTTTGCAGCCAAGAGTCACTGAAATATCCGTTATTCGTCACATGCTTCATGTTCCGGGCTGATCGGGTTCGGGGCCGGGCAAGGTGTGGGTGTGCGGCCGACCGGGCCGCCACCCAGCACAACACACCTCGGCAGCCAGCGACTTCACATCGCTGGTGCGGGGTGTGGGCTCTGAGAAGGAGGACCCCTGTGTCCGTTTCTGTGACTGTCCGTCGTCTGACCGCGGCTGCCGCTGTTGCGGCTGCCGCCGTGGGGGCGCTGGCACTTCCTGCCGCTGCTGCCGGCCAGCCCGTCGCCCGCCCGCACGATCGGGCTGTGGTGATCAGTGACGTGCAGTACGACTCCCCAGGTCGGGATGACCGTTCGAACTGGTCGCTCAACAAGGAGTGGGTGGACGTCACCAACACGGCCCGGCGGGCGGTGAACCTGGATGGCTGGACGCTGTCGGACGAGGCAGGCCACACTTACACCTTCCGCCACTTCCGCCTGGACGGGCGTTCCACCGTCCGCGTCCACACCGGCGAGGGCCGCGACCGCTACGCAGACGTCTACCAGGACCGCCGCAACTACGTGTGGAACAACGACCGGGACACCGCGACCCTGCGCAACGACCACGGCCGCTTCATCGACGACGCCTCCTGGGGCTACCGCGACCGTGACCGTGACCACCGCGGCGGGCACCGAGGCGGCGGCGACCGCCGCGCCTGACAGCGAGCCGGGTGCCGGCGGCCGGGATATCCCCGGTCCGGTCGCAGGCACCCTGTCGGCCGGTGCTGTGCTGGTGGTGGGGGCGCATCGCCACGGCGCCGTCGCGTATCTCTTCCTCATGCCTGGCCCGTTATCCACGCTTCTGTCGTGGTGACGGGCCAGAGGCATGTTCAGTGAGCGAGGGTGACGGTGATGGGCTGGTCGGGGCAGGCGGCCAGGTGCTTGGTGAGCGCGGCCTGTTCGGCGGAGTCGACAGTCAGCTGGTAGCGGGTTTTGTCGGCGACCCAGTTGGTGACGTACTCGCACTGGTAGCCGGCGGAGGAGGGCAGCCAGTCGGCGGGGTCCTTGTCGGCCTTGGACCGGTTGGAGGCCGCGGACACTGCGATCAGCGCCCGCGCGTCGTCCAGGTCGTTCGCGTAAGCCTCGCGCTCCTTCGCCGTCCACGCCGAAGCTCCGGAGTCCCACGCCTCAGCGAGCGGGACCAGATGGTCGACGTCCAGCTGGCTGGCGCTGTCGAGGTAGCGGTCGTCGTACGGCGAGTACCAGCTGCCCCCGCTCAGCGCGCACTTCGGACCGACCTCGGGAGCGGCGACGGCCTCCTCCAGGAGTACTTCCGCACGGGTGTTGCAGCCATTCTTGTCGGCGTCCGTCCAGTGCTTGAACTTGTCCCGGGTGTAGCCGGCACGGTCCTCGTCCGCGACGGTGAGAGCGGCGAGTGCGTCGCGGACCGGGAGGGTGATGGTTTCGCCGGGGGCGTGTCGTGCGGGCAGATGACCGGCAGCCGGGCTGGCTGCGTGGGCGGTGGAGGGAGCGAGCAGGACGAGCGGTGCGAACAGCGCGGCGATCAGGGTGCGTGGGGTGCGGATGAGGCGCACGGCCGGGTCTCCGTTTCGAAGATCGCGAACAGGGTTGTGATCTTCGTAGCTGTACTGGGGCCCGGTGCGAGCCGGTCGGACGCAGATTCACTCGCCTGGCGAACTAGTCACACCATCGAAGAAAGGACATTCGACCTGTCCCGGCTCCCAGGAGCATCTGGCCGCCGGCCTCCGTGAGGCTGTCGTCAAGTCCCCCTTCGCCCATAGGGATTGCTGTGACGCCGCGATGTGCCGTGCCCTGCGTGTCTGCCGTAGCGTTCTGACACTGCGCCTGCCCGGGGGAGTGCGGCGGGCCGTACCGGGGAGAGGGCGGTGTCCGGGTGACCGGGGACGATCAGGAGTGGGGTGCGCGTGGGGTCTGCCGGAGTGCTGATCCGGACGAGTTGTTCGTCGAGGGCGCGGCCCAGAACCAGGCCAAGACCGTGTGCGCGGCCTGTCCTGTGCGTACCGAATGTCTTTCGCATGCCCTCGACCACCGCATCGAGCACGGCATCTGGGGCGGTATGACCGAGCGGGAACGGCGCGCGCTACTGCGCCGACGACCGACGGTGATCTCGTGGCGGCTGCTGCTGGAGACTGCGCGGACCGAGTACGGCAGGCAGGAAGTGCATCGGGAGCCGGGCGAAAATTTGTCGCAGACAGGCTGAGTCCTGCCACCCCTGCCTGCGGCCGCCGAGACCGCAGACGGTGCGGACCGGCTCTCCAGGCGATCCCCCGTCAGGGTGTGCGCTCTGCCGCGGGGAAGGGCCGACGCCAACCGAAGCCGTGCGTGGGGTGATTGGGACCTCGCGGCCGGCCGCCCGGTCCACGATCGTGTCATGGACGAGGTTCAGGGGGGTACGGTTCCTTCAACCTCGAGCCCGCAGGTCGCGACGGATGAGTCGTCGGCGAGGTAGGGAGGGTTCGTCAACCCGCCTACCGCACTGCGGTACACGTGGTTACACGCGTACTCTCCCACGTCGATTGGGCCCCTGCTCGTCGCGCACTCGGTAGACACCGGGGCTCACTTCGTCGGATTGTTCGGCGACAATCCGCGCCAGGTGCTGAGGCCAGCTTGTGTGCAGGTCCCAGGTCACACCTACAGGTAGCTTCATTTGCCGAGCACGGGCAAGCCGCGCGCCGGACAGGTTCGCGCCGACCAGGTTTGCGTTGGTGAGCTTCGCGTCGGTTAGGTCTGCGCCGCTCAGGTTCGCGCGAGGTAGGTCTGCGCCGAGCAGGTTCACATAGGTTAGATTCGCGCCAGTGAGGTTCGCGCCGACCAGGCTCGTGTCGGTGAGGTTCGCGCGGGTCAGGTCGGCGCCGGTGAGGTTCGCGCGGGTCAGGTCGGCGCCGGTGAGGTCCGCGCCGGTCAGGTCCGCGTTGAGTAGGTCGGCGCCGGTCAGGTTCGTGGTGAACAGCTCCGCGCCGAGCAGGATCACACCGGTCAAGTCTGCGTTGAGTAGCTTTGCACGGAACAGCCTTGTGGAGGTCAGATTCGCATGGGTTAGGTCTGCACGGGTCAGATTTGCGCTGCTTAGGTTGACGCCTAGCAGGTTTGCGTCGGTGAGGTTTGCGCCGGTCAGGTTCGCGTCGAGCAGGTCCGCGCCGGCCAGGTCTGTGCCACTCAGGTTCGCGCCGAGCAGGTCTGCGCCGGCCAGGTCTGCGCCAGCCAGGTCCGCGTGGGGCAGCGAATGCGGGGATTGGCTCTGCTGCGCAGAATTGTTGAGTTGCGCGGCTGCTCGGACAGGTTCGTTAGGCGGGTCCGTTGCATCCTCAACGATGGCTTTCGCCGTGGCGACGATGGCCTCAGGATTGGCGCCGGGGCAAGCGAGGTAGAGCAGTCCGCTCAAGCGGGCCGCGTGCTCGGATCGTTCGGCGTCCGTCACCACGTCTCCAGGGTAGGCCGATGGTTCACCTTGCGGACCGATGCTGCTTGACACAGATGGGACAGCGGTAGTCGGCAAGGTTGTTGACCGCGAGCAGAAATGCGATGGCTTCCCGCTCGGCCCTCCGCACCGTGTCTGCCGCCCCTGTTGACGTCGGTACCGAGGCCCCCATGATGATCTCGATCAAATCGGTGAAGTGCCGTTCAGCGCTTTTCCAGTCGGGTTCTACATCCGGGGCTGCATGGCGGGCGCCGAAGGATCGGACTGCAGCCTTGACGGTTTCACTGCCCTGTTCGTACACGTCGTGCAGGGTGATCACGGGCCGCCCCCAGACGGCGGGAGGGGCCCGGATTGTTGGGCTAGGCGGCGCAGTTCGTCGAGGACGTCGCCAAGCTCACGCGCGTGATGGGCCTGGATCTGCTCGGTGATGACATAGCCAGCAGCCGCGCCGACAATAGCTGGGATTGCGGCCCAGCCAGTCAGAGATAGTGGCCAGGCGCACCACTGGGGACGGACATCAGCGGGCGAGGTGATGCCGGTCATCACCTCGTAAGCTGGTGCCCAGCCGATCATGATCCCATCGAGGACATACAGCACCAAGCACACCGCCAGCAGGGCGGCGCCGCGACTGAGTAGCCAGAAGCCGAACCGCGGCAGGGCGTGCCGATCGGCCCACCGCGCCCGCAGGCGCAGCCGCCGGCTGGGGGGCGGGGGGCCGCCAGGCGGGGGTGTGGGTGCTGCGGTCACAACACAAACGGTAAGGGGCCGGTGAGCCGCAAGGCGGGCGAACGTTGGCCTTCACGGACGAAGTTGGTGCCGCGCCGAGATGGATGCTGCGCATCTTTGAGGTCCGCTCGGTCGCTGAGACCGAGCGACAGCGCGCCTGCCAGCGCACGCGAACAGCCAGTGGATCTCGTGCGGCCCGATCCTCCAAGCTCTCACCCCGATACCCGTTTATCAGGAAAACCGCCCGTCACTGCCCTCTCTGTAGTTACTGTCTGCACTCATGCGGTTTCTGCACACTTCGGACTGGCACCTGGGCCGCCGGTTCCACTCAGAAGACCTCATCCCTGCCCAGGAAGCCTTCCTCGACCATCTGGTCGACACCGCCCGTAGTGAGGACGTCGACGCGGTCCTCGTGGCCGGTGACATCTATGACCGGGCCATCCCCAGCCTGGACGCCGTGCGCCTGTTCAACCGCGCGCTGCACCAGCTCGCCGACCTCGACGTCCCGATCGTCATGATCAGCGGAAACCACGACTCGGCCCACCGCCTCGGTGTCGGCTCCAGCCTCTTCGCCCGCGCCGGTATCCACCTGCGCACCGACCCGGACACCTGCGATGTCCCGGTCCTCCTTGAAGACGCCGACGGCCCGGTCGCCGTGTACGGCATCCCCTACCTTGAGCCGTCGATGGTCCACACCCAGCTGGACGCGGAATCCGCCTCCCACCACGCAGTGCTCACTGCCGCGCTGGACAGGATCCACGCCGACCTCACCAACCGCCAGCCGGCCGGAACCCGCTCCGTGGTCATCGCCCACGCCTTCGTCACCCCCGGCACCATCCACAACGAAGTCCGCGGCATGGAAGAGTCCGACAGCGAACGCGACCTGAGCGTCGGCGGGGTCGCCCACGCCGGCGCAGACGTCTTCGACGGCATCGACTACGTCGCTCTCGGCCACCTCCACGGCCCCCAGAAGGTCACCGACCGCATCCACTACAGCGGCTCCCCGCTCGCCTACTCCTTCTCCGAAGCCGCCCACACCAAGTCCCTCACCCTCGTCGACCTCACCACCCGGGGTACAGCCCCCGCTCTGAAGCGGCTGCCCTGCCCGAAGCCTCACCGCCTGGAGCGACTCGAAGGCCTCATCGACGACCTGCTCACCGACCCCGCCCACGAGCACCTCGAAGGCGCCTGGCTCGAGGTCACACTCACCGACCCCGCCCTTCCCTTCGAAGCCATGGCCCGCCTGCGCCGCCGCTTCACCCACACCCTCAGCCTCAAGCATCAGCGTCCCTTCATCCCCGCCCAGGCCACCGACACCCCCACCTACACCGAACGCCTGCAGGGCCGCAGCGAACTCGACATCGCCTGCGACTTCATCACCGACCTGCGCGGCGCCGCCCCCACCCCCGACGAACACGCCCTGCTCCAACTGGCCGTCGACGCCGCCCGCGTGAACGAACTGCAGAAGGAAACCGTCTGATGCGTCTGCACCGCCTCACCCTGCAGGCGTTCGGCCCCTTCGCCGGCACCCACACCGTCGACTTCGACGCCCTGACCGCCGACGGCCTCTTCCTCCTGCACGGTGACACCGGAGCCGGCAAGAGCACCCTGTTCACCGCCATCTGCTTCGCCCTGTACGGCGAACCCCCGGTCGACCGCGAACTGATGCTGCGCAGCCACCACGCCCCGGACAGCCTGCTCACCCAGGTCACCCTCGACGTCACCGTCGCCGGCCGGCGACTCCTGATCGACCGCATCCCCCAGCAGACCCGCCCCAAGCGCAGCGGCACGGGCGACACCCTCCAGAAGGCCGAGACCCGGCTCCACCGGTGGACCACCGACTCCCTCGGCGAGGGTCACTGGGAGCCCTCCAGCAAGTCCCACCAGGAAACCGGCAAAGAGATCAAAGACCTGCTCGGCATGAGCCGGACCCAGTTCTGCCAGGTGGTCCTCCTGCCCCAGAACGAGTTCACCAAGTTCCTCTACGCCGCCGCACCGCAACGCCGTGAACTCCTCGGCAAGCTCTTCCACACCGACCGCTACGCCTTCATCGAACGCTGGCTCAACGACCACAGCCGCACCGTCCAGAAGAACCGCGACACCGCCCGCGACGAGGTTCTCCACCTCGCCTCCCGCATCCACCAGGCCGCGGGCCCCACACTGAAGTCCCGGCACGACGCACCCACTCCCGACAACCCGCACACCCTGGCCGACCCTGCCCTGGCCTGGGCCCACGACCTCACCCAGGCGAGCCACACCGAAGCCCTCCAGGCCCACAACGACGCCGAAACAGCAAGAAACAACCAGCTCGCCCAGCAACAGCTGGAGAACGAAACCCGCGGACTGCACCAGCGTCAGACCACTCACGCCGCCGCCCGCGAGCACATGGACCGACTCGACGGACAGACCCCCCACCAGCAGGAACTGGGCCGCCGCCGCGAACAGGCCCGCCGCGCACAGCAACTCGCACCCCTGCTGCACGCCGTCACCACCGCCCGCACCGACCACACCCGCGCCCAGGACACCGAACGCGACGCCCGCACCCGACTGCTCCCCGAACACGCAACACTCCAAGCCGCCGACCTCGCCACCGCCGGACAGCACGTGCGCGACGACATCGCCGTGCTGAACACCCTCCTACCCGAGGAAGACACCCTCCACCGGCTCACCGCCGACCTCGAACGCATCGACGCCGAGCAGCAGGACTTCACCCACCAGCAGCGCACCGCCCGCGACTGGCTCGAACAGGAAGCCACCCAGCGCACCGCCCTGGAGGCGCGCCGGGAAACCGCCCGCCTGGCGGAGGAACACAGCCGGGGCCACCAGACCCAGCTGGACACCCTCGGTATCCGCCTGGCAGCCGCCGAACGCCGCGATGCCCACCTCGCACAGATCGCCACCGCCCAGCAGCGCCTGACCACCGCGCAGAAGGAAGCCGAACAGGCCGCCCAGGCACACATCGACATCCGCCGCCGACGCACCGAGGGCATGGCTGCCGAACTCGCAGCCGGCCTCACCGACGGCACACCCTGCCCGGTCTGCGGATCCTGCTCCCACCCGGCCCCCGCCCAGGCGCCCGACGGACACCCCAACCGCGAGGCCGAGCAGGCCGCCGAGGAAACCCACCTGCAGGCCCAGCAACAACGCGACACGATCGCCGCCGAGCTGCAACAGTTGCGCGAGAGCGCTGCGGGCGCCACCGGCGAAGCAGGCGAGACCCCGCTGGCCACCCTCAAGACGGAACACGGCCAACTCACCGAGCAGATCACCGACACCCTCCAGCGTGCCGCCGACCGCGGGATCGTCGAAGAAGAACTCCTCAAGCTGGACCGCGAACACACAGCCATGACGCAGCAGGACAGCACCGCCACCGCCGGCCTGTCCGCCCGCACCGCCACCCAGGAAACCCTCTCCCGGCAACAGACCGAGCTCACCCAAAAACTCGACACCGCCCGCGGCACCGCCCCCACCCTGGCAGCCCGCATCGACGACCTCACCCGCACCGCCGACCACCTCGAGCACGCCGCCGAGGCATCACGCACCGCCACCAGCCTCACCCAGGCCCTCATGACCCGCACCAGCGAGGCCACCAACGCTGCCACCGCCCAGGACTTCGGCACCCTCACCGCCGCCGAACAAGCCCTGCTCAGCGAACAGGACCTCAACGCCCTGGAAGAAGAGATCAACCAGTGGCGTGAAGCACGAGCCACCCACCAAGCCGTCCTCGACGACCCCGCCCTCCAACACGCAGCCGCCCAGCCTGCAGCCGACGTCGACGCAGCCGCCGCCCTGCGCGCCGCCGCAGACGACCACCACGCCCAGGCCGTGACCGCCGCCACCACCGCCAGCACCCGCACCGGTGAACTCACCGAACTCGCCACCACCCTGGGCACGGCCGTCGAACACCTGAAGACACTCGAACAGGCCCACACCACCGCCCGCCACCTCGCCGACCTGGCCACCGGCAACGCACCAGGAACCCGGGTCCGCATGCAACTGGAGGCCTACGTCCTGGCCGCCCGCCTCGAACAAGTCGTCACCGCCGCCAACACCCGCCTCCACCTGATGTCCGAAGGCCGCTACACCCTGCGCCACTCCGACCAACAGGCCGCCCACGGCGCCCGCTCCGGTCTCGGCCTGGAAATCACCGACTCCTGGACCGGCCGTCCCCGCAAGACCGACACCCTCTCCGGAGGCGAGTCCTTCTTCGCCTCTCTCTCCCTCGCCCTCGGCCTGGCCGACGTCGTCACCCACGAAGCCGGCGGCAACCCCCTCGACACCCTCTTCATCGACGAAGGCTTCGGCACCCTCGACGACGACACCCTCCACAACGTCCTTGACGTCCTCGACTCCCTGCGCGCACACGACCGCACTGTCGGCGTCATCAGCCACATCCCCGAACTGCGCCGCCGCATCACCCAGCGACTCCACGTCCGAAAGAGCCCCAGCGGCTCCACCCTCGCCCACCTGACCGAAGCAGCCGAATAACCTGCATCCCGAGAGAGCAGAGCCCCCGCCCCGCCCTCCGAGAACCTTCAGCCGACCCCACGGAGCGGTACACCTTCATGGCCCCCGACATCGAACTGCGGCCCCACCAGAAGGAAGCCGTCTCCGCCGCAGTCTCCGCGCTCCGCAATCACCCCCGCGCGAGCGTGATCGCCGCCTGCGGCACCGGGAAGACCTTCATCGCCGCCCGCACCACCGCCCGCATCGCCCCCCGCGGTGGCGTGCTGGTCCTCCTGCCGACACTGGACCTGCTGTCCCAGACCATCCGCTCGTGGCGCACCGCGGGCCGCAGAGGCGCAGCCGTCGCTGTGTGCTCGCAACGCCAGGCCCTCGACCACGAACCGCTCGGCGCCGACATCCCCCTCACCACCGACCCGGCCGAACTGACCGCCCTGGCCCGGCAGCCCGGCCCGGTCACCGCCTACGCCACCTACGCCTCCCTGCCCGCGGTGGTCGCCGCCCACCGCGACCACCGCCTGCCCGCCTGGGACCTGGTGGTCGTCGACGAAGCCCACCGCACGGCCGGCCGCCTCGGCAAAGCCTGGGCCGCCGTCCACCACGACGACCAGGTCCCCGCCGTCCGCCGCCTCTACCTGACCGCCACCCCCCGCATCTGGGACCCCGACAACGGCGACGACGACACCACCGGCACCGACGCCGTGGCATCCATGGACGACGAGACGATCTTCGGCCCCGTCGCCTACCGCCTGACCCTCTCCGACGCCATCGACCTCGGCCTGCTCGCCGACTACCAGATCCTCGTCCCCGTCGTCGGCGACGAGGACCTCCGCGACTGGCTCGCCACCGGGCCCGGCGCAGGCGTCGACGGCCTGCGCCTGGCCGGCCGCCAGGTCGCCGTGCTCCGCGCCATCCACGACCACCGGCTGCGCCGCATCCTTACCTTCCACCACCGCGTCGCCGACGCCCGCGCCTTCGCCACCACCCTGGCCGACACCGCCGCCACCCTGCCCGACGACCTGCGTCCCCGCGGCCTGTGGGCGGACTGGGTCAGCGGCAGCCACCCCCCACAGGTACGCCGCCGCCTCCTGCTCGAATTCGCCTCCCACACCGCCCATGAGGCCCCCGCCGTGCTCTCCAACGCCCGCGTCCTGGGCGAGGGCATCGACGTACCCTCCATCGACGCCGTCGTCTTCGCCGACCCCAAGAACAGCCCCGTCGACACCGTCCAGGCCGTCGGACGCGCCCTGCGCCAACAGCCCGGCGCCGGCAAGAAGGCCACCCTCGTCGTCCCCGTCTACCTCACCCCCGGCGAAGACCCCGACGACCTCCTCGGCGCCGACGCCTACACCCCGCTCTGGCACACCATCCAGGCCCTGCGCGCGCACGACGACCGCCTCCACGCCCGCCTCGCCGACCCCCGCACCCAACGCCCCACCATGCCCCCGCGCGATCCCGAAGCCTGGCTGCACTTCGACCGCCCCGCCCAGACCGAGGAAATCGCCCTCGCCCTCTCACTTCGGGTCCTCGCCCCCAAGAGCGCCGAATGGCGCCGCGGTCTCAACGCCGCCCGCCGCTACCACCGCACCCACCACCACCTCGACGTCTCCCAGACCTACGAGGACACCACCGGCTACCCCCTGGGCCGCTGGCTCACCTGGCAGCGCCACCTCCACACCACAGGCACCCTCGACGCGACACGCACCCAAGCCCTCGAACGCCTCGGCATCATCTGGGACCCCCGCCAGCAGGCCTTCGAGCGCGGCCTGGCCCACGCCGCGGCTCACGCCGCCCGCCACGGCCACCTCGCCGTTCCCGTCGACGAGGTCCACGACGACTTCCCGCTCGGCCGCTGGCTCGCCACCCAGCGCACCCGCGCCCACCAACTGCCCCCAGAACGCACCGCCGCCCTGACCGCCCTGGACCCGTGGTGGAACCCGCCCTGGCCGATCACCTGGCAGCGCGCCTACCACGCCGCCCGCCGGCAGAAGGAAGACCACACGGCCCACACGTCGGCGGGGGAGTGGGTCACCGCCCAGCTCACCCGCAGCGCCGACCTCCGGCCCGAGCAACGCCGCCTCCTTCAGGAACTGCGCCCCGCCGTGCCGGACGTGCCTGCCGTGACGCCCAAGGACAGCCCACTGCCGGCACGGGAGCAGGCCTTCCAGCAGGGGCTGGCCGCCGCACGGGCCTTCCGTGTCAGAGAAGGCCATCTCAAGGTGCCCCAGCGCCACGTCGAGGAGATCGACGGCGAGCGGGTACGCCTGGGGCAGTGGCTGAGCAACCTGAGCCGACGCCGGTCCGGTCTCAGCCCTCAACGCCTGGCCGCTCTGGCCGAGCTGGGGCTGTGACCGGGCAGACGCCCAGCCTCACTGCTGCCCGGTCTCTCAGCCGGTTCCCGGGCGCGCGATACCGCGCTGGGGAACCGGGGACTCCCGCCGCCCCACACGTGATGCGGCGTACCGCTTCCATCTGTCTCACGGCGGACCGGCCAGCTCAGGGCCGGCCCGCCGCCGCGTGCCGAGGCCTCCGTGGCGCCGAGGACCCGGCACCGGAGCCCGCCCGGTACAGCCGTCCGTTCCGGTGAAGGCCGCCAGAGGCCGGTCCCGGCCCTGCTGACGCACGGCCTGTCCTCCGGCCGCAGCAGGCCGTGCCCGGGGCGGCCGTGTCTGCCGCACCAGCCGGTCAGCACGGGCCGACGCCCGGTGAGCTCCGATGCGCCGGCCAGCCATTTCTTGCAAGGCCGCCCCAGGGATTCCCTAGCTTCGAATGGAGAGTTTCCGGAGGAAGAGGAGAAATTTCTCCAGCAATGGCTGGCTACTCTGGGTAATTTCTTTGGTCAATGACCGCTGGCCGCGCAGGGCTTCGTCGCGGGCCCGGTCGAAGTAGGCCTGCCCGCTCTCTTGCCCCTGCATCCAGTCGTGACCCGAGGTGGCGACCACCTGATCGGGAGGACTGGCATTCCCGCCGGTCTTCTTGATCTCGGACTCCATCACCGTTCCCCCAAAGGACCTGCACGTCGGAAACTTCTAACGACGTCTCTACAGTAGAAAGTTCTGCCCGTTCCGAATTTGCACAAACATGCACAATGGCTATTCACTGTGCGGTACGCTGTCTGATTCCCCCTGCCGGGCGGAATTGTTTCCGTTCTGCTGGGGAATCTGACTGTCCGGCCGATTCCGGACTCTGGGAAGACTTGCAAGACTCGCGATCGCATAAAACTTCCGGTAATTGCTGTCGAGGATTGCACCCGGCTGAGGGGCGGGAATGTCCCCAGGGTTCCTGGCCTGGATGACAATCAGCCCCTGAGGCGTGGAGCCGGTCGTCACGGGGAGGAACAGGGCTGTCCGGTAGCCGTTCACCAGCCTCACCCGGTCCGCGCCGTCGAAGTGGGCCCCGTCGATGTTCGGCACGAATTTGAAACCGTCCTGGCCCGACTCGGCCAGGAACAGCATGTACGAGCCGCCATTCCCGTCGTTCTTGGCGTACGTCCTGGGAAGGGCGCCCGCGTTGCCCGACGGTGCCTCGAGGACCAGCTCCCGCGGTTCGCTGTCGAGCCTGTAGAAGGCACACAGGGCGTCAGCACACACAAGCTCACCTGCAGTTTCGATCAGCTTGTCGAGGATCTGCCCACGGAGGGTCTCGTAATTTCCGTCCCCTTGGTGAATTTTCCCGTACCACTGCGTCACCGGCTGGATTCCGGCATCGAACACCGCCGCCCGCACCAGCTCTTTTTCCGCCTTTTCGGCACGTGTTTCCGCCAGGGCGATGGCCGCCCGCGACTTCTTATCGGAAACCATCTGCCAGACGGACAAAACAATAATGAGAACGACCCCGATGAGTGCAGGAAGCCAGAGGATTTTCCCGGTCGCGAGCGCGCCGAAAACAAGTGAGACGATCCCGGGGCCTGCAGAAACTGCCAGGATGCGACCCAGAGACTTTATTTTGTTCGGGTTTCCTTGAGGCATGACGCATCTCCGCAACGAAAATTAAGGAACGTTAGTGAATGGAACGTAGTATCCAGCCATCCATGGCGGAGGGAATCTGCGATTCATTCCAATGGGTGAATCCATTGCATATATGCAGGGGCGTATTGAAGTGCTCGGGGGGCGCTCTGAAAAAGTGCGTACCACCCCGGCGAAGATCCCGGACCTCACCTGCCCGGCAGACGCACATGCCTGCACATCAGCAACTGCACTTCCGTGCCGAGCACTTCGGCCCGCTGGAGTGTCCCCACACCCGGACCGGTCACCGTCCCGTACCGTCCCTCCGGTGGCGAGGACCCTCAGACTGGCAGTGGCCCAGAGCACTGTTCCCGAAGACCCCACCGACCCGCACTGCCTGCGCGAGAGCGGCACGCAGATCCGGAACCTGATGCGCGCGGCAAGCCACGCAGGTGCGCGGCTCGTGCAGTTCCCCGAGGGTGCAGTCGTCTACCCCAGCAAGTACGTGATGTCCTCGGCAGGCCCCGATACCGTCGCCGAAGCGGATTGGACCCGCCTGCCCTGGGACGTCCTGGAGGAAGAGACCCGCGCGATCGCCTCTCTCGCCGGCGGCCTCGGGCTCTGGACGGCGTTCGGCGCACCGCACCATCTCGCCCCACCGCACCGGCCGCACAACAGCTTCCACGTGGTCAGCGACGTCGGCCGCTTCGTCATCCGCTACGACAAGCGACTGCTGTCCCACACCGAAGCCTCCTACATGTACACACCCGGAACCGGCCCCAAAGTCTTCGAGATCGACGGCATCCGCTTCGGCATCGCACTGTGCATCGAGGCCCACTTCCCCGAACTCTTCGCCGAGTACGAACGCCTCGACACCGACTGCGTCCTGCTCTCGGTGATGGTCGACGACGCGATGCGGGCCGTCATCGCCCAGGCCTACGCCGCCCTGTACGGCTACTGGATCGGCTATTCCGTCCCCGCCCAGTACAGCACCACAGTGCCCTCAAGCATCGCGGCGCCGGGAGGACGGTGGCTCGCGCGCTGCCGCGACGACAACCGCCCCGGTCTGGCCGTCGCCGACATCGACCTCGACGCAACCGACCACGACATCCACGTGGCGCGCCGCCTCGCCCGGCCCTGGCGACGACGGGCACAAGACGCCTTCGACCACCGCCAAAACCCCTCTCGCGGTGCCGGCAGAGCAGTATCAGGAACACCTCCTGAAACCCTGCCCCCTGCCATCCCTCCTCTCCTGCTCGCCCTGCTGAACCACCTTGCCGCTGAGGTTGAAAGGGTGGGGTGACAGCGGGCGTTGGCGGTGCTACATCCTCGTCATGAGGTACGCGGATGGCGGCGGTCTGACCGCTGCG
>NZ_JBVJND010000066.1:0-18955 GCF_055583825.1 Streptomyces sp. NPDC104367 | reverse complement strand
CCCCCAGGTCATCCGTTCGACAGGGGGACACAGTCATGCCGGGCCCGGAGGCCAGCGGCCCCATTGCGGAGCCGCGAAGAACATAACGGGGGCGGCCACCACCCCGGTTCTCCCCCGGTCTACGAACGCCGGCGGGGCTTGCCGCGCTTCGCGGGCTTCGCGGGCTTCGGCGACCTGGCGGGCCTCGCGGGCTTCCCCGACGTCGCTCGGGCCCGGCCCGACCGCGGCTGCTGGGACCGGTCGGCCGGTTCCTGCGTCTGGCGGCCGCGGGTGCTGTTGACCGTACGGCCGCGGACGATGCCGATGAAGTCCTCGACCATGTCGGTCGTGGCCTCCTCCGGCCAGGACAGGGCGACGGTCGACTGCGGCGCGTCGGTGAGCGGGCGGTAGGTGAGGTCCCGCCGGTGGTGGAGGCGGGCCAGCGACTGCGGGACGACCAGCAGGCCGACCCCGGCGGCGACCAGTTCCACCGCGTCCTCGGTGGTCGCGGGCCGCTCGAACGCGGGCTCGCCGGGCGGCGCGTCCCAGCCGAGGACGTCGTCGAGGGGGTGGAAGAGGACCTCGTCGGCGAGGTCGGCGACAGTGACCTCCTCGGCCGCCGTGATCACGTGGTCCTTGGGGACGACGACCACCGTGGTCTCGGTGTACAGGGGGATCGCGCTGAAGAACGTACGGTCCACGGGCAGCCGTACGAGACCCGCGTCCGCGTCGCCCGCGCGCAGCAGGTCGGGGACCTGGGCGGCCGGGACCTGGGCGAGCGCGAGGGGGACACCGGGCCGGCGCTCGTTCCAGATCCGCACCCATTTGGCGGGCGTCACGCCGGGGACGTACGCGAGCCTGAACGACGGTGTTTCCTCCGAGCCTGTCACCAGGCAAGGTTAACCGGCCGCGGCCGGCCGCCCGGCATCGGTCGTGGTCGGCGTCCCCGCGCCCGGCCGATACCCTTGACCTCATGAGTTCGCACCAGACCGCCCAGACGATGAAGCCCGCGACCGCGGCGAAGAAGCTGGGCGTGTACCTGCCCGCCACGCCCGCCGACTTCCAGGAGGGGGTCGTCTCGCGCGCCGAGCTGGGCGAACTCCAGGCCGCTCCGCCGCAGTGGCTGCTCGACCTGCGGGCCAACGGTCCGCACCCGCGTCCGGTGGTCGCGGCCAAGCTGGGCGTGTCCATCGCGGGCCTGGCGCGCGGCGGGGTGACGGAGGCGCTCACCACCGAGCAGATCGAGGCGCTCAAGCAGGAGCGGCCCGAGTGGCTGGAGAAGGAGCGCGCCACGCAGGCGGACGTCCGCAAGGAGACCGTGCGCCTGAAGAACCTGAAGCGCGAGAAGGAGTCGGGGCAGGCCTGACCCCCCGCCCCGCACGGCTTTCCGCACGGCCCCGGTCCAGGCGCTCCCGCCCTCGGACCGGGGCCGTCGCCGTACCCCGGCCGCCCGTCCGGGACAGACCCGGACGGGCCCGGCCAGACCCGTTGTCAGTGGCCTCGCCTACAGTCCCCACTACTTGATCACTGCGGTGCGGGGAGGCACGCATGGGGTGGGTGACGGCAGGGGACTACGAGGTAGCCCTGGAGAACGGAAAGGTGGTCTGCCGCAACGCGGCGGGGCGGCGGCTGAAGTCCGTGCCCGCCAAGCTGGCGGACGATCCGGCGGTGACGGGGCTGCGGCAGCTCACCGAGTGGCTGGAGCGCCACGAGCGGCAGTGCCTGGCCGATGTGGAGCGGTGGATGACCCGCTCGCTGCCGGTGCCGCTGGCGGTCCTGACCCGGGTCTGGCCGGACCCGGCCTGGCAGGCGGCGCTGCGCGACCTGGTGGTCACAGGTGCCGACGGCGAGGTCGCCGGGTTCCTGCGGGACGCCGACGACGGACGCGGGCTCGGTCTGGTCGACCTCGACGGCGACACCGTGCGCATCGCCCCCGAACTGGTCCGGCTGCCGCACCCGGTGCTCCTCGAAGACCTGGAGGAGCTGCGGGAGTTCGCCGTGGAGCTCGGTGTCGAGCAGAAGGCGCAGCAGCTGTTCCGCGAGGTCTGGCACCGCCCGGCCGCGCTGGACGCGGAGGCCGTCCAGGTCGACGAGTACGCCGGCGGGGTGTTCAAGGAGCTGCGGTTCCTGCACGGCAGGGCCACCCAGCTGGGGTACCGCGTGCGCGGTGGGTACGCGGTGTGCTCCGTGCTGGAGGAGGGCCGGGGGGTGGAAGCCCGGGTCTGGGTCGGTGACTTCGACGGCTACTACGAGACCGAGACCGGTCCGCTGGGGTGGACCGATCCGGCGGGGCGGACGCTGCGGCTCGGCCAGGTCGGGCCGGTCGCCTGGTCGGAGGGCATGCGGATGGCGGCGTCGCTGTACGCCGGGCGGGACATCGAGGACGAGGAGCGGGCGGCATGAGCACGTACGACGAGACCACCACGGCCGCGCTGCTCGACGCGGGCGCGATCCTGCCCCCGGGCACGACCGGGCGCGAGGACGCCGACGTCCTGACCGCCCGTACGTACACGCACCCCGCGCTGGACGAGCGCGCCGTGGTGCGCCTGGTGCCGGGCACCCTGGGCGAGGCCGAGGACCTCGCCCTGGAGTTCCTCGGCCTGGCCCGGGAGCCGCAGGCGCCGGAGATCGGCCAGGTGCGCCGCGAGACGCTCGGCTTCCCGGCCTGGGCGCTGGTCAACGACCCGGCCAACGGCCATCACGCGCTGGCGCTGGTCAAGGACGTCGAGCGGCTGGCCCGGCAGGCCAAGTCCAAGCCGGGCAACGCCAAGGAGGGCTTCGAGGCGCTCGGCGAGCGGCTGGGCCGGGCGGTGCCGCACTTCCTGCCCACGTTCTACGAGCAGGCCGCGCGGGTCTTCCTCCAGTACGAGAACACGACGTACGCGGCGGCCTTCTTCGGCAAGGCCCGTGAGGCCGAGCGGGTGCACGCCCTCGTGGTGGACGAGGAGCGGCAGCGGGCGGTGTTCCTGGAGTTCGCGTTCGCCGGGGCGCTCACGGTCAAGGCCCTCAAGGAGTATGTGAAGGACCTCGCGCGGCGGCTCGAACCGGCCACCGCCTGGGCGCAGTTCCGGCAGCTGACGGTGGAGCGCTGCGCGGCGGGGATGGCGCCGTACGCCTCGCTGCCGCAGGACGCGCGCGGGCTGGTCAAGGCGGCGAAGCTGGACCTGGAGACCGAGGAGTGCGCCCTGGTCGCCGACCTGCTCGCCTCCCCGGCCGCCGTACGGGCGCCCGCCTCCTTCTGGAACGCCTACCGCGCCGTGCTGCCGGCGCTGGCCGGGCGCCGGCCCGAGGTACGGGCGCGGCTGCTGGAGATCATGCCGGCGGGCCTGGGCCGGGAGGCGGCGGACGACGAGTTCTGGCTGGCGCTGCTGGCCGAGTGCGGGGCCGACCTGCTGCTCACCGGCGAGGCCGGGGCGCAGGACGGGCACGCGGAGACCGACGCGGCGGACTGGCTCAGCCGCTGGGCCGCGCACCGCAAGCACGGGGCGGCGTTCTCGAACCGCTCCGCGGCCACGCTGGCGCTCGTCGGGCGGATGGCGCCCCGGCTGCGCGCGGCCGGCCGGCCCGTCGACATCTTCACCGGGCGCTGGCAGAACGGCGCCGACATCGACCTGCTCGACCTGTGCGTGGCCGAGCGGATCCCGCTGACCGTCCCGGACACGGACATCAGCCTGCCCCTCGGCAACTGGCTGCGCGACGAGCGGCCCGGGCAGCGCGACCTGACGGCCACCGCGGCCGAACCCCGGTACCGCACCCTGCTGTTCCAGGCCGTCGACGCGCTCGGCAAGCGGCAGGGCACCGACCTGCCGAAGGTGGCGCAGCACCCGGTCCTCGGCGCAGTGCTGGTCGACTGGCTCCAGGAGACGACGGCCGCGTTCGCCTCCGCCACCGGGCTGCCCGGGGTCGACGCCGAACTGGACCGGCTGCGCCCGTTCCGGTCGGTGCTGGGCAAGAGCGCCCTCGCCGTGCGCCGGCTGACCGAGTACGACATCGTCCCGGTGCTCGGCCGCACGCTGCGCGCCGGTGTCCTCGACGAGCTGGGCTGGACCGCCCTGGACCAGGCGCTGGAACTGCTCGACGGCGAGGTCCGCAAGGACAAGGACGGGGACAACTCCCTTGCGGTGACCGAGGCGTGGCCCGCGCTGATCCTGGCGCGCGGGCACAAGGCGGTCGTCGTCGGCCCCGAGGGGCTGCTGCTCACCCACGAACTGCGGCTGCCCATCGAGCTGGACCGCTGGCAGCGGCCCCGGTTCCGGTACACGGACGGCGAGTTGCTGGTGATGTGGCGGCAGGGTTCGAAGCAGTACGGCTACTGGTCGTCGCGGCCGTCGGACGTCTTCACGGTCGGCGGCGAGCAGATCCCCGGCTGGTGGTCCGGGATGGACGCGGCCAACGCCTCGATACCGCTGCCGGGGGGCGGCACCGCCACCGGCGGCCGCACCCTGCACGCGGGGGACACGGTGCTGCCGCCGAGCCGCCCGATCCTGGGGGACGGCACCACGTACTGGCGCCAGGGCCGGCACGGCAGGCAGACGGTGTGGCTGGAGTACGACCCGGTGAGCGGTGAGCACGGCCGGGCCTCGCTGCCCGCGCTGCTGGCGTCGGCCGTCCGCGAGGGCACCTCGCTCCGGCACGGCTCCTGCGAGGTGCTGCCGCTGCGCCCCGGCCTGGAGAACAGCCCGTTCGGCACCGACGGCACGGTGCTCGGGCGGTGGGTGCGCACGGAGGGCGAGGGCGCCGAGGCCACGACGACCTCCGGCACGCCGGACGGCCGGACGGCGACCCTGCGGGCGGGCCTCGGCGGCCGGGTCCCGGGGGTGCCGCTGGGCGCGCTGCGGATGCCGGGCGGGGCCGAGCCGATCGCCGCGCAGATGTACCAGAGCGTGGCCCTGCACGCGGCGGACGGCACCGAGCTCGGGCGGGTCTCCTTCGGCGAGTCCGGCGGGTCGTACGCGGCCGGCACCCGGCTGGTGCCGCCGGTCGCGTTCTGGCACGCGCTGCGACCGCGCGACGAGCGCGGGTCGGCCGTGCTGCGGGCCCTGACCGACGAGTCGGCCCGGCAGCTGGTGCGGGTCACGGCGGCGGCGCTCGCCGAACGGCAGGAGGCGGTGACCCGCGCGGGCCAGGACCAGCGGGCCAGGGCCGCCGTCCCGGGCGCCGACGCGGTCGCCTCGGCCGCCGTGGCGAAGGCGCTGCCCGGACTGACCGACCGGCGGCTGCTGCGCGGTGTCACCTCTCTGGTCCGTGCCGCGCTGCGCGTCGCCGAGGCGACCACGGCCCTGGTGACGCCCCCGAAGGAGCGGCCGGAGCAGCCCCGGCAGCGGACCGCGGGCATGTTCGCCGACTACCGGCCGAAGCACGGTGAGGACCGGACCCTGGCGCACGCCGTGTCGGGCATCGCCGGGCTCCAGAACTCGTGGCAGCGGGACTGGAACACGCTGCGGCAGATCCGCGCGGTGAACCACGTGCTGTCCGGGAAGGCCGCCGACGGCAAGCCGCTGCCCGGCCGCGACCGGCTCGTCGTCGGTGACGGCTGGCGGAGCGAGGAGCACACGGTCCCCGGTATCGGGATGGTGTGGCCGCCGCTCCTGGGGGTCCTGCGGCCGCTCGCCCTCCGGGCCGCCTCGCCCGCCCTCGACGACGAGCGACGGGAGCCGCTGCGCCTGCTGTTCGAGGCGCTGACCGAGGGTCCGCTGCCGGGGCTCGGGCACACGCTGCGCGAGATCGTGCTGACCGAGCGGCACGACAAGCAGCAGCGGACGGGGCAGGTGCTGCGCCGCGGCGGCCGTACGGTGGTCGTGCTCGGCTGCCAGTCCGTCGACCACGCGCAGGGCCGGGTCCACTGGCTGGCCCTGGACCACGACCCGTCCGGCGCGTTCGGCCCGGTCGGGGACTTCACGCTGGCCGCCGAGACCAGGTACGCCCCGGGCATCCCGGCGGACCGCCTCGCCGAACTGACCCGGCTGGTCCGGGAGAAGGGCGGCGCGCCCTGGTCCGCCGACGCTCCCGAGGCGCTGGTGGCGGCGACGGACGGCGGGCTCGGCGTCCTCCAGGCCACCGTGCTGCTGGCCGGACTGCCGGAGGCGCCGGCCGCCGAGGGCCTGGCCGTGATCGGACTGAAGCCCCGCCAGCGGGAGTTCGGCGCCGAACTGCTGAACTCGCTCGCCGTGGAGGACCGGCGGGCCCTGCTCGGCGCGCTGCTGCCGGACGACCCGGCCGAC
Source organism: Streptomyces sp. NPDC104367 (assembly GCF_055583825.1). Classification (NCBI taxonomy): domain Bacteria; kingdom Bacillati; phylum Actinomycetota; class Actinomycetes; order Kitasatosporales; family Streptomycetaceae; genus Streptomyces; species Streptomyces sp. NPDC104367. Next base: position 12,755 of record NZ_JBVJND010000066.1, on the reverse strand, counting down.
CTGTGGACGACGGGACCGGACACCGCGGCGGCGGGCCGGCTGTGGGCCGAGCGCCTGGGCACCCTGGTGCGCCTGCCGGAGGACCTCAGCGCCGATCTCGCCGGGACGGGCAGCAGGTACGCCGAGGCCGTGCTCAACCCCGCGCGCACCGCGTGGCTCAGCCGCACCACCGTGCTGCGCCCCGACAAGGACGGCGACCTGGTGCCCGCGGACCCCGCGGCGGTGCCCGGACAGCACTCGCTGACCGGGGCCGTGCAGAGCCTCGCCGCGCTGGCGTACGTGCTGCCGTACGGTCATCCGCTGCGGGCCGCGCTGCCGGCGGGCCTGGCCGCGCTGCGCCGCCGGCTGACCGACCCGGAGCTGCTGCTCGACATCGACGTCAAGTGGACGGAGAAGGGCGGCCCGACCGCCGTCGAGCTGCGCAAGGCGTACGGCCTGCCCACGACCGGGGGCGGCGACGCGCACGGTCTGACGCGGGCCGGGGACGCGCTGGTGCTGCGCCCCTGGTACTCGGACATGGAGACCGTGCTGCTGCGGCCGGCCGCGCTGAGCGGCCCGGACGACCCGGTCCTCGGGCTCCTCGAAGGCCTGGTCGGTCCGGGCCGGGGAGCCGGGCCGCGGACGCTGCGGACCATTCTCGGCGAGGACCTCGCCGGCGCGCTCGCGGCCGACGGGCCCGCGGGGCACGCCCAGGACCCCACGGTCGGCGTGCCCGCGCTGGTCGCCGAGGTCGCGGCGGCGCGGGGCCTCGGCGCGGACGCGGCGGCGCTCTACCTCCAGCTGCTGGCGCTGCCCGACCCGACCGACCGCAACTGCGCGCGCTGGACCGGCTGGAAGCCCGCCCGTATGAAGAAGGCGCGCGCCGAGCTGGCGGCGACCGACCTGGCCGTGGAGGCGAAGCGGCCCCGGGCCGGGCGCACCCTGTTCCTGCCCTGCGGCTGGCGCGACCTGAAGGCCCCGGCGCTGCCGGTGGAGACCTGGAAGGAAGGCCTCTACCCGGTCCCCGACGGCAACCGCGCCCTCCCGCTGGTCCCGGTGCCGGAGCTGTTCGCCCGCGCCTGGGAGCGGGTCCGGGCCGGGGACGCGCCCGCCTACGAGGAGCTGACGACGCGCGCCACCCGCAGAGGCCGCCGATGACCACGATCCGTACCACCATCCGCACCACCGAAGGACAACCGCCGATGAGCGCCGCTCCCCTCCGCCAGATCGTCCCGCCCGAGGACCGGTACGCCACCGAACTGGCCTTCCTCGCCGCCTACGACGCCGGGCCGCGCCCGCCCGCCTGGCGGCTCACGCCCCGGGCCGTCGTCACCTTCGTGATGGGCAGCGGCGGCCAGGCGCTGAAGCTGCCCGACGACGCCGTGGCGCCGGAGGGCGTGCCGCGCCGTCTGACGGTGGAGGGCAAGTTCGTCGGCGACCGGGCCCTGGTCGAGCGCTGTGTGGTGACCCTCGCGGGCGAGCGGGGTCTGCTGCTGGTCGGCGAACCCGGTACCGCCAAGTCGATGCTGTCCGAGCTGCTGTCCGCCGCCGTGTGCGGCACCAGCGGCCTGGTCGTGCAGGGCACCGCGGGGACGACGGAGGACCAGCTCAAGTACGGCTGGAACTACGCCCTGCTGCTCGCCCAGGGCCCCAGCCGGCAGGCCCTGGTCCCGTCCCCCGTCCTGACCGCGATGTCCCGTGGCGCCCTCGCCCGCGTCGAAGAGGTCACCCGCTGCCTGCCGGAGGTCCAGGACTCGCTGGTGTCGCTGCTGTCCGAGCGGCGCATCGCGGTGCCCGAACTGTCCGGCACCGACGACGCGCTGGCCCACGCGGCCCCCGGCTTCAACCTCATCGCCACCGCCAACCTGCGGGACAAGGGCGTCTCGGAGATGTCGGCGGCGCTCAAGCGGCGCTTCAACTTCGAGACCGTGGGCCCGATCCCGGACCTCGACGCCGAGACCGCGCTGGTGCGGGGCCAGGCGCGGGCGTCGGTGGAGCGGGCCGGGGCCCCCTTCCAGGTCGACGACGCGGTGCTGGAGGCCCTGGTCACCGCCTTCCGCGACCTGCGCGAGGGACGGTCCGCGGAGGGCTGGGAGGTGGAGCGTCCGTCGACCGTGATGAGCACGGCGGAGGCGGTGTCGGTGGCGGGCGCGCTGGCTCTGGCCTCGGCCTACTTCCCCGGTGACCGGGACGTCCTCGGCCTGCTCCCGGGCCATCTGCTCGGCGTCGTGCGCAAGGACGACCCGGCCGACGCGGCCCGGCTGCGCGGCTACTGGGACGGTCCGGTGCGACGGCGCGCGGAGCAGGGTTCGGCCACCTGGCGCACCCTGTGGGACCTGCGTACGGTCCTGGAGGCCTGACACCGTGCACCCCACCACCCCCGACGAGGCCCTCGCGGCCCTCACCGACCCGGCGGCACCGTTCCTGATCGGTGTCCGGCACCACGCGCCCTCGCTGGCCGCGGCCGTGCCCGCGCTGCTGGACGCCGCGAAGCCGGACGTGCTGCTCGTGGAGCTGCCGGCGGAACTCCAGGACTGGCTGCCGTGGCTGGCCCACGAGGACACCCGGGCCCCGGTGGCCCTGGCCGCGGCACCGCCCGACGGCAGCGGCGGCCCGGCGTTCTACCCGTTCGCCGAGTTCTCCCCCGAGCTGGCGGCGGTGCGGTGGGCCGCGCGGAGCGGGGTGCCGACGGTCGCCTGCGATCTGCCTCTGGCGGACCGCGGGTGGCGGGAGCGGGACACCGCGGCGCAGGGCCCGGGCCGTCTCTCGGCCGCCCTGCGCTCCCAGCTGACGGGCCGTCCGGGCGACGACCTGTGGGACCGCCTGGTGGAGGCCGCCGCGCCGGGTTCCACACCGGAGGCGCTGCGCCGGGCGGCGCTGCTGACGGGGTGGGCGCTGCGGGCGGAGTCCACCGTGCCGGAGGTGGATCTGCGGCGCGAGGAGTGGATGCGGGCCCGGCTGGCCGAGGCGACGAAGGGCGGCGAGCGGGCGGCTCTGGTGGTCGGCGCCTTCCACACCCCGGCGCTGGTGGGACCGTCCGGGGACGCGGAGCCGCGTCCGGGGAGCGGCTCCCGGCCCGTGGCCGGGACCGGCCCCGGACCGTCGGCGGCCGCGTGGACCACCTCCCTCATCCCCTACACGTACGCCCTTCTGGACGAGCGCTCCGGCTACCCGGCCGGCATCCGCGACCCCGAGTGGCAGCACATGGTCCTCGAAGCGGCCGGCGACCCTGCGGTCCTGGCGGACACGCTGACCCGGGCCGCCGTCCGCATCTGCGCGGAGCTCCGCTCGCAGGGCCACCCCTCGGGCCCGGCCGACGCCAGGGAGATCACCCGCCTGGCAGGTGACCTCGCCCGCCTCCGCGGCCTCCCGGCCGCGGGCCGCGGCGAGCTGGTCGAGGCCGTCCAGACGGTCCTGGCGCAGGGCGAGCCGTACGGCAGGGGCCGGGCCGTCGCCAGGGCGATGGAGAGCGTGCTGGTGGGCAACCGCTTCGGCCGCCCGGCCCCCGGTGCGCCCCGCAGCGGTCTCGCCCCCGACGTGGAGGCCGAGCTCGCCGAACTCGACCTGCCCGGCCCGGCGGACGGCGGCTCCGCAGCGGCCCGCGACCTCCGGCTCGACCCGCTCCGCTCGGACCTGGACCGCCGCCGCGAACTGCTGCTGCGGCGACTGGAGTTGTGCTCGGTGCCGTACGCCGAGTCCAGGGCGGTGACCGGTACCGGCGGCGCCGACGCGCTCACCTCCCGCTGGGAGGTCCGCTGGACACCGGCCACGGCGGCGATGCTGACGGCGGCCGGGGTCCGTGGCGTCACCCTGGTCCAGGCGGCGGAGGGGCTGCTGCGCGAGCTGAGCCGCAGGGAGCGGGACGCCGGCGGACCGACGGCCGCCCAGGTGCTCGACGGCCTGGAGCAGGCGGCCCGGTGCGGTCTGCCCGGGCTCGTGGACGAACGGCTCGGCGACAGCGCCGACGTGCTCCCGGACTCCGGCACCCTGCCGGAACTCCTCGCCGGGCTGGCCCTGTTGGACCGGCTGCGGGCCGGTCACATCGCGGGGCTCGACGCGGACGGGGACCGTACGGCCGAGGTCGTCGCCGTCGCCGAGCTGCTGACCTCCGCCGCGGTGCGCCAGGTGGACGGGCTCACCGGTTCCGAGGACCCGGCGGACGCCCGGGCCCTGCTGGAACTCGCCCACCGGGCGGACCTGTTGGGCGGCATCCGGCTCACGGACGCGCTGGCCCGGCTGGCGGCCGGCGGCTCGCCGTTGATGCGGGGTGCCGCCGGAGCCGTACGTGTGCTGCTCGGCCAGGAGGATCCGGAGGACTTCGGCGGCCGGGTCGCCTCCTGGGTGGACGGGGCCGTCGACGCCGACTCGCGGACGGCCCTGACGGCTCGGCTGGCCGGGCTGCTGGCGGCCGCCGGGCGGCTGCTGGAGTCGGCCGCACCGGCGCTGGAACCCCTCGTGAACCGGGTGGCGGAGCTGTCCGACCGGGACTTCCTCGACCGGCTTCCCGCCCTGCGCGGCGGTTTCGACACGCTGAGCCCGGCCGACCGCGAGCGCCTGCTCACCGGCGTCGAGGCACGTCTGGGCACCGACCGCGTGGCCGACACCGGAGCGATCGACCCGGTGGCGCTGGCCACATGGACCCACGCGGACCTCGCCGCCCGTGAAAACCTGCGCGCACTGGGCCTGTTGCCCCCGCCCCGGGCACAACTCCCCGAGCCGGGAACCGTGGTCACCGCCCCGGCCACGGAGGCGAACCGCCTCTCCCCCGCCGACCGCTGGCGGCTGCTGCTCGGCCGCCGCGCCGACCGGCTGCCCCAGTCCGCGAGGGCGTTGGCGACCGCGCTGGACGAGCTGTACGGCAGCGGGCGCGGCGAGGGCAGCCGGGGCGACCTCGTCGGCGGGCGCGGCCGTGAGGCGCCGTATCCGGGGGTGCGGGAGTGGTCGGAGGAGCTGGCCGCGCTGTTCGGGCCGGGCATCCGGGAGGAGGTGCTCGCGGCGGCCGCCTCGACGGGCCGCCAGGACGTGCTGGCCGAGCTCGATCCGGAGCGGGTGCGGCCCTCGGTGGACCTGTTGCGGTCGGTGCTGCGGCACGCGGGCGGGCTGCCCGAGGCCCGGCTGGCCGCGCTGCGCCCGCTGGTCCGGCGGCTGGTGGACGCGCTGACGCGGGAGCTGGCCACCCGGTTGCGTCCCGCGCTGCACGGCACCGCCCTGCCGCGCCCCAGCCGGCGCCCGGGCGGCGGCCTCGACCTGCCCCGTACGCTGCGGGCCAACCTGGCCACCGCGCGCCGCGCCGCCGACGGCACGGTCCAGGTGATCCCGGAGCGTCCCGTCTTCCGGACCCGGGCACGGCGGGCGGCGGACTGGCGGCTGATCCTGGTGACCGACGTGTCGGGCTCGATGGAGGCGTCGACGGTCTGGGCGGCGCTCACCGCCTCGGTGCTGGCCGGGGTGCCGACCCTGTCGACGCACTTCCTGGCCTTCTCCACCGAGGTCATCGACCTGACCGACCACGTCGAGGACCCGCTGTCGCTGCTGCTGGAGGTCAGTGTCGGCGGCGGCACCCACATCGCCGCCGGGCTGCGGCACGCGCGGGAGCTGGTGACCGTGCCGTCCCGCACGCTCGTGGTCGTGGTCAGCGACTTCGAGGAGGGCTATCCGGTCGGCGGACTGCTCGCCGAGGTCCGGGCGCTGGTCGGGGCGGGCTGTCACGTCCTGGGCTGTGCGAGCCTCGACGACTCGGGGCGCCCCCGCTACTCCACCGGGGTCGCGGGACAGCTGGTCGGCGCCGGGATGCCGGTGGCCGCCCTCAGTCCGCTCGAACTGGCCCGCTGGGTAGGGGAGAAGATCGCATGAGCACGGAACTGCCCGCCGTCGCACCGGCGGTGACCGCAGAGCTGGTCGCGGCGCTGACGCCCCGGCTGCGCAAGCGGCTGGACGCGGGGGTCGCCAAGCTGGCGGACCGCCCGGTCGTCCGGGACGGCGACACGGTACGCATGACCGTCGACGACGAGGGGTCGCAGCTCGAACTGCACGCCCCCGGGGGCGTGGTGGCGGACGTGGCGGCCATCCGCTGCGGCTGTCTGCTGGCCCCGGACTGCCTGCACCGGGCGGCGGCGGCTTCGGCGGCACCGGTCGCGGACACGGACACGGCACCCTCAGCCACGGCCCCGGACCCGGACCCGAACTCGGCCCCGGACTCGACTGCATCCGCCTCCTCGACTGCATCCGCCTCCTCGGCTGCATCCGCGTCCGCGTCCGGAGGTCCCCCGAAGCCGACCCACGGCGCACCCGTGTCAGAGGTGTCCGAATCCGAGCCGGAGTCCGAGTCGTCCGCGACCCCCGCCCAGCACGCGGCCGCGCGAGCCCTGTTCGCGGCCGGGGCCGCGGTGCTCGACGCCGGTACGGACGGTGCCGGCGCCGTGCTCCAGGCCGAGTTGCTGCGCGCCGCCCACACCGCGCGCCTCGCGGGGCTCCCCCGGGCCGCCGCGGCGGCGGTCTCCGTGGTCACGGCGTTGCGCGCGGCCCGCGCGGCCGACCCGGCGTTCCGGCTCACCGACCTCGTCGCCGCCCTGACGGAGGCCCTGTCGGTGGCCCACCGCATCCCCTCCGCCACCGGCCCGGAGCTGACCCGGCTGCGCGGCACCGCACGGCAGCCGTACACCCCGGACGGTTCGCTGCGACTGTACGGGCTGTTCTCGGAGCCGGTGCTGACCGCGAGCGGTTACGCGGGGGCCGTCACCTGGACCGCCGATGCGGAGGGCCGTCTGTACACCGTCTCGGACGTGGCCCCGGGCGGCCCCGGCCGGGCGGTGGGCGCCGCCGACCGGGCGGTGCGCATCGGCGACACGGCGCTGTCGCACCGCGAGTTGTCGCGGGCGGGCCTCGCGGTGTCCGGGGCGACCGTGTCGCCGACCGGGCGGCTGGGCGCGGGCGCCGGGGTACGGGCGGTGCGCGCGTCCGGCGCGCAGTGGCGGGCCGAGCCGCTGGACCGGCTGTGGGCGGTGCCCGTGGCCGAGCAGGTGGCGCGGTGTCTGGGCGGCGGGCACGACCTGCTGTTCCTGGAGGTGACGCTGGTCGGCGCGGTGCGCGAGGCGGCGGGCGACTGTCTGCTGGCCGACTGCGACGGCACACCGCTGCGGCTGACGGCGGCACACGACCATCCGGCGCTCCCGCACCGCGACAACCTGCGGCTGCTGGCCGCCGCGGGAGGGAGCCGGCTGCGTGTGACAGCCCGTCTCGCACCGGCCCCGCACGCCCGTGCCCAGCTGCTCGCGGCCGAGCACCCGACGCTCGCGGGGAACCGTGTCGACCTGGGTCTGGACCGGCTCCAGCACGCGGACCTGCCGGCGCCCGGTCCGTCCGTCACCGTGCCGCCGCCCCAGGAGGCGCCCCTGCACCTGCTGCGCCGCCGGGTCGAGCAGGCGGCCTCGGGAGGACGCCGGGTGCTGGCCTTCCCGGGCGACACGTCCGTGGACACCCGCCAGTTGGACCGGAACGGTCTCGGTACGGCCGGTGACGTCCTCGACGCGTTGCTCGGCGCGGCGGCGGAGCGTTCGCGCGACGCCTTCGGCCGCCTCCTGCCGGCGGACACCGGCCGGTTCGCGACGGCGTGGCTGACCGCGGCGCGGTACACGGACGAGGTCGACCGGGCGCTGTGCGCGGCCGCGTGGGGAGGGTGAGCCCGCACGACGGCATGACGCGGGCCGCCGCTCCCCCGTGCCGGCGGCCCGCGTGGCCGGAGCCCGCGCCCGCGGTGCCGGCTCCCGGTTGAAGCATGCGACACCTGACTGTTGCCGGGGTATGCGTATAACTGCGTAGGGGCAGGGGCAGAGAGGAACTCGTGGTACTCGGGCTGGACAGGGCCTACGAACGTCTCACCGCGCTGGCCGTGGCCGCGCTCAACGAACGTGAGCCCGAGCGGTTGTGGCCGCTCCTCGGTGACGCCCTGACCGACCTGTGCGGCGGGGACACGCTCATCTACAAGCTGGACGAATGGAGCGAGGGCAAGGGCACGCTGGGTCTGTCACCGGCGGCCGCGGCGGACCTGGGCCGGGTCGGCGACGAGGCGCTGGACGTGCTGCGCACGGGCTACCCGTTCGCCCACCACTACGCGGCGGGCCTCGGCCGTACGCCCGTCACGGCCGGGCGGCTCGTGGGCCGGGCCTGGCGGGTGAGCGAGACCGCGCGGGTCCTCGGCGGCGCGCTGGACCTCGATCAGGTGCTGGCGCTCCCGCTGCCCGGCACCGTCGCGCCGATCACGGGATGCCTGGTCTACCGCTCGGGTGCGGACTTCTCCGACGACGAGGTGAGGATCGCCGAGCGCGCCCAGCCGTTGCTGACCGCCGTCGACGGGCAGCGCCGGCTGCTGGAGCAGTGGCGGCGGCTGGCCGCGACGGCGACGGACGACCCGGAGGAGCGGGCGGCGGAGTGCGCGCTGACGCCCCGTGAACTCACCGTCCTGCACCTGCTCACCGACGCGCTGACCGCCGACGCGATCGGCCGACGGCTCGGCATCTCGGCGCGGACGGTGCACAAGCACGTCGAGAACATCTACCGCAAGCTCGGCACCCGCGACCGGCTGGGCACCGTCCTGCACGCCCAGCGGCTGGGCCTGGTCCCGGGCCCGGACCAGTCGCCGCCGGCCGCCGCGCCGGAGAAAACCGCGTGGACGGCGCCCCGGTTCGCGCGGCAGAGTGGCCGCCCGTGACGAGCAGCGAACTGTGGAGCCGTGCGACGGCGGAGCGCTACGACGCGGAGTCGACCGACATGAGCTCGGCCGCCGTGCTGGGTCCGACGGTCGACTTCCTGGCCGCACTCGCCGGCGCCGGCCGGGCCCTGGAGTTCGCGATCGGGACCGGCCGGGTCGGCGTTCCGCTCCGGGAGCGCGGTGTGCCCGTGGCGGGCATCGAGCTCTCGGGGCCCATGGCGGCCGTCCTGCGCCGGAAGGCCGACGAACGGACGCTGCCGGTCGTGATCGGCGACATGGCGACGGCCACCGTGCCCGGTGAGTTCACCCTGGTCTACCTGGTCTTCAACACGATCTCGAACCTGCTCACCCAGGACGAACAGGTCGAGTGCTTCCGCAACGCGGCCCGGCATCTGGCTCCCGGCGGCCGGTTCGTGATCGAGCTAGGGGTGCCGCCGCTCAGGCTGCTGGCGCCCGGTCAGGTGGCGGTGCCGTTCGACCTCTCCGACGGGCACCTCGGCTTCGACACCTTCGACCTGGCGGAGCAGATCCTGGTCTCGCACCACCTGACCCGCGACACCGACGACGGCCGCTACCGCCGCGACGCCTCCCGCCACCGGTACGCGTGGCCGGCCGAACTGGACCTGATGGCGCGCATCGCGGGCCTCGCCCTGGAACGACGCGTGGCGGACTGGGACGGCGCCCCGTTCACCGGACACTCCACGAAACACATCTCGGTCTGGCGCAAGCCGGTGCGGCCGGCCTGATCCGCCGGACGGCCGGCCAGGGGCGGGCGCCGTGACCGATCTCGGTCAGAGGAGGCCGGCGAAGCGGAGGAAGTCGGTGATGGTGCGTACCGGGCGGCCGTTCGGGAGGCGGACGCCCCTGGCCGGGGTCCAGCTCGTCTGGTGGGTGTAGGAGCCGGGGTCCTTGCGGATCTGGCCGACGATGGTCTCGGCGACGATGCGGCTGCCGACCTCGCCGAGGCGCCGGCCCAGCTCCCGCACCTCCGACTCCTTCAGCACGTAGAACCAGAGCGGGGTCCGCTCGAAGAGGCCTCCCGCGGCCAGGGCGTTCTTGACCGGGTCGCTGGTGCCGTGCTCCAGTTCCGCGCGGCTGAGGGGGGTCACGCCGAGGGCCTGGGCCACCGCCTGCCCGGTGGGGGCGGCCGGCCGGTAGCCGCGCAGGAGGTTGCGCTGGGCGAGTTGCTTGAGCAGGTTCCTGATGCGTTCGGGCAGGCCGGGGTCGTCACGGGCGGTGCGAACGGTCCGTCGCCGTAGACGGAGTCGAGGTTCAGGGCCGGGATGCGCAGGTTCTCCAGCTTCTTGACCACGTCCTTCGGCGGCACGGGCGACGGGTTCTCGTCGGTGATGCTGATCACCAGGTCGCGGTCGGTCGCGGCCGTCAGGTCGTGGTCGACGAACTGACCCCAGTAGGTGTAGACCGGCGGGATCGGCGAGTTGAGTTCCGGGGCGGCCGCCTCGTCCGGGGCGGCCGCCTCGTCCGGGGTCTCCACCATCGCCGAGCCCAGCGCGAGCAGCGCCTTGACCACCTTCGCGACATCGTCCTGCGGCAGGTGCCGGTCCGGGAACCTCCTCGCGAGGTCGGGGAACAAGTAGTCGAAGGCTGTGGTGCCGACGTGTGCGGCGGCGTCGGCGGACCCCTGGACCACCGCGCCGCGCATGCTCAGGCTCTCCTGGGTCTGGGCGGTCTTCTCCGCCTCGTCCGCGCCGTCGGAGATCGCGTGCCCGCCGTGCGTGAGGTTCGTGATCACCCGCCGAAACTGTCCCTGCTCAGCCATGTCTCCTGCCCTTCCGGTCCGGGGACACGGGAGTCTTGCCGAGCACCCTTGGCGCGGCTTCGGGGAACTCCCTGCCTCCGCCGGGGAGTCGGTACGCCGGGCGCCTGAGCTGCGGACCGGCCGGGACGCCTACGCCGGCCGCCGCACGGGCGGCGCCGGATGCGCCCGCAGGTCCTACGCGCCGTGGGCGCACCGGGCGGTCGAAACCGTACGGAAGCGGTCGTAAGACCGTCCCGACCGCTCTCCCCGACCGCCCTTGCGGGGGCAGCATGGGGAGATGACGGACCACCGCGGGGCGGCGGCGGGCGGACGGGGGCGTCATGAGGGAACGGGCGACGACCGGCGTGCCGGCGGGCGGGGCGGACCGCGCTCCGGTGCCCGCGCCGGATGACTCCCCGGTCGGCCGGCACTCCGAGCGGGAACTGGTGAACGGGCTGGTGGACGCCCTGCCGCGGCGGGGTGGCGCGCTGCTGCTGTGCGGTGAGCCGGGGATCGGCAAGAGCACGGTGCTGCGCCACGCGGTCGCGCGCGGCCGGGACGTCGGGGTGCTGTGGGCCTGCGGGGTGGAGTCGGAGGCCGTGCTGCCGTACGCGGTGCTCGCCGATGTGCTGCTGCCGCTCCGCCGCCGCTTCGGCGAGCTGCCGCCGGCGCAGCGCAGGGCCGTCGAGGGCTGTCTCGCGCTCACGGACACGGACGCGGCCGGGGCGAACCCGTACGCGGTGTGCGCGGGCGCGCTCGGGGTGCTGGCGGCGGCCGGTGAGGCGCGCCCGCTGCTGGTGCTCGTCGACGACCTGCACTGGGCCGATCCCTCCTCGCGCCAGGTCCTGGAGTTCGTGGCCCGGCGGCTGGGCACGGAGCGGGTGGCGCTGGTCATGGCGGCGCGCGGGGGCCGGGAGGAGGACCGGGTCCGGGAGTGTGTGCCGCACACGACGCTGGGTCCGCTGACGGACGACGAGTGCTGGACGCTGTTGCGGCGCCAGGCGCTCGGCCGGGCGGACCGGGCGGCGGGCCGGATCGTGCGGCTGGCGGGCGGCAACCCGCTGGTGCTGGTGGAGTACGCGGCGGCACTGAACCGGGCGCGGGCGTGCGGCGCCGAGCCGTGGGACGACTCGTGGGAGGCGCCCGGGCCGCTGGTGGAGCGGGCGTGGCGCGGGCAGTTGCGGATGCTGCCGCCGCGCGGCCGGGAGGCACTGGTGTACGTCGCGGCCAGCCGGACTCCGCAATGGCCGCTGTTGCAACGGGCGTTGGCTTCGGACGGGCTCACGGCCGCCGATCTGGACCCGGCCGAGGCGGCCGGGCTGGTACGACTGCGGGGCGGAGCCTGCGAGTTGCGGCATCCCGTACTGCGCCCTGTGGTGCTGGGGCAGTGCGCCACGGCCCGGCGGCTGGAGGTCTACGGAAGGCTGGCGGACCTGAGTTCGGGCGAACTCCGGACCTGGTACCTGGCCGCCGCCGCGCCCGGCCCGGACGAGCCGGTCGCCGCCCGGCTGGCGTCCGACGCCCGGCGGGCGCGGCAGCGCGGGGCGCCGGCGGCCGCCGCGCCGGCCTGGCACCGGGCGGCCGAGCTGTCACCGGACCCCGCGGACGCGGCCCGCAGGCTGTTCGAAGCGGCGCACGACGCGTTCTACGGCGGTACGACGCGTGACGCCGCCGAGTGGTGCGAACAGGCGCTGGCGCACAGCCGGGACCCGTTGCTCACCGCGGACATCGAGCTGCTGCGCGGCCAGATCTGCACCTGGCTGGGAGACGCCGGCCGCGCGCACCGGCTGCTGGTCGGCGCCGCCCGGACGGTGGAGCCGGTGGACCGCTCGCGCGCCTCGCAGCTGTACGGTGCCGCGGTGGTGCCCGCGACGATGGACGGGCGGATCGACGACGCCTGCGAAATCGCCGCGCTCGGGAAGGAGCTGGCGAAGGACACGCGGGACGCCGTGCGCCGGCGGGCCGCCGTGATGCACGCACGGGCGCAGGTGCTGGGCGGCGACGTGGGCGCGGGCCGTACCGCCCTGCTCGCGCTGCTGGAGGAGGTCCGGCCGCACGGCGGAACCGGCCCCGAGGAACGTCGGCTGACGATGGAGACAGCGCAGGGCCTGTCCTGGACCGACGAGGGGGACCTCGCGCGCCGCGCGCTGGACACGGTGATCGAGGGGATGCGCCGCGACAACGCGCCCGCCCTGCTCCCCTACGCGCTGCTGGCACGGGGGGGTGCCTCTATGTCTTCCGTCAAGGCACCCCTGTCGGGTTTGGTGTGGTTCGGTGTTGCTGGGGTTATGCGGCGAGCTCGATGTCCGT
>NZ_JBVJND010000065.1:0-19012 GCF_055583825.1 Streptomyces sp. NPDC104367 | reverse complement strand
AGCCCCGATCACCTACGAGATCACCGTCCACCCAACACCAACTACCCTGGCCCGAGCCGCATAGACGTGTTCAAACTCCGGGGTCAAGGCCCCTCATGAGCCTCCCCCAGGCCGTAACCACGTCACTACATATCAGGTTACGAGAGTATCTGTGCCCCGGTACAGACTCCGTTGAATTTGACCTCGGGTGGACAGCAACTGCTACGACATGACGGCACCGCCGCCGACTCGCGTCGTGGTCGCGCACGCCCTGCTGCACCGCTCCCACTGCCCTGTGCTGCTCGTCTCCGTCGGCGACTGACGGGGCCTCAAGGTCCCCCGGAGCGAGGGACGTTCGGCCCTTCGAAGGGGGCGGGGCGGCCCTCTCCGGAGCGGTGGCGACAGCGGGACATTGAAGGCGTAACGAGAGTCGTCGGATCTCCACGCACCACCCCTTGGAAGGGATGACCATCATGGCAGTCCACCACGACCACCCCCGCCGGCACATGGGGTTCCGCCTTCCGTCGCTGCGCAGGGCGGGAACGGTGTCCGAGTCCGGTGAGGCGACAACCGCGGTGACGGCGACGGCGACCAGCGCATACGCGCTCGCCGGGCTCCGCCTGGTGACCGGGTTCGTCTTCCTGTGGGCGTTCCTGGACAAGACGTTCGGCTTCGGTTACGCCACCCCGTCCGGCAAGGGATGGATCGACGGCGGCTCGCCCACGAAGGGCTTCCTGAGCGGTGTCGCGGCCGGCCCGATGGAGTCGACCTTCCACGACTGGGCCGGACAGGGCTGGGCGGACTGGCTGTTCATGCTCGGCCTGCTCGGCATCGGCCTCGCGCTGGTCGCGGGCGTCGGCCTGCGGATCGCCGCGCTCGCCGGCACCCTGATGATGGCGTTCATGTGGATCGCAGAGTGGCCGCCGGCCAAGCACCTCTCGGACGGTTCGGTGAGCATGTCCACCAACCCGTTCGCCGACTACCACCTCGTCTACGCCGTCGTCCTCATCGCTCTCGCGGCCGCGGGCGCCGGCACGGTCTGGGGCCTGGGCAGGCTGTGGGCGCGACTGCCCTTCGTCAGCCGCAACCGCTGGCTGCGCTGAACTCCCGGACCGGAAGCACAGGACGACACGGCCGGCCCCGTCTCGGGGCCGGCCGTGTCGTCGCTCTACGGCGAACGCCGCCGCAGCCGCAGCCGCCCGGCGCCTCGCGGTGGGCCGGATCGATCACGGAGAACGTGCCGATCACGCGAGCGGCTATGTTTTGTCGGTCTGCCGAGCCCAGACCATGTGCCGGACAGCGCCGCGAACTCCGGCCCGGCGACGCCGGCGTGGCCCTCGGGCCGCCCCTGGGCGACCGCCGCCCCCACCCCGGAGGCCGGATCCCGTCAGAGGCACGTGGCGCGGCGGTTCGCCGCGGATCGGCGCCCGGCCCCCGGAGGACTCACTCGTGCGGCACGATCGCGACCGGGCAGCGGACGTGATGCATGACGGCGTGCGCGACGGGCCCGGTGTGCGGGCCCAGCCGGGCCGGACGGATCCGGCGGCCCACGGCCAGCAGACCGGCGTCCTGGGCGGCACACAGCAGCCGCTGGGCCGGATGTCCCTCCTCCGGCCGCTCGACGACCTCCACGGCGGGGAACTTCTCCCGCCACGGAGCGAGCGCGGAGGCGAGGGCGCGCCGGGCCGCGGTCTGCGCCGCCCGGTGCGCGTCGGCCTCCGCGGCCCGCACCAGCGGCAGCCGCCAGGCGTACACGGCCCGCAGCGGTGCGCCGCGCAGGGCCGCACTCTCGAACGCGAAGGCGAGCACCTGCTCGGCGGGTCGCTCCGCGTCGACGCCGACCACCACGGCACGGTACGGCGTGCCGGCCGACGGGTGTCCGTCCGTGTCGGGGGTGTGCTCGTCCTCGACGGTCTGGTCGGCACGGACCAGCACGACGGGCCGTTCCGTACGGGTCACCGTCTGGAGCGCGACCGAACCGGCCAGGAACCCGCCGAACCCGCTGAACGCCCGGCTGCCCAGCACCAGCAGCTCACCCTCACCGCCCGCGGTAACGAGCGCCTCGGCGGCGGGAGGCGCGATCTGCTCCGCGCTGAGGTACAGCCGTGGGTAGCGTTCGTTGATCTGGTCCATGGCATCGCGCAGGATCCGCCGGGCCCAGTGCCGCGGCGCCGAGAGCTCGGGCAGCTCCGACTCGCCGGCGACCGGTGTCTCGGCCGCGTGCACCAGGCGCAGCGGCAAGCCGCGCCGCAAGGCCTCGCGCGCCGCCCAGTCGGCGGCGGTGAGACTCTCCCGGGATCCGTCCAGTCCTACGACTACAGGGCGAAGCACGACCCTCACCTCTCTCGGATCCGCGTCCGCGCCCGGTGGTGCGGGCTCCGCACCACCAGCCTCGCCGCGCGTCGCCCGGCCGGGCAGGGGCTGCCCGGCCCCGGGAGCGGGCCGAACGTCCCGGCCGCCCCGACCGGTCTGCCCGGCACCACAGCCGTACCCGAGGCGGTTCGCGAGCGGTCCGCCGGGAGCGGTCGCCGTACGCGAACTCGGCGCGGTCCGGCCGCTCCGGGCGCCGGCCGGTGGATACGGCGTACGGCGGTTCAGCCGGTGCGTACGGGCCGGGGCGGCCGCGCCGGCCGGCCGGATAGCCGCCGTTCGGGCTCCGGCGCGGCGGCCGAGGGCGGGGCCGGGCGTGGTGCGGTGGCCGGCACCATCACGACCGGAACCGCGGCGGAGCGCACACAAGCGCGGCCGATCGCGCCGAGCGCGGGCAGTTCCCGCTGGGCGTGCGCGGTACGCCCCAGCACCAGCAGCCGGGCCCCGCGGGCCCTCGCCGGGAGCACCCGCGCGGGCGGTCCCTCCACCACGACGACCCGGATCGGGCGCCCGCTTCCCGCGCCGGAGACGGACCGCACCGCCGCCGCGAGCATCCTGACGGCCTCCGCACGCTGCTCGGCGGGTGACGGCAGCACCGGCACGGGAGCGTACGGCGCCAGCCGGGCGCCCGCCGGCTCCCGGGCGTGCAGGGCGATCACGTCCGCGCACGTCGAACGAGCTTGTTCGGCCGCCCACCGCAGCGCGGCCAGCGACGCCTCGGACCCGTCGACACCCACCACGATGCTGTTGCCGGTCTGTTCTTCCATCACGGCCTCCCTGGACGTGCCGTACCTCCACACTGCCGGTGACCGGTCGTGCCGCGCGTGGGCCGAGGGGATCCCGGCTCGTGCCGAACGGTCCCTTGCCGGTGCTCACGGCGCGAGGGAGAAGTAGTTCTCCTCCTCCTGGGTGAAGTGCAGGCGCAGCACGGTGTGCAGTCCGTACAGGCAGGCCCGCAGGTCGTCGAGCTGCTCCGGGGCGAGGGGGCCGGTGGTACCGGCGAGCGTCAGGTGGGTGGCGATACGCCGGGCGAGGCGTTCGATCTCGGCGTGGGCGCGGCTCATGGTGGCGGTGGCCTCCGGGCCGCCGAGGGCCGGGGCGAGCGCCGGATACAGCTCGTGCTCCTCGGCGTGCTCGTGCGGCAGCAGCCGCTCGGTGAGCAGCCGGTGCACCTCCGCCACCGCCGCGAGGGATTCCGGTCCGGCGTCGGCGGAGAGACGGTCGGCGGCCGAGCGCACGGCCTCCAGCACGTCCCGCAGGTCGTCGTGCTCGGCCGCGAAGCGGTGGATGAGCGCCTCCGTGGAGGGCCGCAGCGCCGGCCGCGCCCTCCGGTCGTCGCCCAGTGCCCGCAGGGCGTTGAGGATCACCACGACGTCGATCCCCTCCTGGAGGAGAGCGCCGACGGCGGGCGGGAGCAGACCGGCGGCGGCTGCGGCCATCGCGGCCACGGACAGGGCCATCCCGCCGAGTGCGCTCTGCACGGCGATGCGGCGGGACCGCAGGGCGACGGCGACCGCGTCGGCCAGGCGGTCCACCCGGTCGGTGGTCAGCACGATGTCGGCGGCCTCCGACGACGCCGTCGCGCCGCGGGCCCCCATGGCCACACCGATGTCGGCCGCCGCCAGGGCGGGGGCGTCGTTCACGCCGTCGCCCACCATCACGGTGACCGCGCGGGCGCGCTCGGCGCGGACCGCGGCGACCTTGTCGGCCGGCGTGAGACCGGCCCGCACCTCGTCCAGTCCCAGCACGGCGCCCACCTCCAGCGCCGGCTCGGGCCGGTCGCCGGTGAGCATCACCAGCCGGACGACGCCGGCCGCCCGCAACCGGCGCAGGGTCCGCGGCGTGTCCGACCGCACCGGGTCGTGCAGCAGTACGGCACCGACGGGCCGCCCGTCCACGCTCAGCCAGGCGACGGCGGCCCCGTCGAGCAGGGCCCGGTTGTCCACCGCGCGGACCCAGTCCGGCTGCCCGTCGGACGGGTCGACCCGGCCGACCGACATCCGCCGGCCCGCCAGCGTGCCGGCCGCGCCCCGCCCGGGCTCCTCCGACACGTCCGTCGGCACGGACAGCCGCAGCCCCCGCTCCCGGGCCGCGTCCACCACCGCCTGCGCCAGCACGTGCGGTGAGTACTGGTCGACCGAGGCGGCCAGCCGGAGCACCTGACCGGACTGCCAGCCGGGCGCGGCGACCACGTCGAGGACCCTGGGACGGCCCTCGGTGAGCGTGCCGGTCTTGTCCAGGAGCAGGGTCCGGGCCCGGCCCAGCGCCTCCAGCGCCCCGCCGTCCCGCACCACCACACCGAGCCGAGAGGCCCGCGACAGACCGGAGACGACGGCCACCGGAGCCGCCAGCAGCAGCGGGCACGGCGTGGCGACCACCAGTACCGCCACCGCCCGCACGGCGGAACCCGACAGCAGCCAGGCCAGCCCCGCGGTCAGCAGGGACAGCGGCAGGAACCAGGCCGCGTACCGGTCGGCCAGCCGGACGACGGGCGCGGACTCGGCCCCGGCCTGCCGGGCCAGCCGTACGATCCCCGCGTAGGTGCTGTCGCGTTCGGTCGCCGTGGCACGGACCTCGAACGCGCCGCCCGCGTTCACCACACCGCTGCGCACCGGCTCTCCGGCCTCCCGCCGTACGGTCAGCGGCTCACCGGTGAGCACCGATTCGTCCAGCACCGCCGTGTCGCCGGCGACACGGCCGTCCACGGGGACGACCTCACCGGGGCCGACCACCAGCAGGTCGCCGGGCACGACGTCCGCCGCGGGCACGGTGCGCACGTCGGCGCCGACGCGCCGGCGGGCGGTGCGCGGCGCGTGTTCCAGCAGCGCGCGCAGGTCCCGAGAGGCGCGCCGACGCGCCGTCGACTCCAGGGTGCGGCCGGTGGCGAGCATCAGCGCGATGAGCGCCCCGGCGAGGTACTCGCCGACGGCCAGCGTGCCGCCCAGGGCCACCACCGCGATCAGGTCCACACCCGCCTGCCCCCGGCGCAGCGCGTGCAGTACCCAGGCGACGGCCGGAACCACGGCGGCCACCGTGCCCAGGGCCCAGCAGAGGTCGGCCGGGCCCTGGGCACCGAGCAGCCACGCGACGGCGCCGGCCGTCAGTGCGGCGGCCGTGACCGCCAAGAGGGCCGGTTCGGCGCCGGGGAGCCGGAACTCCCGTTTCCGCTGGGTGTGGTTCATGAGCGGTCCTCGCTGGGGCGACCACCCGCGGTCCGGTGTGCGCAACGGCAGCGCCTGGACGCGGGGTGCGGGTGACGTTGACGGAAGCGGCGGAGGCCGGTCCGGACGGACCGGCGCCCGTGGCACGCGCCGGACCCGGCGTACGCGGAACCGGTCATGGCACGCACCTCCGGTTGTGACGCGGCGGCTCGGGCGGGGGCGCCCCGCGGTGGCCGCCGATCCCAGCCTCCGCGCCCCAGCGGCCGCCGGGGAGGGCCGATCGGTGCGCTGCCGGGCCCGTACGGCCCAGGCCGGGCGGGCAGACCTGCCGAGCTGCGGCAAGCGGGCCGTGCGGAGGACGCGGTGACCGACGTGACCCGTGACAGGCAGGCCACCCTTGCCGTCGGGGCCGCGCTGTTCAGCACTCGGATCGTCCTGCGGAGGCTCGGACGCTCGCTCCTGACGCGTCCGGCCGTGGAAGGCGGCACAGGTGCCCTCGGCGGGCTCACACGGACCGGCAGCCGGGTTGGCGGATCATCCGCATCCCGGCGGGCAGCAGCTCGGCGATGCCCTGGCGGACCAAGGTGCCGGTCTGAGCCGCCGGGGACGGGTGGCGGGCGACTCCTTCAGCGGGCGCCGGACCGGCACGGGGTCGCGGTGCTCGTCGAGGTGCCTCATCGCCGTTCTGTGCTCGACGCGGACGAGGAGGTGCGCACGACCGTCAGGTCGAGGAAGTGCGTGGAGCACGAGACACACGGGTCGTGGTTGCGGATCGCCCGCTCGCACAGCGCCGTCAACTCGTCGTCGTCCGGGTCGTGTTCGGCGATCGCCTGTTGGGCGAGCCGACGTAGGTCCTCCTCGATCGCGGCCTGGTTCTGTGCGGTCGGCGGAATCAGCCGGGCGTCCGTGACGATGCCGTCGGCGTCCAGCGCGTACCGGTGGTACAGCAGGCCGCGCGGCGCCTCGGTGGCGCCGTGACCGACCCCGGCGACCGGCGGGACCTCGGTGTACGGGCGGGCGGGCGGTTCGTAGGCCCCGATGATGCGCAGCGCCTCGTCGACCGCGTACACCACCTCCACCGCCCGCACCAGGATGGACCGGTACGGATTGCGGCACACGGCCCCCTCGTGCGGATCCCCGAGTCCGGCCTCGACCGCCGCCTGCCGCGCCACCGGCGACAGCCGGTGCCCGCCGATCGCGAACCGGGCCAGGGAACCGGTGAGATGGAGCCGCCCGTCGAGCCGCGAGTGCAGCGCGGTCGAGTGCGGTACGTGCGTCTCGCGCACGTGTCCGGGGAAGTCCCGGAGCGGGAAGGACTCCGTGCTGCCGTCGGCGCGCAGCACGGTCGGGGTGCCGCTCTCGACGGCGTACGTGTCAGGGGCCGCCAGCGCCAGCAGGTCGGCGTCGGTGCGGGCGTCCGGGAAGGTGAAGCCGGACACCCAGCGCACGGTGTCCCAGGCGTCGTCGAGGGCGCGTCGCAACTCCTCCTCGACCGGACGGAGTTCCTCTCGCGCCGGTACCCGGTGGAAACCGCCGAGCCGGACGTTCACCGGATGGATCGCCCGTCCGCCGAGCAGCTCCATCAGCGAGTTGCCCGCCTTCTTCAGCCTCAGCCCCCGCTCCACCGCCGCCCGGTCCGTGCGCGCCAGCTCGATCGCGCTCGCCCGGCCGAGGAAGTCCGGCGCGTGCAGCAGGTAGATGTGCAGCGTCTGGCTCTCGATCCACTCGCCGCAGTACAGCAGCCGGCGTAGCTCCCGGACCTCCGGACCGACGGTGACCCCGCAGGCGTCCTCGACCGCCGCGCACGCGCTCATCTGGTAGGCGACCGGGCAGATCCCGCACACCCGGGCCGTGATGTCGGGCGGCTCGGTGTGGGCGCGGCCGCGCAGGAACGCCTCGAAGAACCTGGGCGGTTCGTAGATCTCCAGCCGGGCCTCGGTGACCGTGCCGTCGTGGACGCGCAGACTGAGGGCGCCCTCGCCCTCGACGCGGGACAGCGAGCCGATGTGCAGGACACGGGATCCGCGGTGTGTCACGGTTTCGGCTCCTTGTCGGGGGTGTCGGGGGTGTCGGGGGTGTCCGAGGCGTCGAGTGCGTCGAAGGCGGTGGTGTTGAAGGTGTGCAGGAAACGCCCCACGGCACCCTCGTCGAGGCCGTCGCGGCGCAGCAGCGGGATCAGCGCGGGCAGGTTCACCGAACCGGACGGGCCGAAACAGCCGTAGCAGCCACGCCGGTAGGCGGGGCACAGCGCCCCGCACCCCGCGTGCGTGACCGGACCGAGGCAGGGCGTGCCGTCCGCGACGGTCACGCAGACCGTGCCGCGCCGTTTGCACTCGAAGCACACGCTGTGGTCCGGGATGTCGGGCCTGCGGCCCGCGAGGAACGCCGTGATCACCTCCAGCAGCTGCCGCCGGTCGATCGGACAGCCGCGCAGCTCGAAGTCGACTTCCACGTGCGCCGACACGGGGGTGGAGGAGGCGAGCGCGGAGATGTACTCGGGGTGGGCGTAGACCACCCGCCGGTACTCGTCGACGTCGGCGGAGTTCCTCAGGGCCTGGATGCCGCCGGCCGTCGCGCAGGCGCCGATCGTCACCAGGCGGCGTGCGCCGGCCCGGATGGCGTGGACCCGTTCGGCGTCCTGGGGCGTGCTGACCGAGCCCTCGACGAGTGCCAGGTCGTAGGGGCCGGGCCGGATCTCGCTGGACGCCTCCAGGAAGTGCGAGATCTCCACCGCGCCCGCCAGGGCGAGGAGTTCGTCCTCGCAGTCCAGCAGGGTGAGCTGACAGCCGTCGCAGGAAGCGAGCTTGAAGACGGCGAGCGTCGGCACACGCCGTCCTGGTTCCGCGCTCATGTCACAACTCCCTCACTGAAAGCAGCGGTTCGGCCCTGTCCCAGCCGACGACCGGCCCGTCCCGGCACAACAGCACCGGACCGAGCTGGCAGTGCCCGCAGTGCCCGGTCGCACAGCGCATGTTCCGCTCCAGCGAGACCCGGATCCGCTCCGCGGGGACCCCGCGGTGCGCGAGATCGCGCGCGGCGGCCCGGATCATCGGCTCGGGCCCGCAGACGAACGCCCAGCCGTTGCCGGGGTCGAAGGGCGCCCGCCCGGCCAGCTGGGTGACCACCCCGACGTCACCGCGCCACGTGGCGTCCGGCCGGTCCACCGTGACCCCGGTGCAGGCCGTACGCCACCGGCCCAGCTCCTCGCGGGCGATCAGGTCGGCCGGTGTGCGTGCCCCCACGACCACGCTGAGCCTGCCGTAGGCGGCCGGCTCGGCCAGCGCGCGCAGCACCAGCGGCCGCAGCGGGGCGAACCCGATGCCGCCCGCCACCACCAGCACGTCGTGGCCGCGCGCCCGTTCCAGCTCCCAGCCGGTCCCGTACGGGCCGCGGAGCCCGAGGACGTCTCCGACGCGTGCCGCGCACAGCCCGTCGGACACGGCGCCCACCGCCCGGACCGTGTGCGCGAGGCCTCCGGTGGCCTGGACGGAGCTGACCGAGAGCGGGATCTCGCCGCGGCCGAAGCAGTGCACCATCGCGAACTGCCCCGGCGTGAAGTCCGCGAGCGCCTCGCCGACCGGGTCCAGGCGCAGGGTCACCGCGTCCGCGGTCTCGCGGCGGCGCTCGACCACCCGGTACGGCACCGGCACGGCGCTCATCGCGCACCGTCCGCGCCGCTCTGCGAGCCGTACAGGTCCAGGAGCCGGGTACGGGCCGCGTTCAGCCGGTGGGAGAGCACCCGGCCCACCCAGCGGTACAGGTCGCGGCCGAACACGGAGTCGTCGTCGCACAGCAGCCGGACGGCGACGGCGTCGAACTCGTACGCCCGCACCCGGGTCACCGCCCGTGCGCCCAGCTGCCAGACGTACGGTTCGAACAGCCAGGACCAGCCGACCAGGTCACCCGCACCAAGGGTCTCGATCACGGGGGAGCGGTGGCCGGGGATGTGCAGGTCGAGGGCGACCCTGCCGTCGCGGACGATCCAGAACCGGTCGGCGCACTGTCCTTCCTCGAACAGCCTGGCGCCCGGCGCTAGGTCGACCTCGCAAGCCAGCCTCAGCAGCCGTTCACGGTGCCCGGCCGGCAGGGCGTGCTCCAGACGCAGGGCGGTCGAGGGGGTCATCGCTCCGTCTCCGATCCGCGTTCGGCCTCCAGCGCGGCGACTTCCTCGGTGATGTCGATGCCGGCCGGGCACCAGGCGATGCACCGGCCGCAGCCGACACATCCTGACTCGCCGAACTGGTCGTGCCAGGTGCCCAGTTTGTGGGTGAGCCACTGCCGGTAGCGGGACCGTCCGGAGGAGCGGACCGGGCCCTCGTGCAGAGAGGAGAAGTCCAGGTCGAAACAGGAGTCCCAGCGCTGCCAGCGCTCGGTGTGGTCGCCGGTGAGGTCGGTGACCTCCTCGGTCGTCACACAGAAGCAGGTCGGGCACACCATCGTGCAGTTGCCGCAGGTCAGGCAGCGGGCGGCGACGTCGTCCCAACGCTCGGCCGCCAGGCTCCCGGCCAGCAGCGTCCGCAGGTCCACGGGGGGCAGGGAGCGGCCCATCCGGTCCCGGGCCGCGTCCACCGCGCCGCGGGCGGCGGCCTCGGTCACCCGGTCGTCCGTCCGGTGCGGCACCCCGGTCAGCAGCCGGGCGCCCTCCTCGCTGCCGGCGCGCACCAGGAAACGGTGGCCGTCCTCGTCGACGACCTCGGTGAGCGCCAGATCGTAGCCGGGGTCGGCCGCGGGTCCGCCGCCCATGGAGACGCAGAAGCAGGTCGCACCGGGTTCCGTGCACTCGGCGGCGATCAGCAACGCCCGCCGTCTGCGTCTGCCGTATCCGGTGTCCTCGAACCGCCCGCCGGTCAGCACCCGGTCCTGGACCGCGATGGCCCGCAGGTCGCAGGGGCGCACGCCGAGGAACGCGTACGACGGCGGCTCGGCGTCCGCGGCCGTGAAGGACAGACCGCCCTCCGCGGTCCGGTCGGCGCTCCACAGGTGCTCGCGGGCCGGACGCAGGAAGGACTTCCAGGACTGGGGTCCGCAGCTGTGCGCGAAGGCCGCGCCGTCCTCGCGCGGGACGAGGCGGTAGCGTCCGGCGTCCAGCTCCACACCCCAGCCGTACGGCAGCTGCGCCGCGGACGTCAGTTCGGCGAGCACGATCGCGCTGTCGCGCACGGTCGGGCCGACGACCGTCCGGCCGTCGGCCACCAGGGCGGCGACGAGCGAGTCCAGCCCCGCCCTGTCCAGGACGGCCGGGGGTGATGTCGCGGTCATGTCGGTCCTCCTGTTCCGGGTGCGCTGCCCTGGTCGTCCACCGCCGTCGCCCGGGCCGGCCGGGGCCGTCGGTGAAGTGGCTCGCCCCGTTCTCCTTCCACCACCGCGCCCGCGTTGTGCAGCACGTCCGGCGTTCGGCGTGCTTCCGTCTCGTCCACCCGGGTGATCGCGCCACCGGCGTGGGCGGTCACGGCATGGTCATGGCCGCTCCCCGGACGGTTGGCCGACGTGACGGGCGATCTCGTCCTCGACCGACGCGACGAGACCGGGCACCGCCGCCGCGACGGCGGGCGACAGCCCGGTGCCGAACGAACCGTCGGCGCCTTCCACGGCGTACACCACCAGACGTTCCGGCAGCAGGTCCAGCACGCGCGCGAGTCCGACGGCCTCGCCCAGGCCCAGACCGTGGGAGCTGGTGGCCGAAGGCGGCACCACCCGCTCGGAATCCCATTCGAGCCGGTGCACCCGTCCGGGTGAGCCGGGGTGGGCGTGGGCGGCGTCCACCACCACGGCGAGACCGCTGCCGTCCCAGAGCGCGAGCAGCCGCCCGGGGTCGCCGTCACTCGTGGCGAGCACGGTGCCGGTCGGCAGCGGCCGCTCCCCGGCCCGCTCCCGCAGCCGTGCCACGACGGCCCAGCCCACACCGTCGTCGCGCCTGAACTCGTTCCCGACGCCGACGACGGTGACGCGCTTTCCTTCCCTCATGCTCCCCACAGTGCGCTCCTCCACCGGGGTTCGGCAGGGGCCGAACGGCCCGGTCCCCGGAGCGCGGGCGACGGGACGGAGCCCGCGGCGACGGACTCCGGACCCGCCGTCGCCGACCGTCTGCACGGGCGGTTGCGGGGCCGCGGCAGTGGGGGGCCGAACGGCCCCGACCGTGGGTCGACCGGCCTTCGACCACGGCCTGAGTGGCACTGCGTCCGGGCAGCCGCGCCCGGCCACGCTGGAGGGGTGACGGCCGTCGGCCGTCGTACGAGAGGCCGGCCGCCGTGCGAGAAGGAGGCGCGACATGCAGCACCGTACCGTCGCCGACCTGATGACCCACCAGGTCGTCAGGGCCCGGCGTGACACGTCGTACAAGGAGATCGTCAAGCTGCTGGCGGACAACGACGTCACCGCCGTACCCGTGGTGGACGAACTGGACCACCCCGTCGGCGTGGTGTCGGAGGCCGACCTGCTGCGCAAGTGCTCCCTGCGGACGGACCCGGTCGGCCCCGCGCAGGGCGGTCCGCCGGAGGCACGGGAAAGGGCCAGGACCGAGGGGTCCCGGGCCGAGGAGCTGATGTCGGCCCCCGCGGTGTGCGCCCGTCCGGAGTGGACCGTGGCGGAGGCCGCCCGCGTCATGGCCCTGCGCAACGTGAAGCGGCTGGTCGTCGTGGACGAGGCGGAGCGGCTCACGGGCGTCGTCAGCCGTGGCGACCTGCTCCGTGTCTTCCTGCGCCGGGACGACGCCATCCGCGACGAGATCGCCCGTGAGGTGCTGGGACACACCCTGGGCCTGGCACCCACGGACGTGAAGGTCGAGGTGCACGAGGGCCGGGTGACTCTCTGGGGAACCGTCGAGGGGGACGGCCTCGTCCCGATCATCGAGCGGCTCGCCGGGAACGTCGACGGCGTGGTCTCGCTGACCGCGAACATCGGGCACCGGACCGGCGCCACCCACACGTTCCTCACCGGGGCCTGAGCAGCGAGTCGCAGCCCGGGGCGCCGTCGCCCAGAATGGATCACACGAGCGACGGAGAACCTCACCCAGCCACGGAGGGGGAGGCAGCCATGAAGGTAGGAATTCTGACCGGCGGCGGTGACTGTCCCGGTCTCAACGCCGTGATCCGCAGCGCCGTCCGCAAGGGAGTCCAGGAGTACGGCTTCGAGTTCGCCGGCCTCCGGGACGGCTGGCGCGGCGCGCTCGAGAGGAACGTGGTGCCACTGGGCATCCCCGAGGTGCGGGGCATCCTGCCGCGCGGCGGAACCATCCTCGGCTCGTCCCGCACCAACCCGTTCAAGCACGAGGACGGGGTGCGCCGCATCCAGGACACCCTCGCCCTGCACCGCATCGACGCCCTCGTCGCGATCGGCGGCGAGGACACACTCGGCGCCGCGGCCGAGCTGGGCCGCCGGGGCATCCCGGTCGTCGGCGTCCCGAAGACCATCGACAACGACGTCCCCGGCACCGACTACACCTTCGGCTTCGACACGGCCGTCGGCATCGCGACCGAGGCCATCGACCGGCTGCACACCACCGCCGAGTCGCACATGCGCACCCTGGTGGTGGAGGTGATGGGGCGGCACTCCGGGTGGATCGCCCTGCACGCGGGTGTCGCGGGCGGCGCCAACGTGATCCTCGTGCCGGAACGGCCGTTCGACATCGATCAGGTGTGCGGGTGGGTGAAGAGCCGCTTCGAGACCCACTACGCACCGATCGTCGTCACCGCCGAGGGCGCCGTGCCCAAGGAGGGACAGATGGTCCTGAAGGACCGGTCGCTGGACGAGTACGGGCATGTGCGACTGTCCGGGATCGGCGACTGGCTGGCCCGGGAGATCTCGCACCGCACCGGCACCGACGCCCGTACGACGGTCCTCGGTCACGTCCAGCGCGGCGGAACCCCCAGCGCCTTCGACCGGTGGCTGGCCACCCGCTTCGGGCTGCACGCCGTCGACGCGGTCAGGGACGGCGCCTTCGGGACGATGGTGGCCCTGAGCGGCACCCGGATCGTGCGCGTCCCGATCCCCGACGCCGGAACCGGGACCAGGACGGTCGATCCCTCGCTGTACGACGAGTTCGAGGTGTTCTTCGGCTGAACCCCACGAAATCCGGGACCGCTCCGGGGACTGGCGAGTGTCAGCTCTCGTGCGGTACGACCGCCACCGGGCAGCCCGCGTGGTGCAGCACGGCGTGCGTGACGGGGCCCGGCCTGCCCTCTCCCGCGCCCCGGCCGCCACCGCGTCCCACGACCAGCAGGCCGGCTCCGCGGGAGGTGTTCAGGAGCGCCTCCGCGGGGTGGAGCAGGACGACGTCCGGCCGGACCGTCACCTCCGGAAACCCGGCCTGCCTGGTGCGCAGGGCGTCCGACAGCCGCAGGACCTCCTGGTCCTCCCAGGTCGCCCGGTCCTCCTCGGTCACGAACAGCGTCCGGGGCGACACGGACTCGGCGGGAAGGGCCCATGCCCGCACCACCCGGAGAACCGCTCCGCGCTCCCGGGCCGCCGCGAACGCGAAGTCCGTCGCCGTGTCGGCCGGGCGGGCCTCGTCGAGACCCACCACCACCTGGGGGCGGGTGCCCGTCGGCCCCGTACCGTTCCAGGCGCCGTTGGGACGGTGTGCGGGCACCACGACGACGGGGCAGCCGGCCGCCGCCGCCACGCGCAGAGCCGTCGAGCCGACCGCGAGGCCGCCGAAGCCGCCCGAGCCCCGTGCCCCGACCACGAGCAGCGCGGCGGCACGGGCCGCGGACAGCAGGGCCTCGGCCGGGGCGTCGCCGCTCTGCTCGCCGTGCACCCGCAGACCCGGGTGACGGGCGCCGAGTTCGGCGACGACGCCCTGTACGAGATGTTCGCCCAGGCCGCGCAGTCTGTCCCGGGCCGTATCCGGCAGCGCGTCGCCGGGCAGGGGAGGGGCGGCGTGCACGAGGCGCAGCGGAACGCCGCGCAGCAGGGCTTCCCGCGCCGCCCACTCGGCCGCGGCGAGACTGTGCCCGGATCCGTCGACGCCCGCCAGCACGGGGTGACCCATCGTGTCCTCCTTCGCCCGACGTGCCCGCTCACGGGTTCCTCCACTGTCCCACCCCGGATCGTCCGCAAGCCCCGACGGGCCGGACGATCGCCCGCTCGTGGGCCGTTCGGCCCGGACGCAGGACCCGACCGGCTCTGCCGGGACGTCCGCACGAGCGGATGATGGACAGGGAGACCGCGGGAGGCGGTGGCCATGACCGACATCCAAGAGCTGCTGGGCGACGAGGCCAAGGACCTGCTGACCCACTCCGCCCGGGGCATCCCGAGGGAGGACCTGGTACTGCCCGGCCCCGACTTCGTCGACCGCGTGGTGTCCGGGACCGACCGCTCGCCCCGGGTCCTGCGCAACCTTCAGGCGCTCTTCGACCACGGCCGGCTGGCCGGCACCGGATACGTGTCGGTCCTGCCGGTCGACCAGGGGATCGAGCACTCCGCTGCGTCCGCGTTCGCCCCGAACCCCCGCTACCTGGACCCGGCGAACATCGTCGAACTCGCCGTCGAGGGCGGCTGCAACGCCGTGGCCAGCACACTCGGGGTACTCGGAGCCGTGTCGCGCCGCTACGCGCACCGCATCCCCTTCATCGTCAAGCTCAACCACAACGAGCTGCTGACCTACCCGAACCACTACGACCAGATCCTGTTCGGCGACGTCCAGCAGTGCTTCGACCTCGGCGCGGCAGCAGTGGGCGCCACCGTCTACTTCGGCTCGGAGCAGTCGGACCGCCAGCTGCGGGAGGTCGCAGAGGTCTTCGCCCGGGCCCACGAACTGGGCATGTTCACGGTGCTGTGGTGCTACCTGCGCAACCCGGCCTTCAAGAAGGACGGCGTGGACTACGCGGTCTCCGCCGACCTCACCGGCCAGGCCAACCACCTCGGCGCGACCGTCGAGGCCGACATCGTCAAGCAGAAACAGGCCGAGAACAACGGCGGCTACCGCGCGCTGGGCTTCGGCAGGACGCACCCCCTGCTGTACGACCGGCTCACCACCGACCACCCGATCGACCTGACACGCTGGCAGGTCGCCAACTGCTACATGGGCCGCGTCGGCCTGATCAACAGCGGCGGAGTCTCGGCCGGCCAGGGAGACCTGGCCCAGGCGGTGCGGACCGCGGTGATCAACAAACGGGCCGGCGGCACCGGCCTGATCACCGGCCGCAAGGCGTTCCAGCGCCCCACGGCCGAGGGCATCGCACTCCTGCACGCCGTCCAGGACGTCTACCTCGACGAGACCGTCACGGTCGCCTAGGAGGACGGCGGTACGGCCCGGAACACGGGCCGTACCCGGAGAGAAAGGGGGACGCCATGCTCTGGGCGTCCTGGACCACCCCGGGAGTCTTCGCCGGCCGGGGCGGCGCACTCACCGACGAGGCGGGCATCGTCACGGGTGACCTGACCGTCCACACCACCTGGGACGGCAGGGAGGCCGACGTGACCGTCCAGTACACCGGCACCTCGGAATGGTTCACCCTCACCGGAAGCCCGGTGCCCTGCGCGTCGGAGCGGTTCAGCCGTGATCTGCACCAGGCGACGGTGGAGGCCGTCAAGGCGGGCCACCGAGCCACCGTCGCGCGGCCGCACTCCGGCGCCCGGGGCTAGGAAACCGGAACGCCGGTGCCGGACGGTCGCGCGACGGCCCGCGGCGGGGCGCGATGAGCGTCGTGCGACGGCGCCCGGACTCCGCCGCCGCGACCGCGTCCGCCCCTCGTACCGGCTTCCGAAGGCGATTCATGGCGCCGCGGGCGACCCGGGCAGGGGACGCCGGGCCCGAGCCGGGCGGGGGCACCCGGCCGGGGCGGCTGTGGTGGCTGTGCTCGGCACTCGTCGTGGTGGCCGCGGTGGTGGCCGCCCTCACCCGGCGGCGTGAGATCGCCGAG
The DNA here is from genome assembly GCF_055583825.1 of Streptomyces sp. NPDC104367. Classification (NCBI taxonomy): domain Bacteria; kingdom Bacillati; phylum Actinomycetota; class Actinomycetes; order Kitasatosporales; family Streptomycetaceae; genus Streptomyces; species Streptomyces sp. NPDC104367. The sequence continues at coordinate 2,640 of NZ_JBVJND010000065.1, read as the reverse complement.
GCGTATCACCTGGTCGCCCGCGTGCGGCCGGCCGGTCTCCTGGCGGCCGCGGCACTCCAGGCGGCGTCCCTGCTGTGCTTCGCGGCCGTGCCCCGGTGGCTGCTGAGGGTGGGGGGAGTGCGGTGGGGCACGGCCAGGATGACGTGCACCACCGTGGCCGCCAACGCGATGGCCGGCGTGCTGCCGGCCGGGGCGGCCTTCTCGGCGGCCTGGCTGCTGCGCCGTCTGTCCCGCCGAGGTGCGGGCGGGGTGCTCGCCGCCGCCGTCCTGGTGACCGCGGGGGCGGCGTCGGCGGCGGGTCTCCTCCTCGTGTTCGTCATCGGCGTCGCGGTGGCAGGTCAGGCCGGACCCGGAGCCCTGGTGCGCCCGGTGGCCGACGCGCTGCTGCCTGCGCTCCTCGCCGCGCTGCTTCTCCTCGCCCTGTCCCGCTTCGCGGCCGTCCGCCGCCTGCTCCTGAGGGCCGGGGTGCGCGCCGGCCGGCGGTTCCCACGCGTACGCCGAGCGGAGTCGGACTTCGCCGATGTGGTGCGCCAGGCCCGCGCAGCGGAGCCCCGGCCGCTGCCCTGGCTGTGCCCGCTCGGCTACGCCTTTCTGAACTGGATGTTCGACGCGGCGACCCTGGCCGCCGCGATGTGGGCCCTGGACATCGAGGTGCCCTGGCGGGGGCTGCTCATCTCCTACGCCCTCACCCAGATCGTCGGCAGCCTGCACCTGACGCCCGGGAACCTCGGCATCGCCGAGGCGACGCTGTCCGCGCTGCTGGTCCTCTGCGGTCTGCCCCCCGGACAGGCCATCGCCGCGACGTTCCTCTACCGCGTCATCGGCTTCTGGGCGCTGCAGCCCGTCGGCTGGAGCTGCTGGGCCGGCCTCGCCCTCGAAGAGGCGCACACGGCGGACGGCGGCCGGTGACCTGCGACGGCGGGCGAGGGGCCCAAGACCACCGGCGGGCGACCGGGGACGCCCCGCGGCTCGACCGACGGCTTCTGCGACACCGTCCGGCCGTCACCGCGCGGACGGCAGAACGGCGGGACACCATGACCGACGCTCCACAGCGGCCCCGGGCCCTCCCCGTCGGCGATGGCACACCTGGCCGGCGGCGGCCGCCTTCCCGATCCACGACGGCGGCCTTCGACGGGTGCCGGGTGCGCGCGGTGCCGTGCACGCCGTCCGCGGTCCGTTCGGACCGGACCGGGAGATCCCCGGCATCGACCGCGCCCTCACCGACCCGAAGACCGCTCCCCGGGCGCCGAAGACAGCACCGGTCCGAGCGGCGCCGACCCGGTCACCCGGCAGGACCCGACCGTCCCGCGGAGGCGGTCGGCCAGGTGAGGACGCGGACGACGTCGGACAGGGCGAGGATGCCGGTGAGACGGCCGTCCGTCAGGACCAGGGCGCGCCGGACCGGGCTCGCCTGCAGGCGCGGGAGCACGTCCACCACCGGTTCCTCGGGGGCGACGACGACGCAGTCGGACAGGGGGCGCATCACTTCACGCACCGTGGTTCCCGCACGCTGCCCGGACGGAGCGGCGTCGACGCGCCGGACCGGCAGCAGCCCGATCACCGCTCCGTCCGCACCCGTCACGGGGAACGTGGAATGCCGGTAGGGCCCGAACGGGCCCTCGGCCAGGAACTCGGCGAGCGTCGCGTCGGCGGGGACGCTGACCGGGTCCCTGGTCATGACGCGGCTCACCGGTACTCCCTCCAGAACACCCCGCAGCTCCGCCTGGCGGGCCTCGGCCGTGGCGGCGGCGACGAGGAACCAGCCGAGCAGGGCGGCCCACAACCCGGAGAGGTCGCCCCGGAGCAGCACCGCGATGAATCCCGTGACCACCATGAACCAGCCCAGTGCCCGCCCCGCAGCCGTCGCGCCCCGGGTGGCCCGCAGCCGGTCGCCCGTGCGGTGCCACAGGTACGCCCGCAGCAGCCGGCCCCCGTCGAGCGGGGCGGCGGGGAGCGCGTTGAAGACGGCGAGTACGACGTTGATCGCCGCGAGCCAGCCGACCGCCTCCACCAGCAGCGCCGACACGTGCAGCGCGTCCAGCCCCGCCGCCGCACCGGCCAGCAGACCGCCGGCCAGCAGGCTGGTGAGCGGGCCCACACCCGCGATACGGAACTCGGCGGCCGGGGTGGGCGCCTCGCCGTGCAGCCGGGCGGCACCGCCGAGCATCCAGAGGGTGATGCCGTCGACCTCCACCCCGTTGCGGCGGGCGACCACCGCGTGCGCCAGCTCGTGGGCCAGCAGGGACACGAGGAAGACGACCGCGGTCGCCAGTGCGAGCGCCCAGTACAGCAGGGCCGGGTGGCCGGGATGGGCGGAGGGGAAGCGGCCCCGGGCGAGTGCGAGGGTCACCAGGACGACGATGACCAGCACGCTCCAGTGGAGGCCGACGCGCACCCCCGCGATCCGGCCGAGCGACAGCGTCTCTTCCATCGGACTCGCCTCGTCTCTCACGGCCTCCCGCGAGCGGGTGTTGCCGCCGGTCGCGGTGCCGCCCGTCCGTCACCCTGCGGCCGGCTCCCCGGCGACGATGCGTTCCAGGTGGGAGGCGAGGACGGCGGCCTGCACCCGGCGCTGGACGCCCAGCTTGGCGAGCAGCCGCGAGATGTGGTTCTTCACGGTCTTCTCGGAGAGGTAGAGCT
>NZ_JBVJND010000064.1:0-22248 GCF_055583825.1 Streptomyces sp. NPDC104367 | reverse complement strand
TCAGGGGGAGGAGGGTTGGCTTCAGGAGTGAGTACCGGCCCCACCTGGGGAACTTGGGTTCTAACGGTGGTTGCAACACCTGACCCTGCGGGGTGTTGCGATGGCCAAGCCGCGTCGAACATCGAAGAAGCGCGGACCTGCTCCGTTGGCGGACAAGCGTGATCATTACCTTCGCCTCATGGCGCAAGGGATGAGCAACTCGGCGGCGTGCCGCGAGGTGGGGACCAACCGCAGGACCGGGACTCGCTGGCGATACGGACGCAAGGAAGTCGACCGGACCGGGCGCGAGCGCGTCTACGCGCCGATCACCGAGGAGCGGCGTCACGACGGGACTTCGGACCGGTTCCTTGCCGAGGACGAGCGGTTCGTCATCGCCGATCTGCTCCGGACCGGGAACTCGCTGCGCGCGATCGCCCGGGAGCTCAGCCGGAGCCCGGCCACGATCAGCCGGGAGGTACGGCGCAACAGCGACCCGCGCACCGGCAAGTACCACCCCTTCCAGGCGCAGCGCCGGGCGGCCGTACGCCGCGCCCGCTCGAAGGAGGGCAAGATACGGCGTGACCCGGAGTTGAAGGAGTTCATCCAGCAGCGCCTGGACCGGCGATGGAGCCCGGAGCAGATCTGCCAGGCCCTGCGCACCGCGTTCCCGGACGAGCCCGAGCGGCACCTCGCGCACGAAACCGTCTACCAGGCCGTCCATCTGCCGCACCGCGGCGGCCTGGAACGCACCCCCGGCCTCCTGCGCACCGGCCGGCCCGCTCGCCGTCGACGCCGCCGGCCCGACGAGCGCGCCACCCGGTTCATCGACCCCGGCACCTTGATCAGCCACCGCCCAGACGAGCTCAACGACCGTCGGAAAGCGGGCAGTTGGGAGGGCGACCTGATCGTCGGCAAGGGCAACCAGTACGCGATCGGCACCCTGGTCGACCGGTCCACCCGCTACGTCAAACTCCTCCACCTGCCCGGCGGACGGGGCTCCGAGCAGGTCCGCGACGCGCTCGTCCACGCCCTCGGCGGCCTCCACGCCGAGCTGGCCCGCTCGGTGACCTGGGATCAGGGCAGCGAGATGAGCCGACATGACGAGTTCACCCGCGCCACCGGCATCCCGGTCTACTTCTGCGAGCCCGCCAGCCCGTGGCAACGCGGCTCGAACGAGAACACGAACGGCCTGCTGCGCCAGTACTTTCCAAAGAGCACCGACCTGTCCGTGTTCGGCGCCGAGGACCTCGCCTTCGTCGCCGCCGAACTCAACAGCCGCCCCCGCAAGACCCTCAACTGGAACACCCCCGCGAACCTCTTCGCTAAGCTCGTCGCAACACTGGAATGATCACCGTGTTGCGACGATGACTGGAATCCGCCCTCCGTCAGTCCGTCGGTGTGCGCAATGCGGCTATGACGCCCCCGTCCACGAGCAGGTCGGTGCCGGTGATGAACCCGGCTTCAGGACTAAGCAGGAAGGACGCGGCGGCCGCGATGTCATCGGGGGTACCGAGGCGCTTCGCCGCCGATGCCCCCACCATCGCCCGCATCTGCTCCCCGTTGTCGCCGGCCAGTTCCTCCTGTGCCATCGGCGTCGAGATGACGCCCGGACTGATCGAGTTGATCCTGGCGCCGTGCTCGCCCCAGAATACGGCCGATGCCTGCACCCGCAGTATGTTCGCCCGCTTGGCCAGCGAATACGCCGCCCCGGAGTCGTTCAGCGCGTCCGGGCCGAGGAACGGCAGCGCCAGGAGATCGGGGGTCGGCGTGACGGCGAGTGCTCGCTCCTGCTCAGTGGGCAGACCGGTGACCATGTGTCCCGCCATGCTGGCGATCACCACACCCGCACCACCGGGTGCCATGACGTTCGCGAACGCTTCGAGCACGAGCGCCACGCCGAGCAGATCGACGCGCAGGATCGCCCTTGTGGGCGCCTGAACGGCCGAGAGGCCCGCGGTGTGGGCGAGGTGCGTGACCGGCCCCAGCCCTGCCGCGGTCTCGGCGAGTTCGATCACCGAGTCCCGGTCGGAGACGTCGACGCGGCGCGTCGTGACGCCGTGGCCCTCGCCGCACAGCAGGTCCGCTGCGGCCTCCAGCGTCGCCTCGTTGTGATCGGCGAGCAGCAGGTGCCGCCCGCTTCCCGTTCGGCGGGCGATCGCCTGTCCCATACCGCCCACTCCGATGACGACCACGATGCCCTTGTCCATGCTGGCTCCCGATGCCGAGGGATAATTAAATTACGGAACGTATTGTAAATAGTGCCACACCCGGCTTACGGTCGTGTCATGGCAGCGAAACAACCCGGCAGGCCCCGTAGTACTGTCGCCCACCAGGCGATCCTGGAGGCCGCCCGTGATCTGCTCACCGCGCACGGTTACGAGCGGATGACGATGGAGGCCATCGCGGCCCGGGCCGGGGTGAGCAAGCCGACCCTCTACCGGCGGTGGCCGACCAAATCGGCAGTCGTGGCCGAAGCCGTACTCGCCGGCCACCTCACGGCGACGACTGCTCCGCCGGCCGACAGCGGCGATGTGGCGGAGGATCTCCGCGAGTGGCTGCGCCTGCAGTTCGAGTGGCTCGACAGCCCGGCGGTGAGCGGGCTGATCCGCGGCCTTACCGCCGCGGCGGTCGACAGCGACATCGACGCCGCGCGACTCTACGACCACCTCACCGGCCCTGGTCGGGAGCAGCTGAAGGACCGGCTCGCCGCCGGAGTACGACAGGGGCAGCTGCGTCCCGACGCCGACCTCGACACGGTGGCCGACACCGTCGGGGGCACGCTGCTCTACCGCGCGATCACCCGCAGCCCCGCGGCCGTGGACACGGCCGATACCGAAGCCGACGCCGACCGTCTGCTCGACCTCCTCCTCACCGGCATCGCGCAGCCGTCGGCCGTCGCCTCATAGCCGTCCGGTGACGGCAGGGGTTCCGGCTGAGATCCCCGTCCGGTGGCGAAGGGGCCCGGCCTCGACCAGGCGGCCCGCCGCGCACCTCACCAAGTCCCCCGCACGTACCAAGAGCAAGGAGCATGGCCATGAGTGACCCGCAACGCCCGGCCGTCCGCCTTCCCGGGCGCGACATCCCGGTTCCCTCATCCGTGAGCCGCGAGGCGCAGGCCGTCCTCGCGCTGGGTAAGGCGGGGCCGCCCCACCAGTGGCCCGCCTCACCCATTCCGGCCGTCGAGGACAAGGACGGATGGCGCAAGATGGTCGCCGCCCACGAGGCGTCGGTACTGGAGCTCTTCGCACAGTTCGGTGACGCGATCGCACCCAGCGGTGACACCGTCGAGGAGGTCGATCTCGGCGGCTTCCCCGTGTATGTGGTCACTCCCGCCGCGGTGCCCTCCGGCGACCGGCGCGTGTATCTCGATCTTCACGGCGGGGCCTGGACCCTGGGCAGCGGTCCGATGTGCCGGGCCACCGCGGCGATCACGGCCGCCACGGTGGGTGCCCGGGTGTGGGCGGTCGACTACCGGATGCCTCCCGACCACCCCTTCCCGGTACCGCTGGACGACTGCCTCACCGCCTATCGCGCGCTCCTGGCTGAACACAGCCCCGACGAGATCGTTGTCGGGGGCGTCTCGGCAGGCGGGAACCTTGCGGCCGCGCTGATCCTGCGAGCTCGTGACGAGGGCCTCCCGCTCCCGGCGGGGGTGGTGCTCAACACTCCCGCCACCGACCTCACCATGGCGGGCGACACCTGGCAGACCAACCTCGGCCTGGACGTCGTACTGACGGCCAACGCGTTGCCCGCGGCCCAGCTCTACGCGGACGGCCACGACCCGCGCGACCCTTACATCTCCCCGCTCTTCGGCGACCTGAGCGGCTTCCCTCCCACCCTCCTGCTGTCCGGTACCCGGGACCTACTGCTGTCGGACACCGTGCGCATGCACCGGGCGCTGCACACCGCCGGGGTGCCGGCCGAACTGCACGTGTTCGAAGCAGGCGGACACGGCATGTTCCTCGGACAGGCTCCGGAGGACCGCGAACACGCCGGGGAGATCCGTCGGTTCGCCGAAACACGCTGGAGCGCCACGAGCCGTTCGTAGGAACCGGCGAGGGCGCCCGCCCCCCAAAAAAAGAAGGCAGCCGTGGCTTCGGTTCCGCGCCCGCGGCTCCGGGCCGAACGGCAAGCAGAAGGCCGGACCGGGGCTCAGCAGGAGAGGCGTACCGATCGCGGTCGAGGTGACGGACTTTGGCGGCTCTGTCGTGCCCCGACTTCGCGGGAACGATCGAGAACGTCCACCGGCCCTCGGGAGAGCGTGCGCCTCCGGCCCACACCGATCCGAACATCGAGCTGCCTCGGAAGTCTCCGAGAGCGCGCGACAGGTGTCCCCGATGGTCCGCAGACGCCCTGACCCGAGGATCGTCCGCCGAACCGGACCGCCAACCCCGTTGCGGACGACGATCCGCAGTCGAAATACCAGCACTCGAAAGGAACCGTGAAGAAATGCGAACCCTCAAGGACAAGTGCATCATCGTCGCAGGCAGCGCCACGGGCATCGGCGCCGAAACGGCCAAGCGGCTCGCCGCGGAAGGTGCCCGGGTACACCTCGGTGACGTGAACAGGAGCGGCGCCGCCGCGGTGGCCGAGGAGATCCGTTCCACCGGAGCCACCGCGACCAGCGGGTACTACGACCTGTACGACGCGGAGTCCATAGAGAGCCTGGTGACGACCGCCGTCGAGCAGTGGGGAGGACGGCTCGACGGCGTGGCCAACGTCGCGGCGGACGTCTCACCGGCCACCGCCGGCCGCGATCTGGAGCTGCTCACCATGGATGTGTCCGTCTGGGAACGAACCAACAGGGCCAATCTGATCGGCACCGCCCTCGTGATGAAGAACGCCATCCCGCACATGGTGGCGTCCGGAGGAGGGTCGATCGTCAACGTGACCTCGGGCGCTGCCCAGTACGGTGAGGAAATTCGCGTGGCGTACGCGGCTTCGAAGGCCGGTATCAACTCGATCACCCGGCACGTCGCCCGTACCCACGGCCCGAGTGGCATCCGGGCGAACGCGGTCAGCCCCGGCGCGATCCTCACGGAGACCGCGCTGCGCAGCTTCAGCGAGGAGATGAAGGCGGGGATCCTGTCGTCACTGCCGCTGCCCAGGCACGGCCGACCCGACGACATCGCGAGCGTGATCGCGTTCCTGCTCTCCGACGATACGGAGTGGATCACCGGACAGGTGTGGAGCGTCAACGGAGGCGGTGTCTTCCGGGAGTAGCCGGCTCTCGTCGGACGCTCCCCCGCAGCGGGTCAACGTGCCACGCCAAAGCAGGGGCAGCTCCGAACAGCAGCCGCGCCGCGGGCAGATCGTCCTCCTGATCCCGCAGGTCCCTTCCGCGGCCGCTCGCACCAGAGCACACAACCTCCTCCGGCGCCGCGGGGCCGTACGGCGCACCGGTTCATCACAGCTGGACAGCTGATATCGGCCGATGTCACATGCATACGGGGTTCACGCCCCCGCGGCGCGATTCATACATTTGCCGCCTCGCCTGTTGTTGGCGCCATCTGCACGAAAGGCCTGATTCGTGGGTCGTCCCGAAAGACCAGTGGACCCGGAGGCCGGTCCCGTACAGCGGCTCGCCCACGAGCTCAGGGAGTTGCGGCGCGCCGCCGGCGGTACGCCGTACCGGACCATGGCGCGGGCGGCGGGGTTCTCGGTGACGGCCCTCGCCCAGGCGGCGGGCGGAGAACGGCTGCCGTCGCTGGCGGTCCTCCAGGGGTATGTGCGGGCATGCGGCGGCGATCCGGCCGAGTGGGAGCTGCTGTGGAAGGCGGCGGAACGTGAGACCGCGCAAGTGTCGGAACGTGACGAGGCCGACGCCTCGCCGCCGTACCGGGGACTGGCACGGTTCGACGTGGACCACCGCGAGCTGTTCTTCGGCCGGGACGGGCTGGTCGAGGAGGTGTCCGAGCTGGTGTGCCGTCGGCGGTTCGCGGTGCTGTTCGGCGCGTCCGGCAGCGGCAAGTCCTCGCTGCTGCGGGCCGGTCTGATCCCGCGTCTCCAGGAGGAGATAGCACTCCGCGACCGCCCGGGGGCACTGCGGATCCTCACCCCGGGCTCCAGGCCCGCCACGACGTACGGGCACCTGTTGACGCCGGCCGAGGACGAACCGGAGAGCTGGGTGGTCGTGGACCAGTTCGAGGAGGTCTTCACACTCTGCCGGGACCAGAACGAGCAGAATCGTTTCATCGATTTGTTGCTCGCCGCCCGGCGGCCGGACAGCCGGCTGCACGTGCTCATCGCCGTACGCGCCGACTTCTACGCCCGGTGCACCGAGCAACCGGGCCTGGCGGATTCCCTGCGGGGCGCCGGAATGCCGGTCCGGCCGATGACGGCGGACGAACTGCGCGAGGCGGTGACCAGACCGGCGCAGGCGGCCGGGCTCCTGGTGGAACGGGAGTTGACCGCGCGCATCGTCGAGGAGGTCCTCAACCAGCCCGGCGCCCTGCCCATGCTCTCGCACGCCCTGCTGGAGACCTGGCGGCGGCGCAGGGGCCGGCTGCTGTCCCTCGCCGCGTACGAGGCGGCCGGCGGGGTGCGCGGTGCGATCGCGGCCACCGCCGAGGAGGTGTACGCGCAGCTGTCCCCCGGCCAGGCCCGCGCCGCCCGGCAGCTGCTGCTGCGGCTGATCGAGCCCGGTCAGGGCAGCGCGGACACCCGGCGCCCGCTCACCCGGGCCGAACTGGACGAATGGACGGATCCCGAGGTCCCGCCCATCGTGGCACGGCTGGCCGAGGCGAGACTGCTCACCGCGGACGAGAACGGTGTCCAGCTGGCCCACGAAGCGCTGATCACCAGCTGGCCCCGGCTGCGTGGGTGGATCGATCAGGACCGGGAACGACTGCGGCGCCACCGGAGCCTGACGGAGGCGGCGCGCACCTGGCAGGAGCACGATCACGACCCCGGCGCCCTGTACCGGGGCGTACGCCTGGTCCGCGCGGCGGAGCTGTTCGCGGACGACGATTCACTGACCGTCTCGGAACGGGCGTTCCTGCGGACCGCGTTGGAGGCCCGCAAGGCCGAGGAAGGCGCCGCGGCCCGCGCCGTCCGCCGCTCCCGGGTGCTGCTCGGCTCGCTGTCCACCGTACTGGCGGTGGCACTGGTGGCCGGCCTGGCAGCCTGGCAGCAGCACCGCGACAGCGAGCGGCAACGCATCGACACCGCCGCCCGCCGCGTCGCCACCGTCGCCGACTCCCTGCGCACGACCGACCCGCGGACCGCGATGCTGCTCGGCCTCGCCGCCTGGCGAGTCTCCCCGCTGCCCGAGTCCCGCCGCGCCCTGCTCGGTTCCCTCGCCCAGCCAGAGCAGGACAACTTCACGGCCCCCGCGGCGAGCGATCAGGCCACGCTGTTCCTCGCCCGCTCCGGCCGCACCCTGCTCGACGTCGACGGCCGCACCTGGAGCACCTGGGACGTCACCACCCGGCGCCGCACCGCCACGGGACGGCTGCCGGCCGGCAGCGTACTCGCCGCCGGCCCGGACGCCCGCGTGATCGCCGTCGACGACGGCACCGGCGTACGGCTGTGGGACACGGCCACCGGCCACTGGACCGGCGCGCCGGCGGATGTGAACGCCGGCGTGGACTTCGGTGCCAGTGACCGCAGTTACGTGCAGATCGGGATGGACGACCAGCAGGACCAGGTGCGCTCCGTCACGGACGGCCACGTGCTCTTCGAGACCCGGGGCGCCAGTCAGGGAAGGGTCGTCCCGGGCCCCGACGACCGGCTGGTGGCGGTCTGCCCCACCGGGAAGACCCCCGAGGTCTGGGACACCGGTACCGGCCGCGCCCTGCCCGGGTCCTGGGCGGACGCCCGCGGCAGCTGTGACGCCGACCAGGCGACTCTCGCGTTCGACGGTGCGCGGCTCGCGAGCCTCTCCGCGAACGCGGTGCGCGTCTGGGACGTCGCGTCGGGCCGCCGGATCGCCGACCTCGACGACCCGGGCGTGGGAGACGCGGCCTTCAGCACGGACAGTGACTTCATCGCCACCGCCGACAACCAAGAGATCAAGGTCTGGAGACTGTCGGATCCCGACGCGCCGGTGTTCCGGTACTCCTTGAACAACCAGCAGCTGGTGTACGGCGGCCTCGCGTGGGATCCCGACCGCCCCGTCCTGCGCTTCCTCGAAGGCGGTACGGTCCACTCCCTCGACCTCACGGCGGCCGTCTCCGCCGCCTGGCTCGAACATCCCGTCGCCGCGGAACGGCTCAGCCCGGACGGGCGTACCCTCGCCACCGCCGAACGCACCGGTGCCGATTACCGGTTCCAGCTCTGCGACACCCGCGACGGCCGGGTCCTGCGGACGCTGCCTCCCCCGTCGCCGCCGGTCTCCGCCGACCCCACGTTGCCGCTATCCCCATCGGACGTGGCGCCCCTGCTGGCGTTCAGCCCCGACGACAGCACCCTCGCCTACGGGGTCTTCGCCTCGGCCTCGGCAGCGGCACCGCAACGCGCGACCCTCTGGGACCTGGCCCGCCACCGCACCCGCACCACCCTGGATCTAGCGACCGCGAAATCCGCCTCAGGCGTCGCCGCTCTCGCCCTGGGGCCCGGCGGCCGTACCCTCTACACCGCCCGCTCCACGATCCTCGGCGAGCTGAGCAACGAGACCTGGAACACCGTCCGCCGCCGCAGGACCGCGGTCCTGCCCGGCCGGGGCGGCGCCTATCTGGCCGTCCGGCCCGACGGCGGCCTCCTCGTCAGCGACGAGCGGGCCGTCCGTGGGGGCAGGTCCGTCGCCCATGACCTGGTCCAGGGCGACCTGATCGGAGCCCTCGCCTTCGCCCCCGACGGCTCCCGCCTGGCGGCCGGCGATCTGACGGGCCGGGTGGCCCTGTGGGACGGCACGCTCCGGCACCGCACGGGCATCCTGCGGAATGTCTTTCCGGTACCGCTCGACAACATCACGGAAGCGGTCGGCGCCGTGGCGTTCAGCCCCGACGGCCGCACCCTGGCCGTGGGCGGCAACGCGGGCACGCTCCAACTCTGGGACACCGCCACCCAGCAGCCCCTCGGCGGCCCCCTAACCACCCCCGGCGAGAGCATCGACACGCTGGCCTTCAGCGCCGACAGCCGCACGCTCTACGCCGGCAGCGCCCACGTCCCGCTCCAGCGGTACACCGTGGATCCCGCTCGGTCCGTCGCTCAGGTCTGCACCCGGGTCGGCGGCGCGGACCTCACCAGGGAACAGTGGGGCACCTACCTCCCCGACGTGCCGTACCGGACGGTCTGCGGGGACCGGACCGTGCCGGACACGTCGGCGGCGGACCATCGGTGACACGAACCGGATGAGGGCCCGTCCGCCGACAGCCACGGCCGCGAGCGCATCGCCGACAGTCCGTCGAGGTCCTCGATCGCAACTGGGGTATCCGCTGTGCTGACGGCTCATGGGACTCTGGTGGTCGACCGTCGGCGGCCGTCCCGTCCCGAGCCGGGCCCCAGCAGGCTCGCTCTGGCGGAAAACACGTGGGGCGAGGCCCAAGGCCTCGCCCCACGGTGGCTGCGGGTACTGCTCAGCCGAAGATCCCGAACTCCTTGCTGTTGGCCCAGTGACTGTTATTGATACTCGTCACGGTCAGTCTGAGGTAGCGCCAGGTACCGGAGACGAAATCGGTGACGGACGAACTGGTGGTGACACCCGCGGAGTGGTCCGCCAGCGTCGTCCAGGTGCTGTTGTCCGTCGACCCCTGCACCGTGTACTTGTACGTGGAACCGTCGGTCTCCGCGAACCGCTGCCGGACCGCGGTCAGCGCCTTCGCACTGCCCAGATCCACCGTCAGCGACTGCGGGAATGTACCGTTGCCCGCGGTCCACTGCGTGCTGGTGTCACCGTCCACGGCCTTCGCGGCACCCTGCCCCGTGTAGGAGGACGTCGCGCTCGCCGAACCGCTCGTCGCCAGGTTCTGGGTCGGGCCGAAGATCTCGAACTCCTTGCTGTTGGCCCAGTGGCTCTTGTTGACGCCCGTGACGGTGAGCTTCACGTAGCGCCAAGTGCCGGTGACGCTGTCGGTCACGGGCGAACTCGTGGTGACACCCGCCGAGTGGTCCACGAGCGTCGTCCAGGTGCTGTTGTCCGTCGACCCCTGCACCGTGTAGTTGTACGTGGAACCGTCGGTCTCCGCGAACCGCTGCCGGACCGCGGTCAGCGCCTTCGCACTGCCCAGATCCACCGTCAGCGACTGCGGGAACGTGCCGTCGCTCGCGGTCCACTGCGTGCTGGTACTGCCGTCCACGGCCAGCGCGGCACCCTGTCCGCTGAAGAACGAGGACGCGCTCGCCGAAGCGTTCAGCGCCAGGTTCTTGACCGGGGTGACGTTGCCGACCCTCAGTAGTTCGCCGGGGTTGATCTGGATGTCGCCGCTGCCGGAGACGGTCCTGCTGCCGGTGGAGACCCAGGTGCCGCTGCTGTCGAAGGAGCCGACCTGCGCCGTCGCCGTCGCCGAACCGAGGTTGAAGGTGGCCGAGGTGCCGGTGTCGGAGGCCAGGTAGTAGCTGTCGCTGGCGCTGTCGTAGAGCGCGAGACCGATGGACCCGTCCGAGGTGCTGTAGGAGACCTTGGCGCCGTCGACGACCGACGTACCCGTGTAGCTGGTGGCGGGGGTGTCGGTGGCGATGTTGAAGCCGGCCATGTCCTGCGGCAGCGCCGTCGCCACGAGCTGGGGCATCTTGTTGATCGCGGTGTTGAACCGCTTGATCCGCTGGGTCCCCGGCGGCATGGTGGGGATGGTGCCGAGCGTCCAGGTCGTGTAGCTGGGGAATCCGTTGGCGGGGATGCCGTACAGCGAGTGGGTGGAGTCCGCCCAGGAGTCGTTCATCTGCCAGAAGTTGATGAACCCGCCGTTGACGAGGGCGGTCGCCTCGATCGAGGACAGGGCCGGGTTGGTGCTGTAGGTCTCCGGGACGTAGGCGATGTCCGACTTGGTCGCGGTGTCCTTCACCGCGGCGGCGATGTCGGAGACCTGGAAGTGGTAGTCGTCAGGCCCCACGAAGTCGATGTTCGGCAGGGCGTTGATGTCGCCGCTGGAGATACGGCTGCCGGAGAGGTTGACCCGGGTGGCGACGACGTAGTTCGAGCTCTTGACGGCCCCGCCCAGCTGGTCGATCAGGCTGAGCCACAGCGCGTGCTGGGTGGTCCAGGTCGAGGTGTTGTTGTTGGGCTCGTTGTAGACCTGGAACATGATGGTCTGGTGGGTGGTGTCGACCGTCGCCAGGTGGTCGAACATGGCCTTGACCGCGGTGCGTTCGCTGCTGAAGAGGTAGTTGGCGTCGTCGTAGTGGCTGTCTCCCGTGATCGGCAGGTACGGGAAGACCTCCTCGCCGTTCGTTCCGTCGCCCCAGTACTTCGCCTGGTCCTGAAGGTAGGCGGGCACGGACGTCATGAACCCGTGGGTGCTGCCGGGGAGGATTCCTCCGCCGCAGCCGTTGGCGCCCCACCAGACGATGTCGATCTTCAGGTTGTACTTCTTGGCCCAGCTGACGTACTTGTCGATCAGGGTCCAGTCGTACACGCCCTGGGTGGTGGGCTCGATCTGGTTCCAGGCGAGCTCGATCTGGATGGTGCTGAAGCCGGCCGCCGCGGCCTTCTCGAAGGTGTTCTCCAGCCAGTCCTGCGGAAGGATCCGCGTGGACTGGTCGGTGGGGATGGGGCTCATGTTGCCGTTGCCGTAGGTCTGCCATTCACCGAAGGACTGCACTCCGTTGATGGTGAACGGCTTTCCGTCGACCTGCAGGTAGCCCTTGCTCCCGTTCTTGGCCACCTGCGAGACGACGACGGAGGCGGCGTGGGCCTCCGGCTGTATCACGACCAGGCTCGCGCTCAGGGCGGTAAGTGGCAGGAGTACTCGGGCGATGGTGCGCATGCGGCTCATGCGTGTTCCTTATGTCAGTTGGCGATCCAACGGTGGAGACAAACGACTGCGAGCGTCCTGAGGGCGGCTGGCCACCGGCCGCCGCCCACCACGGACGTGTCCCTCCCCTGTTCCTTTCTCGAACGGTGCGTCAGACGTGGGTGAGACGCTCGAAGCGCGGGATGCGTGCGAGATCGCAACGCACCCGCACGGTCGTGGGGCCTTCGACGACCTCGCCGTCGTCACCGCGCCAGTGGCCCGCCGGGAGGGCGACGGTCCGCTCCCTCGCGCCCTTCGCGAGCACGGGCGCCACGATGAGGTCGGGGCCGAGGAAGAACTGGTCGGCGACGTCGTCCAGGCCATCGGCGTGGTAGGCCATCGGGCGCACGATCGGTTCACCGGTGACAGCGGCCTCGTCCATGAGACCGAGGATGAGCGGCAGATGGGAGGCGCGGACGGCCAGCGCCTCGCGCACTGCCGCGAGATGGACATCGTCAAGGACGCGGGCGGGCGCGACCGAGAACTGCATCATCGGGCTGAGGGCGGCGAGCTGGGCGTACCGGACGAAGAACTCCTGGTCCGTCGTGCCCTGCTCGCCCATCGCGACGATCTCGCCGCCGCCGATCATGTCGGGGCAGGTGAAGGGGTAGCCGAGCATGCTCTGGGCGAGCATCTCAGGGACGAGCGACCCGATCCCGTCCGGCCCCCACAGCGGCGGCTTGTCCTGCAGCCGCTGCCCGAGCGGCTGGCCCCCCATCCGCCAGCACGCGCGGTACTCGTTGAAGGGGTAGCGCAGCCCCACCCGCGCCCATGCCTCGCACAGGTCGACCGGCTCGGCCGGCCTGGCCGTCAGGTCGTCCGCGCGGTAGTCGCGGATGTCTCCGGCGTCGAACTTGAAACCGTCGACACCCATCTCGGCCACGAGGGCGTCGAGCTGGTCCGTCATCCACGCGGTGGCCGCGGGGTTGGTGACGTCCAGGAGCGCGCTGAACCCGTTCCACCAGCGGCGGACCGCCGTGTCGCCGTTCCGGTCCCGGATCAGCAGGTTCTTGCCCTCCAGCTCCCGGAAGGCGGCGGAGTCGGGGCTGACGAACGGGACGACCCACAGCATGACCGAGAAGCCCCAGTGGTGCAGCTGCCGGATCATGGCCGCCGGGTCGGGAAAGCGGGCGCCGTCGAAGCGCCAGGTGCCGTAGTCCGGCGACCAGGAGTCGTCGATCATCAGGACACCGGGGGGCATCCCCGCGGCAAGGAGGTCCGCGGCGAAGCGCAGGACGGCATCCTGTGTCGGCGTGTACGGCAACTCGATCCAGGTGTTGTACTGCGGCCCGGTGAACAGCTGCCGTGCGGGAGCCCGGCCCGCCGGGGGAAAGAAGCGGCGGGCGGCCGACCGGTACGCCTCCCGCAGGTTACCGCCGCCCCGGTAGACGTGGATGTCACGTCCCGACACCCGCAGCAGGCCGCCCTCGATGCCTTCGAACGCGAACCTGAAGGGCCGGTCCGACCAGATCACCCGCCCGTGCGTCGAGATCAGCAGCGGGCTGCTCTGGTTCGACGGCGCGGCCTCACCGGACTCGTGCCGCTCGGCGGCGCCGAGATCGCGTACGAACGGCCGCTCGCCGAATGGCATCAGCAGGCCATCCACGGCCGAGCCGCCCCACCAGCGCTCGCCCGCTTCGAGGATCAGGTCCGCTTCGTTCACGGTGTACTCCGCGAGGATGTCCGCAGGCGGAGCAGGCACAGGATGGGAGGACATCGTCACAACCTTCGACAGGAGGCGCCGGGCCGGAGGCCGGGCGCACAGACAGTCAGCGCGATACGTATCGCGCGATACGAATCGCCATTAGGGCAGACAGTCGGGAGAAAAGCAATATCCACGCAACACCCAGGCCACAGGAAGATGCCTACTCCGGGGCGCGAGGGTCGGCTAGCGTATCGGGACATGGCACGAGACGAACGATCGCCGGACCAGCGAAACGGCCGGTCAGCGCCCACGAGCAAGGACGTCGCCGCGCTCGCCGGTGTGGCACAGAGCACGGTGTCCGCGGTCATGAGCGGCAAGCGGGCCGTGTCCGCCGAGACGCGCGCGCGGGTGGAGCAGGCGATGCGCGAACTGCGCTACCAGCCCAACGCGGGCGCCCGGACGCTGCGTACCGCCAAGACGAACGTGGTCGCGCTGATCGTGCACCTCGGCCCCAAGGCCGATGCGGCCGAATCGGTCCCGTACATCGACACCATCATCGAGCAGGCACGGCGCAACGACTACGAGGTGGTCCTGAGCACGGTGCGGGAGGGCCCGGACGGCATCGCCCGCCTGGCCGGCCGTTCGATCTGCGACGCCTTCGTCCTCATGGACATCCAGCCGGAGGACGACAGGATCCCGGCGGCACACGACCTGGGCCTGCCCGTGGTCCTCGTCGGCCGTCCGAGAGATCCGCAGGGCCTGGACGTGGTCGACTTCGACACCCGGCGCTCGGCCGAACTGCTCGTGGACGAGCTCGCCATAACCGGGCACCGGCACATCGCTGTCGTGGGAGAACCCACCGGCGAGCAGGAACGATTCCAGTTCGTGCTCGACTTCCACGACGCCGCCCGCGACCGGGCCGCCCTGCACGGAATCGAACTGACCGTCGTCCCGCGCGCCTCCGACTGCTGGGACGGCATGGTCGGCTGCGCGGATCAGCTCCTCGCCCACCGGGACGGCAGGCTGGGGCTGATCGCCCGTGCCCCGCGAGTCACCGAATGGCTGGTCAGGCTGCTGTACGCCCGGAATCTCGTCCCCGGCCGGGATGTCTCGCTCGTCAGCTTCTGCACGGACGACACCGCACGGTCGTACGCGCGGCCGATCACCAATGTCTCGCCCCGACCGTACGCGGTGTCCGCTCTGGCGATGGAGCTGCTCTTCGAGCGCCTGGCGGGCGCCGACGGTCCACCCCGCCTGGAACTTGTCGAGCCCAAGGGCCTGGTGCGTCGCGCCACGACCGCCCTGTTCGTCGAAGAGGGCCGATAGAGGCGCTCGGAGCACGTCACGAAAGCGCGCCGACAGGTCTCGAAACGACGAAGAACGCAACAGCCCCTTGATGCGGCTTAACGGCTATGTCATAGTCACGGCACGCAAGCGATACGTATCGCTCGATTCCTCGGAGTACGACGCGCCGCATCCGCGAGGCCGAGAAACCCCTCGTCCTTCGGCTGCTCCTGCCTGCCGATATCGAGCGGACGTCGGCCCAGCCGTGTGAGCGGCCGCCGAGCAGTGCGCATATCTCGTCGGCCCACACCTCGCCGGCACCTCAACAGAACGTCAGCCATCGGCGCTGCGAGCCGGGCACCAGCCAATCAGGAGATGTGATGCGGAGTCGAAGAGAGATCGTCGCGGGACTTGCCGCTATGACCATGACCGCCACGTTGGCCGCCTGCGGCGGCGGAACGGGCGGATCCAGCGGCAAGACCACCATCACCTACTTCTCGTGGAACAACGAGAAGGTGATGACCCCGATCGTCCAGGCCTTCGAGAAGGCCAATCCGACGGTGAACGTCGATCTCAGCACGGCGCAGGGCCAGGCGAACGACTACGCGCAGACGCTGACCACGCGGATCGCGGGCAACCAGGTCCCCGACGTCTTCCACATGTCGATCGAGACCCGCAGTGCGGTCATGGACGGGGGCTACGCCCGCGACCTGACGCACGAGTCCTTCATGAAGGGCATCGACCCGACGGCCTCCACGCTGTACACCCGGGACGGCAAGGTGTACGGCATGGCGCCGACGGCCTGGGCCGGCGGCATCGTCTACAACAAGAAGCTGCTGGCCAAGGTCGGCTACAGCTCGGTGCCGACCACCTGGGACGCGTTCCTGAAGATGGGCGAGAAGCTGAAGGCCTCCGGGGTCACGGCGTACATGGAGGACCCCAGCGTCGTCTCCGGGTCCTTCGGTCCGATGCTCGGCGGCTACTACGCAAAGCAGGGCGTCAAGACGGGCGACGACGCGATCTTCGACGGGACGAAGACCTTCGAGGAGGTCTGGACCCCGCTGATCAAGCAGTGGGACCGCATGGTCACCACGGGCGTGATGCCGAAGAACGTGGTCGGGGTCAACGCGGACCAGATCAAGCAGTCCTTCATGACGGGCCAGCTCGCGATGTTCCGCTCCGGTCCCTGGGACTTCGCCGACCTCAACACCTCGGGCATCGACTACGCTGTGGCTCCGTTCCCGGCCCTTCCGGGCGGTGAGCCCTACGTCGGCGGCGGACCCGACTCGCCGTACGTGATCAGCTCGAAGATCTCCGGCGCGAAGCTGAAGGCCGCGGAGAAGTTCCTGTCCTTCATCAACAGCGCCGAGGGACTGAAGCTGGCCCAGAAGAACATCAACCAGATCTCCACTTCGGCCAACTACGACAGTACGGTCGCCCCGCAGATCCAGGACGTCTACAAGAGGTACATCAAGACCGGCAAGTACTACTGGGTCAACTGGCCCAAGGGCGGCACGGTCATGGGCGAGGAGATCGCCGCGCAGTGGCAGCTGCTGATCCAGGGCAAGGAGTCGCCGAAGTCCGTGGCCCAAAACCTCGACAAGAAGTGGAAGTCCCAGTGACCCAGGTGGACATCCCACCGACCGCCCAGGTCCGGGCCGCCGCGCACACCAAGGCGCGGCGGCCCGGCCGGCCGGCCGCCGGCCGGAACTGGGCGCCGGCGGCGTTCCTGCTCCCCATCGCCGCGGTTTTCGTGGTCCTGTTCGCGGTGCCCCTGGCCCAGACGATCTACTACTCGTTCACGGACTTCAACGGCTTCTCCGCGGACGTGCGTCTCGTCGGCCTCGCGAACTACCGCACGATCTTCAACGACCCCTCGCTGCTGACCGGTCTCGGGTTCACGCTCCTGTTCGCGATCTCCACCACCGTGCTGATCACGGCACTGGCGATCCCGCTCGCCGTCGTACTGAACCGGAAGTTCTTCGGGCGCAGCCTGGTCCGCACGATCTTCTTCTTCGTGGGCGTGCCGTCCCAGGTGATCCTCGGCCTGGTGTGGCAGTACATCTTCTCCCCGCTGAACAACGGCGCGCTCAACTCGGTCCTGGCGAAGTTCGGCATGGATCCGGTGCCCTGGCTGGCCGATTCCTCGATCGCCCGGGCCTGTGTCATCTTCGTCGCCGTCTGGGCGGGTGTCGGCTGGCACGCCATGCTGTACCTGGCTTACCTCCAGGCGATTCCGGCCGACCTGTACGAGCAGTCGCAGGTCGACGGGGCGAGCGGCCGGCAGCAGTTCTTCCACATCACCCTGCCGCAGCTGGTCCCGGCCGTCGTGGTGTCGTCCTTCCTTCTGATCACCAACGGTGTGAAGGTGTACGACCTCGCGTTCGCGATGACCAAGGGCGGCCCCGGGTACGCCACGAACACGATCACCCAGTCGATCATCGTCCAGGGGCTCTCGCAGTCGAACTACGGCGTCGGCTCGGCCCTCGCGGTCCTGTTCACCATCGCCTGCGTGGCCGTCATCCTCCTGCAGCTCAGTCTGGCCGGCGCCGTATCGAAGAGGTTCGCATGATCCGGACGCACGAAGGACGCGGCACCGTCCTCCGCTCGATCATCATGATCGCGCTGACGGCTGTCGTCGCGATCCCGCTCTACTACATCGTCATCAGCACGTTCAAGACGTCGATCGACATGGCCAGGTCCCCGCTGGGCCTGCCCAGCTCCTGGACCCTCGACAACTACGTCAACGTGTTCCGTACGTCCTCGGTCGTACGCAGCTTCACCAACACGCTGATCGTCACTGTGGCCGGTGTCGCCTTTCAGATCCTGATCGGCTCCATGGCCGCGTACGGCATGATCCTGCAGAAGAGCAGGCTCACCTCGGCGATGGGTGCGCTGCTGATGGTGGCGTTCTGCATCCCGATGCAGTCGACCCTCATCCCGCTGTACCGGATGGAGGCCTCCCTCAACCTGGTCAACAGCCTCCAGGGACTCGTCCTCATCTATCTGGGCAGCGCGATCTTCTGCTACTTCCTGATCGTCGGCTACATGCGCAAGCTGCCGATGTCCCTGCTGGAAGCAGCCAGGATCGACGGCGCCGGGCCCTTCCGGATCTACTGGCAGATCGTGCTGCCACTGATCCGGCCGATCCTCACCACCGTGATCGTCTTCCAGACCCTGTCGACGTGGAACGACTTCGTCTGGCCCAACGTCCTGCTGTCCTCGACCGACAAGCGCACGATCGTGCTGCAGGTCTACAACGCCGTCGGTCAGTTCAGTACCGACTGGCCTTCCTTCATGACCGTCACGGTGATCGCGCTGGTCCCCGTGTTCGTGTTCTTCGTGTTCTGCCAGAAGTGGATCGTCTCGGGCCTGGTCGCCGGCTCGGTGAAGGGCTGAGAGGAGATCGTCCGGTGAGCGGGCAACTGATCATGAGCGGCGTGCCGTGGTTCGACGACCGCGGGGAGACGGTGAACGCGCACGGCGCCTGCCTTCTCGAGCAGGACGGCCGCTACTACCTGTTCGGTGAGTACAAGACCGACGACCTCAACCGGTTCGCCGGGTTCAGCTGCTATTCCTCGCCGGATCTCGTGAACTGGCGGTTCGAGAGGATCGTGCTGCCGCAGCAGGAGAGCGGGCTCATGGGCCCCGGGCGGATCGGCGAGCGCGTCAAGGTCATGCGGTGCCCGTCGACCGGCAGGTACGTGATGTACATGCACTCCGACGACCTGTACTACATGGACCCGCACATCTGCGTGGCGACGAGCGACACGATCGACGGCGAGTACACCTTCGTCGGCGAGCTGGCGTACCGGGGCGAGCCGATCCGCAAGTGGGACATGGGCTCGTTCCAGGACGAGGACGGCACCGGGTACCTGCTGCTGCACGAGGGCGACATCTACCGGCTGAGCGAGGACTACCTCGTCGCCGAGGAACGCGTGGCCCAGGGCGTCGCCCGCGGCGGAGAGTCGCCGGCGATGCTCAAGCACGGCGGCCGGTACTTCCTGATGTGCTCCCACAAGACGAGCTGGGAGAGCAACGAGAACTTCCACCTGTCCGCGCCGGCCCTCGAAGGCCCCTGGACCTACCGCGGCCACTTCGCCCCCGACGGCAGCCTGACCTGCAACTCCCAGTGCACCTTCGCCTTCACCCTGCCCACCGGAGAGCCGGTGTACATGGGCGACCGCTGGTCCTTCCCGCACCAGGCCTCGGCGGCGACCTACGTATGGCAGCCGCTGGAGGTCGAGGACGACACCCTCTCCATCCCGGAGTTCCACGGCGCGTGGGATCCCCTGACCGGCCGGTCGGCCGAGTTCGCGGGGAAGGAGACCGAGATCGGCTTCTTCTCGGACACCCCGGGCGACGAGGTCGTGATCCCCTTCACCGGATCCCGCGTCGCCCTGGTGGGCCGGTCCCTCCCCGACGGCTCCTACGCCCGGGTGGAACTGACCGGCGCCGACGGCACGGTGGTCTCGTCCATCTACGTCACCTTCTACAGCAAGGTGCCGAACGACGGATACCGGTACCTCAGCCCGGTCCTCCCGCAGGGCGACCACGTCCTCAGGGTCACCGTCCTCGGTGAGCCCACCGAGTGGAGCGACAAGCGGGGCGAGCGCTTCGGTTCCGTAGGCACCCGTGTCACCGTCGACCGCGTCGTGGTGACCGACTGATACTCAGGCCGGGTGTGTGGGAAATAGGGGCCCGCACACCCGGCCTGTTCCAACGTGCAGCGGCTCCCGGGCCAAGGGCCCGGGAGCCGGTCGGGCATCGCGCCGGACACCTTACGACAGGTGGAGCGTCGTCCTCGCGGCGCTGGTCTTCGGGAGGTACGCGAGCTTCCAGTCCCATCCCGCGCTGCCCCGCTTGTAGTGGAGCTCGACCGACGAGTTCTTCTTCCACCAGTAGTTCCAGCCGGTGGCGCACGTGTGCGCGTTGACCGTCCAGACCGGGGAGTCGTCCCAGTCGTTGTACTGGTTGTAGCCCTTGACCCAGAACTTCTGCTGCACCGAGGCGTCGTTGCAGACCTCGACCTGTACGCCGGCGACGTCATCGGCGTGCGCTGCTCCGGCGGCCGCGAGACCGCCGAGAAGGCCGGTCGCGACGAGTGCGGTTACGGTGGCTTTTCTGAGAGTGCGCATGGGACCAACACCATTCCTTCGTTCGTTGGGCGGTACGTCGGGCCGGCGTGTGCCGGGGACCGGGATCAGCCGACTAGGCCTTGGGCACGCAGCCAGGTCCTGGCCGCCGCGGAAGGGGCCCGGCCCGCGTCGACGGACGCGGCGAGCTTGGCCAGTTCGGCCGTCGTCAGCAGGGCGTTGAGGCGGGCCAGCGCCTTTCTGGCGATCAGGTCCGCGGAGGGGGCTGCGGCGAGTGGGAGAACGTGCTCGGGTGGGAGCAGGCCCTTGGGATCGGCCAGGACGACGAGGTCGTCGCGGGTGATCGTGGGGTCCGTGCCGCGCAGTACCAGCACGTCGGCGGTCATCGACGTACCGGCCGGGGCGAGCGTGACGCCGTAGGCCTTCCGCAGCGACGAGACCGACGGGGCCCCGGGCTCCCGGGAGGCGGAGCCGCCGAGGGTCGCTCGGCGGCCGGCCTTCACGAGATCGGTGAGGCTGCGCAGTCTGAACCGGTGGGCGGTGGCCCGGGTGACGGCGAGGACCGGCCCGCGCTCGGCGGCGGCCGGCGGCAGCGCGTCGATTCCCATGGGCAGGTTCATGCTCAGCGTCGCCGCCATGTCGCCGGGCACGCTCCCACCGCCCGGCAGCGCACGCAGCAGTGTGCTCTCGTACGCGGGCGCGAGACCGAGTCGGCCCGTCAACACGGCACGTGCGGTGTCGGCGGGAGACGCGTAGGCGGTGGTCGCCATCCGCACCCGCACGCCCGCGGCCGCGAGGAGTTCGTCGTAGAGCGATGCCACGACGCGGCTCTCCGCGGACCGGTCCGTGCCGATCACCGTGGGGCCCTGACGGTCCCCGTACGCGCTGGTCGTGCCGTCACCGCCACCGCCGCCGTCCGCGCAGCCGGAGACCGCGAGGAGCGAGCAGACGGCCAGGGCGACGACACGCGGCGCAAGGCGCATTCCTCGCATCAGAGCGATACCTTTCGCTGCGCGGACCGCGGACGGTTCAGCGGCAGTGCTGGTTGTACTCGGTCGAGGTCATGCGCGCGTCCTTGAAGTTGATGTAGCCCTTCGAGGAGTCGTCCACGTTGTAGCCGGAGGACACGTAGTTCTTGATGTACCAGATGTAGTGGCCGTAGTAGCGCTTGCCGAAGTGGAGCTCGTACCAGCCGGTGGCCTGCTGCTTGGAGTTCCCGCGCTCGATCCAGCCCTTGGACCCCGCCGGGATGTTCAGCGTGTCGGATTCGGTGTCGGTGTGCGAGGTGGTCCAGTCGTGCCGGTAGGTCGTCTCGACCTCGGCCTCGTAGACACCCCAGAACTTGGCGCCGACGGAGATCGAGACGGCGACCGAGTTGGTGGCGGCGGTCGTGTCCGACCAGTCGATTCTGTGCTGGTTGGTCTGGCTCGCGCAGTTGTACGCGGTCCGTCCGACCTGGTGGCGCGGGCCGGTGTACTCCTGGTAGCTCTGCGGGTGGAACTGGCAGAGGTCGGCCCAGCTGCAGGCGTCCAGGAGTTCCTTAGGGGTGGGCGAGCTCGCCGCGAGGGACTGCGGCGCCGCCAGCAGTGACGCACCGAGGGTGAGGGCCGCCACGGTCCCTCCTGCCCGGAGCACTCGCTTGGCGGACGCGTTCTTGAGGGTTACGGATCCCATGAATGACTCCGTTGGGGGAGGCGCCGGGGGATGCCCGTCGGCGCCGGCCGAATACGAGGTTCCGGGCGGCCGGCGTCGTACCGGAGCCGCCCGGGACCGTGCCGCTGCGGTGCCGCGGGTCGGTCACGGATCACTCTTCGGTCGGCCGGGTTGTTTATCAACGCAGCTCAAGGCGGTAAACAACCCCGCCACGCCCGAAATCCGGCGCACTTCCCGCGTGTCACCCGGGCGTAACCACCCGTTCTTCGGAACGACCTGGGGCCCCGAAAACCGCGACGGGTTCACGTACCGCCGGTCGGCGCAGCCCGCCCCCCTCATGCCCTCTCGGAACGTCCCCCGTCGATCGTCACCACCGTGGCGTTGATGTACGACGCCTCGTCGGACAGCAGGAACGCGGCCAGGGCGGCGACCTCGTCCAGCCGGCCGAACCGCTTCACCGGGATCCGTTCGAGGGCATTGTCGATCTCTTCCGGGGCGCGTCGGCGGAGGGTGCGGAGCCGGTCGTCGAGCATCGGGGTCAGGATCGTGCCGGGCGCGATGGCGTTCACCGTGATCCCGAACGGGCCGTACTCCACGCCGGCGTTGCGGGTGAGGCCGACCACTCCGTGCTTGGACGCGTGGTAGTCGGATCCGAGGCCGTTGGCGCGGATGCCGAAGAGTGAGGCGGTGTTGAGCACTC
>NZ_JBVJND010000063.1:0-22716 GCF_055583825.1 Streptomyces sp. NPDC104367 | reverse complement strand
CGCAGCCCCGCAGCCCCGCAGCCCCGCAGCCCCGCAGCCCCGCAGCCCCGCAGCCCCGCAGCCCCGCAGCCCCGCAGCCCCGCAGCCCCGCAGCCCCGCAGCCTCCCCGACCCGGTCGCCCCCCGGACTGTGAGACGCTTCTGCGGCCGACCGGTCGGTGCCCGGTGCGCGCACGCGGCCGGGTGGGACGCGGCGGCGCAGCCGGACGGATGATCGCGGGGGAGAGCACGTGTCGCAGGACGGCGGTCGGCGCAGGCCCGTCACGATCCAGGACGTGGCGCACGCGGCCGGGGTCTCACGGGCCGCCGTCTCCAAGGTGATCCGTGACGCGTCCGGGGTCAGCCCCGCCATGCGCGAACGGGTCAACGCCGCGATCGAGGAACTCGGCTACCGGCCCAGCGTGGCGGCGCGGGCCCTGCGCGGGGCGAGCTACACCATCGGTCTGGAGGTGCCGCACCTGGGCAACCGGTTCCTCGACCAGATCGCCCACGGTGCGCTGGAAGCGCTGGACGGCACCCGCTACCAGCTCGTCGTCGCACCCGCGGACGGCAGTGGCGGATACGGCGCGATCGAGGCGCTGGCGGACCGGCAGGTCGACGGGATCGTGGTGGTCTCACCGCGGGTGGACGCCTCCTGGCTGGAGCGTCTGGCGACGACGGTCCCCGTGGTCATGCTCGGACGGCACGACCGCTCCACGCGGTACGACACCGTCGTGGGCGACGATGTCGAGGGCGCCAGGCAGGTGATGGAGCACCTTCTCGGGCTCGGGCACCGCCGGATCGTGCACCTGACCGAGGACGCCCCGGTGACCGCGCCCGGCAGCGGCACACCGCACGCGCTGCGGCTGCATGCCTACGAGCAGGGTATGGCCGCCGCGGGCCTCGCGGAGGGCGTCCGGGTGGTGCGCACGGGCCAGACCGAACAGAGCGCCCGGACGACGGTGCGCGCCCTGCTGGACACGCGGCCCTGGCCCACAGCGGTGTTCGCCGGCCACGACCAGCTCGCCGTCGGCGCCCTGGCCGCGATGGTGGAACGCGGTGCGAGCGGTGAGATCTCGCTGGTCGGCTACGACAACACCGACCTGGCCGCCCACCCCGCGATCTCCTTGACCTCGGTGGACCAGAGCGGTCCGGAGATGGGCCGGCAGGCGATCGGCATGCTGCTGGAGCGCATCGCCGGCCGGACCGAGCCCCGGCACCACATCGTCACGCCCTCGCTCGTCGTCCGCCGCTCCAGCAGGCCGCCTGCCGAAGGGGAGCCCGGCTAGGACGAGTTCCGCTCGACCAGGCGCGGCGGGAAGACGAGCCGGCGGTGGGCGTGGGACGGACGGTCCTCGTCGAGCAGGAGCTGTGCGGCGGCCTTGCCGAGGTCGTATCCGCCGACGTGGACAGAGGTGAGCGGTACGCCCGCGGTCGCGGCGGAGTGGATGTCGTCGTAGCCCACGATCGCGAGGTCGTCGGGGATACGCAGCTTTGCCCGGAACGCGGTCTGCATGACGCCCAGGGCGAGCAGGTCGTTGGCGCAGAAGGCGGCCGTGGGCCGCTCGCCGGCGGTCAGCAGCTGCTCTCCGGCCCGTCGTCCCTGGTCGACGGTGAACGCGCCGGTCTCGACGATCTGGAGCATGTCGGCGGGACGGCCCGCCCGCTCCAGCGCCTGGCGGCTGCCCGCGAGGCGGTCCTTGGACTGCCGCATGTCCATCGGTCCGGTGACGAAGGCGATGCGCTGGTGCCCGCGGGCCAGGAGGTGGGTGATCGCGGCGTCCGCACCGGCCACGTCGTCCACGGCGACGGAGCACACGTCCGGATAGGTGTCGGCGTTGTCGAGCAGGACGACGCGCAGGCCGCGTGCGCGCAGGTCCTCCAGCCAGCCGCGGGTGACGTGGGTGGGGGTGATGAGCACGCCCGCGGCGTTCTGCTGGGCGAGTATCCGGAGGTAGCGCTCCTCCTTGGCGGGCAGCACGTCACTGTTGCAGAGCATCACCGTGCGGCCCTCGGCGTGCAGGAGGTCCTCGGCGCCGCGGGCGACATCGGTGAGGAACGGGTTGCGTACGTCGAAGACGACCAGCCCGACGACGCTGCCGCGGCTGCCCGACAGCTGCCGGGCAGCCAGGTTGGGGACGTAGCCTAGCACGTCGATGGCGTCCTCGACCCGTGCGCGGGTGGCGCGTGCCACCCTGTCGGGCCGGTTGAGCACGTTGGAGACGGTGGCGATCGAGACCCCGGCGCGCTGCGCGACGTCTTTGATCCCGACGGTGTTCATCTCCATGTGCCCTTCGTACGGTCGCCTCGCGGCAGTCGATTGTAACGCTTCAATGCAGGGCGAATCGTATCCGGCCCCGTTCCCGGTGGCCGCTCACCCCGGCCAGGGCAGGTCGAAGCGGTGGCTCCCGCTGCCGACCCGGGTCGACAGGCCCGGCAGGTCGATGTCGGCGGTGGTGTTGGGCGGCACCGTCGCCTTCAGGGTCAGGATGTCACCGGCCAGCCGCCATGCGACCTCGGCCGGTCCGTACGGTGTCAGCAGCCGGGCGCCGGCCCGGGTCAGGCCGCCTCCGGGGCGCGGGGCGATCCTCAGTCGGCGGTAGCCGGGGGCGGCGGGTGCCAGGCCGGCGACGACGCGGTGCAGGAAGTCCGCGACGGCGCCCAGGGCATAGTGGTTGAAGGAGGTCATCTCACCGGGGTTGACGCTGCCGTCGGGCAGCATGCTGTCCCAGCGTTCCCAGATCGTCGTCGCGCCCATGGTGACCGGGTAGAGCCACGAGGGGCGTTCGCGCTGCAGGAGCAGCCGGTAGGCGGCGTCGTGGTGGCCGGTGTCGCCCAGGGCGTCGCAGACCTCCGGGGTGCCGGCGAAGCCGGTGGCGATGCGGTGGCCGTCCTTGGCGGCGAGTTCCGCCAGCCGTTCCCCCGCCCGTTCCCGGCTCCCGTCGTCCGGCAGCAGACCGAACCGCAGGGCCAGGGCGTAGGCGGTCTGGGTGGCGGAGGTCATGCGTCCGTCGGCGTCGACGAAGGTGTGCAGGAAGGCCTGCCCGGCCTGTTCCGCGAGTGTCCGGTAGCGCTGTCGGTCCTCGCTCTCGCCGAGTTCCGCGGCGATGAGGGCGAGGGTCCGCGCGGAGTGCACGAGGTACGCCTGGGCCACCAGGTAGGGGTCGGTGCGCGCCTGCCACGGGTCCTCGGGGGGCGCGGCCGGGTCGAGCCAGTCGCCCAGTTGCCTGCCGTGCCGCCACACCCCGTCCTCGCCGCGCTGGGAGTCCATCAGGTCGACCCAGGCGCGGGCACTGGCGTACTGGGCGCGCAGTACGCCGCGGTCGCCGAAGCGCTGGAACAGGGTCCACGGGACCAGCACCGCGGCGTCGCCCCACAGCGCGGCGGCCCAGGCGGGTGTCCACTCGGGCAGGGGGATCGCGGGGACGATGAAGGGGACCGTGCCGTCGTCGTACTGGTCGTGGGCCAGGTCGGCCAGCCAGGAGGTGAGCATGCCCGCGCAGTCGTAGAGGAAGGAGGCGGTGGGGGCGAAGACCTGGATGTCGCCGGTCCAGCCGAGCCGTTCGTCACGCTGCGGGCAGTCGGTGGGGACGTCGACGAAGTTGCCGCGCATGCTCCAGCGGATGTTGTCGTGGAGCCGGTTGAGCAGTTCGTCGGAGGAGGAGAACCAGCCGGTGCGGCGCATGTCGGTGTGCAGCACCTGGGCGGTGACGTCGAGGGGCGCCCGGTCCTCGGGCCAGCCTGTGACCTCCACGTAGCGGAAGCCGTGGATGGTGAAACGGGGTTCCCATTCCTCCTCGCCGCCGCCCTTGAGGACGTAGGTGTCGGTGGAGGTCGCGTGGCGCAGGGGGCGGGTGTACAGCTCGCCGTCCTGGAGGACCTCGGCGTGGCGCAGGGTGATGGTCGTGCCTGCTTCGCCGTGGACGCGGATGCGGACGCGGCCGGCCAGGTTCTGCCCGAAGTCCAGGATCCTGCGACCGCCGGGCGAGGTCAGGACGGCGGTGGGCGCGCGGCTCTCGACCCGGCGGACCGCAGGCCCGGTCGGGGCGCACAGCGTGCCGGCGTCGAAGTCGAGGGGCCGGGCCGTTTTCCAGTGCGGGGCATCGAAGTCCGGGCGGGACCATCCGGTGGGTTCGGCCCGCGCGTCGTAGCGCTCACCCTCGTACAGGCCGGCGAAGGTGATCGGCCCGTAGGCGTAGCGCCACTGCTCGTCGGTGCCGACCACCACCCGGCTGCCGTCCGCGCAGTCGACCTCCAGCTGGGCCAGCAGTCCGGTGTCGCGCCCGTAGAGGTTGGTGCGGCCGCCGTGGATGCCGAACCTGCCGCTGAACCATCCCTCGCCCAGCCAGGCGCCCAGGGCGTTGCGGCCGGGGGAGAGCAGGGCGGTGACGTCGTGCGTCGCGTAGCGCAGCCGGTGGTGGTAGCTGCTCCAGCCCGGGGCGAGGACCTCCTCGCCGACGCGTACTCCGTTGATCTCGGCTTCGTAGAGGCCGTGTGCGGTGATGTAGAGACGCGCGCGCACGGCTGGGGCGGGCAGCTCGAAGGCGGTGCGCAGCAGGGCGGGTCTGGTGAGTTCGGGAACGGCCGGCGTGATCATGGAGGCGGTGAAGTCGTCGGGGCGGAGCAGCCCGGCCTCCACCGTGAGGGCCGGGCTCCACCGCGAGCGGGTGCCGTCCCGGCCCCAGACGCGCACCCGCGCTGTGCGGCGCTCCCGGGAGGTGAGTGCGGGCACGTCCTTCGGCCACGCGACGAGGACGGACTCCGCGCTCTCCGTTCGCCCGGTGCTCCAGGACGGTCCGGTCTCCGGCGATATCTCGAGTTCGTAGGCCTGCTGGAGCCAGCCGTCGGGCGCCGACGCGACCACCCAGGAGAGCCGTGGTCGGGCTGTGCCGATACCGAGGCCGCCGCCGAGGTGTTCGGCGGTCGGCATGGCCACCACCGGGGAGGCGGCAGCCGGCGGGGAATCGGGCATGGGGCGGCTCCTGTTCTGCTCTGGCCGGGAGGCGGCCGTCCTCGCGCGGGGCGAGGCCTCCCATGGGGGAAAATCAGCCGGCTAAAAAAGTGTGAAACGCTTCAAGCTTGGGATCGCCCATACCGTAAGGACGTGTTCGCGGCTCCGTCAAGCGTGCCCCGGCCGGACGACCGCTCCCCGTCGTCCCCCTTGGCCGCTGTCTGCGACGGCGCTGAACTGCGCAAAGCTGCTCGTCCGGATGATCGTGCGGAAGGGCGTGCGGAGCACCGGCCGCTGGACGGGGGGAAGGCACCTGGAGGGGGAATCGTGGAATCGCCCTTGACAGCTCCATGAGGTGAATCTAACTTCTGGCCATGATTTGAAGCGTTTCAGCTTCAGGTGACACCCATCGTGGCGGCTGAACGGCGCGCTGCGCGACTCGATGGAGAGCCGACATGGCCACAGTGGCGACCAGCCCGTTCCGTAAGCCCCGGGAGGGTCCTCCCGGCGGGAAGTCCTCACAGGGCGGCGGGGACCGGCGCATCGCGCGCCATCGCGCCCCATGGTGGTTCGTACTGCCCGCCCTGGCCTTCTTCTCCTTCGTGGTCCTGGTCCCCAGCGTGCAGGGCGGTTGGTTCGCCTTCACCGACTGGGACGGCATCAGTCCCGTCAGGCACTTCGTGGGCCTGGGCCAGTTCCGCACCCTGTGGCACGATCCGACGGCCAGGGACGCCGTCGGCACCACTTTGACGGCCGCGGTGAGCATCACCGTCGTGCAGAACCTGATCGGCCTGCTGCTGGCCCTCGGCGTCAACGCGCACATCAAGTCCCGCAACGTCCTGCGCGTGTTCTTCTTCGCGCCGGCGGTCATCACCCCCGTGGTGACCGCGTACCTGTGGAAGTACCTCTACGCTCCCGAGGGCGCGATCAACGCCCTGCTGAAGGCGGTGGGACTCAAGGCCCTCGGCCAGGACTGGCTCGGCGACCCCGACCTCGCACTGTGGTCGGTCATCGCCGTGATCGTCTGGCAGTTCTCCGGCTACTCGATGGTCATCTTCCTCGCCGGACTCCAGTCGATCCCCCAGGAGATCCACGAGGCCGCGGCGATGGACGGCGCGGGCCCCGTCCGCCGGTTCTGGTCGGTCATCCGCCCCATGCTGGCCCCGGCCGTCACGATCAACCTGATGCTGTCGGTCATCGGCGGCCTGAAACTCTTCGACCAGGTCTGGGTCATGACCCAGGGCGGCCCAGGGGGAGCCACGGACACGCTGTCCACGGTCATCTACAAGCAGGCATTCCAGTTCAACAAGTACGGCTACAGCATCGCCATGGGCCTGGTGCTGACCCTCTTCGTGATCATCGTCAGCGGTGTGCAGTACGGCTACCTCAGCCGCCAGGAGAAGAAGAACTCATGAACCGATACACATGGCGTACCGGGCTTCTCGAAGCGGTCATGATCGTCGTCGCCCTGGTCTTCGCCTTCCCCCTGTACGTACTGATATCCATCGCCCTGCGGAAGGAGGGCGACCACTCGTCGCCGATCGCCCTGCCGGCCGACGCCACCGCGGCCAACTTCGGCGACGCGTGGCACAGGGCCGGACTGGGCGCGGCCATCGGCAACAGCCTCCTCGTCACCGCGGGCAGCGTCGCCCTGATCGTCGTCATGGCCGCCGCGGCCGCCTACCCGCTGGCCCGCTCCACGCGGTTCTGGTCGCGAGGGGCGTTCGCCGTCTTCATGCTGGGCCTGCTGCTGCCCTTCCAACTCGCCCTGATCCCGCTCTACCAGACCATGCGCGACCTGGGACTGCTGGGCAACCCACTGGCCCTGATCATCTTCTACACCGGCCTCCAACTGCCGTTCTCCATCTTCATGTACACCGGGTTCCTGCGATCCCTGGACCCCGGCTACGAGGAAGCGGCCCTCATGGACGGCTGCGGTCCGGTGCGCGCCTTCGCCGGCGTCGTGTTCCCCCTGATGCGGCCCGTCACCGGCACCGTGATCATCCTCAACGTCATCTTCGTCTGGAACGACTTCCTCACCCCCCTGCTGTACCTCAGCGGATCGGGACGCCAGACCATTCCCGTCGCGCTCTTCGGCTTCGTGGGCCAGTACGTCTCCCAGTGGCCCATGGTCTTCGCCGGGCTGATCATCGGCATCCTGCCGGTCCTGATCGCCTACTTCGTGATGCAGAAGCGCATCATCCAGGGCTTCGCCGGCGGCCTGAAGGGCTGAGCCCGCCCCCGCCCGCCTTTCCCGAGCCCGTCCACGCCTTCGTCCGAGCCGCCCCCTCGGTGCCCCCTGCCCGGCATCGGCCGAGCGGCACCGCATCTATCCCCCGAGCATCCTGGAGCCGTCATGAGAGCAACCCGTACGCTCGCCGCATCGCTCGCCACGCTCAGCCTCGCGGCGTTCACCGCCGCGTGCAGCTCCGACGCCGCCGGCGGCAGCGGCGACACCCTCCGGGTCGCCGCCAACTCCACCGACCGCGTCCCCATGGACGCCGTCGTCGCCGCCTTCCGCAAGGCCAACCCCGACATCAAGGTCGAGGTCACCTACGCCGACACGGACCAGCTCCAGTCCACCCTGCGCACCCAACTGTCCTCCGGCACGGCGCCGGACGTCTTCACGGTCTGGCCCGGCAACGGCAACCCCGCCGCCGTACAGATCCTCCAGAAGGCCGGCTACCTCGCCGACCTGAGCGGCTACGCGTTCACCTCCAAGATCGCCGACGGCGACAAGAGCGTCACCCAGGTCGGCGGCAAGACCTACATCGTCCCCGTCACCTTCAACGGGATCGGCGCCATCTACAGCAAGAAGTCCCTGGAGGAGATCGGCGGCACCGAGCCCAAGACGCTGAACGACGTCCTCGGCCTGTGCAAGAAGGCCAAGGCCAAGGGCAAGGTCCTGCTCGCCCTCGGCAACCAGACCCCCTGGGTGACCCAGCTCGTCGACTACGCCCTCGCCGCGACGACCGTCTACACCGAGAACCCCGACTTCGACGCGGAGCTCAGCGCGGGCAAGGCCACCTTCGCCGGCTCGGAATGGAAGCAGACACTCCAGACGTACCTGGACCTGAACAAGGCGGGCTGCTTCAGCAAGAACCCCAACGGCACCAGCTACGAGACATCCATCAGCGACGTCGCCCAGGGCAGGGCCGTCGGCCTGGTCCAGGTCACCACCAGCATCCCGCAGGTGCAGAAGGAGGCCGGCGCGGAGACCGAACTCGGCATGTTCGCCCTGCCGGCGACGAACGACGCGGCCGACACCCGCATCCCCGCCGCAGTCTCCGCCGCCTACGGTCTCAACGCGGCCGCCGAGCACGCGGCCGAGGGCAAGAAGTTCATCGACTTCCTGGCCTCGCGGCAGGGCCAGACGATCTACGCCGAGAAGGGCAGCACACTGCCGGCCCTGCCCAACGACACCTTCGAGGCCGACCCCGCGCTCGATGTCCTCATCAGCATGCAGCAGGACGGCAGGACCGTGCCGTTCATGGACCAGCGGTGGCCCAACGCCGAGGTCCAGCAGGCCCACTTCACCGCCGTGCAGAAGCTGTTCTCCGGCGACCAGAGCGTCGACCAGGCACTGAAGAGCATGGACGAAGCCGTCAAGAACGGCTGAGCCCTCCGCCCTGCCCCGCGCGGGCACCACGGTGACGAAGACGGCCCGCACACCGCAGCGCACGGTGACAGACGCGGGCCGTTCTCGTCGTGCCCATCGGCTCGGGGACCGGATCACCGGGAACCCCTGAGGACCCCGCGTACCGCTCAGCTTCCACCGGGCCCGTGCGCCATCCCGGCACGCGCCGCGGCCGAGCGGCCGCACCTCACCGCGGGCGCGGCCGCTTGAAGGTGAACGTCAGGCTCTTCACCCACTGGCCGTCCCTGGTTCTTTCGTGCGGGGCGTGGCTCACCAGCTGCCAGCCCTCCGCGCTGTGCCGCGCGAGCAGCTCGTTGACCTCCGGCTCGGAGGTCTCGTCTATGAAGGGGGTTCCGTTGAAGCAGACGAACTTGTGGTCCCAGATCTCCATGCCGCCACTCTGCCCGAGCCGAAGCAGCGGCAACACGGGGCGGGCCGAGCAGGAGCGGCCCTTCGCGGGGCGCGGAGCGGGACGGGCCGCACGCCGAGCGGCGCCGGCCATGTCCGCGCGACGGCCATGACCACCGCGGCCGCCGTGCCCGTGGCCACCGTGCAGCAGGCCCGGACCGCCCTGGTGCGCATCCCACAGTGTCCTCGCCCCGGCGCAGCCGCGTCACGGTGGCGGGGAGGAGCCCGGTGGCTGCGGGCGGTGCCTGCACGACCGGCTGTGGGCGGCACGCCGAGATCCAGGGCCTGTGCAAGGGAACACGTCACCACCCCCGCACCCGCCGGCGATGTCACCCGAATGGCGCAACGTGGCGTGCCACCCACATGGGTGAAGATCAAACTGGCTAGTGCCCCAATCGAGGCAATCCGTGAAAGGGGAACCACATGCGCATTCGACGAATCCTCGCCGCCGTCATCGCCACGGCGGCCCTCGCCGGACTGGGCCTCTCAGGCGCCGTCACGGCCTCCGCCGCCAGCCTCACCCCCGGTGAGTGCCAGCAGGGCGGCGGAACGGTCAACTGGGCGAACAACACCTGCAAGGGTGGTATGTACGACGGGCAGATGGTCGACTAGACGCCACCAGGCGCCCCGCAACCATGGGCTGCGGGGCGCTGCCGGGCCCCGGGCGCGGGGACCGACCCGTCGGGCGGGCCGAGCCCGCTCCTCGGCCGTAGGCCCACCGCCGTCGGGACACCTCACCTCCCCGGCACGGCGCATCCCGCGGAGCCGTCACACCCCGACGTGACCCGCGCTGCTGGAGATCACCGGCTGGAACCGGATCTCCGCCCGCTTGACAGACTTCGTCGGCCGGGGGTGACTTCTCCTGTGCAGTGACACGACGCCCGCGGCGCGGGCCCGGCCCGGTGGCTCGGGTCCCCGCGGCCGTGCCGGGCTCAGCTGTCGACCTCGTACTGGCCGACGGTGCGGAAGTAGCGGAGGGCCTCCGGGCTGCTGTCGTCGAGGACCGCCTGGATCGCGTCGTACATGGCCTCGCTGATGTCCGGGTCCGTGAGCATGCTGATGATGTACACACGGTCGTCCTCGGCCTGCGCGAGCCGGTATCCGGTCCACCGGAAGTAGCTCAGGGCTTCGGCGGTACCGGCGTCGAGGGCGGCGTTGGCCTCCGCGATCACCCTCCTGTCCCCGTTCTGCGTGGCCAGATACAGGATGCGGGCCACGGCCACGGAGTCGTCACCCTTCAGATGACCGCCCTGGCCACGCTGCTCCAGCTCGGGCCCCGTCCTGC
The DNA here is from genome assembly GCF_055583825.1 of Streptomyces sp. NPDC104367. NCBI lineage: Bacteria > Bacillati > Actinomycetota > Actinomycetes > Kitasatosporales > Streptomycetaceae > Streptomyces > Streptomyces sp. NPDC104367. The sequence goes on along the minus strand of NZ_JBVJND010000063.1, from coordinate 12,457 downwards.
CGACGCATCGCCGGGCACTCCACCGGAGGGGATCCTCCTGCGGCACGAAAGGCGTTTTTGGAAGGACAGCGCTGAGACTCCCGCTTTCGAACTCGGCCTGTCCACCAGGCCCCTGGACGCCGCCGTCGCGGTGGCTACGTTGTGCGGAGCAGGGGCCGTGAACGAGGCCTGCAAGGTGATCGACGCGCTCCCTGCCGTACCCGGTCACAAGACCATGGACACGGTGGCCTGGCTCGCCGGCCTCTGCCCACCTGAACCCAGCCGGTACCGGGGGTCCCTCCAGCCTGACCGGATCGCCGAGTACCAGGCCTCGTCCGTGCTGACCGAGGGGGACGTTCCGCTCTCCGCCCTGTTCGACGGATCGGCACCGGCTGCGCTCAAAGGGCCGGCGCCGGTTCAGCAGGCCCAGATCACTGTTGTGCTGGCCCGGGCTGTCATCGCCCACTGCAACGCCGGGAAACCCACGAGCTTCGCGAAGCCCTGGGAGTCACCGGCGAGCTCGTGGAGTTCTACCGGGGAAGGGTTGGGGAACCGGTTGCGTCGATGCACTTGCACATAGCGCTGAAGCTGCAGACTCTCCTGCTCGGCAGGCTCGGCAGGCTCGGCAGGCTCGGCAGGCGGACCGAATTCGCGAGTGGCTCCGGGAGAATCCGCTTGACTCCTGATGCGGTCCGGTCACTTGCCCCGCGCACCGACATGACCTCCACATCGTTGCTACTGGAAGGTCTCCGGGCCTCGGACGGATTCCACGTGGGCCAGGCGTCGTTCGAGCGCGTGGGCGGCTTCGGTCCCGTAGGTGTGGTCGAAGCGGGCTACGAGGTCCGCCGGGAGGAGTTTGTACTCCTGGGTGCCGACGGACTCCAGTGCCGTGGTGGCCAGGGCGCAACCGAGCTGCGCGGCCTGTTCCTGCGGCCATCGCCACGCCGTGCCGGCCAGGAATCCGGCCCGGAACGCGTCCCCCGCTCCTGTGGGGTCGGCGATCTCGTTCGTGGGCACGGCCGGTATCCGCAGGGTCGGTGCGCCGGACCGGGCGAGTGTCACTCCGGCCTCGCCCAGCGTGGTGATCCAGATCCCGACGCGTTCCGACAGGTGCCGCCTCGTCCAGCCGGTGCGTTCGAGCAGCAGGGCGGCCTCGTACTCATTGGTGAACAGCCATTTCGCACCGTCGACGACCCGGCGGGCCTGATCGCGGTCGAGCCGGGCGAGCTGCTGGGAGGGGTCGGCGGCGAAGGGAACGCCGAGGCGGTGGGCTGTGGCCGTGTGGCGCACCATGGCCGCGGGGGCGTCGGCGCCGATCAGCACGAGCGCGGGTCTGCCGGTGCGTGCGGCGACGGCGGCCAGGTCGATGTGGGAAGCCTCGGTCATGGCGCCGGCGTAGAAGGTGGCGATCTGGTTCTGGTCCTGGTCGGTGGTGCACACGAAGCGCGCGGTGTGCAGTCGTTCGCTGACCCGGACCGCCGAGGTGTCGACGCCGTTCTCCCGGAGCCAGGCGTCGTACTCGGCGAAGTCGATGCCCGCCGCGGCGACCAGGACCGGACGGAGGCCGAGCACACCGAGTCCGAAGGCGATGTTGGCGGCGACGCCGCCCCTGCGCACCTCCAGCCGGTCGGTGAGGAACGACAGCGAGACCCGCTCCAGTTGCTCCTCGATCAGGTGCTCGGTGAATCGTCCGGGAAACACCATCAGGTGGTCGGTCGCGATCGACCCGGTCACGGCGATACGCATGGACGGCACTCCTTGGTCCTGGAACCGGGTGGGGAGATGGGCGCCGGTGGCGCGCGCCGTACGGGGAGGCGGTGCGCGGCCGGGGGATTCCGCGCACCACCGGCCGCCGCACCGCCGGCCGCCGGCTGCCGTGCCGGGGCCCCGCCCGGCGCCGTGCTGTCAGCTCTCCGCGACTGCCCTGCGCAGGGCGTCGGCGCGGTCGGTGCGCTCCCAGGTGAAGTCCGCCAGCTCCCGGCCGAAGTGGCCGTAGGCGGCGGTCTGGCCGTAGATCGGGCGCAGCAGGTCGAGATCCCGGATGATCGCGGCCGGACGCAGGTCGAAGACCTGGCTGATGGCCTGCTCGACCTTTTCCACGGCGACGGTGTTGGTGCCGAAGGTCTCGACGAACAGTCCCACCGGTTCGGCCCTGCCGATGGCGTACGCGACCTGGACTTCGCAGCGTTCGGCCAGTCCGGCCGCGACGATGTTCTTGGCGACCCAGCGCATCGCGTACGCCGCCGAGCGGTCCACCTTGGACGGGTCCTTGCCGGAGAAGGCCCCGCCGCCGTGCCGGGCGTATCCGCCGTACGTGTCGATGATGATCTTGCGGCCGGTGAGGCCGGCGTCCCCCATCGGGCCGCCGATCTCGAAACGGCCGGTGGGATTGACCAGCAGACGGTAGTCCTGGGTGTCCAACTTGATTCCGTCGACGGCCAGTTGAGCCAGCACATGGTCGACCACGTGCCGGCGTATGCCGGGCGTGAGCAGATGATCGAGGTCGATGTCGCTCGCGTGCTGCGAGGAGACGACGACGGTGTCCAGGCGGACGGGGCGGCTGCCCAGATACTCGACGGTGACCTGGGTCTTGCCGTCGGGACGCAGGTAGGGGAGGGTGCCGTCCTTGCGGACCTCCGTCAGGCGGCGCGAGAGACGGTGGGCGAGCTCGATCGGCAGCGGCATCAGGGTGGGCGTCTCGGTGGTCGCGTAGCCGAACATCAGGCCCTGGTCCCCTGCGCCCTGCCGGTCCAGCTCGTCGGCCGCAGCGCCGCCGCCGGCCCTGGACTCGTACGCCGTGTCGACGCCCCGGGCGATGTCCGGGGACTGCGCGCCGATGGACACCGACACCCCGCACGAGGCTCCGTCGAAACCCTTGGCGGAGCTGTCGTAGCCGATGTCGAGGATCTTCTCCCGTACGAGCGTGGCGATGTCGACGTGGGCGGAGGTCGACACCTCGCCCGCGATGTGCACCTGACCGGTGGTGACGAGGGTCTCGACCGCGACGCGGGAGGCCGGGTCCTTGCGCAGCAGTGCGTCGAGAACGGTGTCGCTGATCTGGTCGGCCATCTTGTCGGGATGTCCCTCGGTCACGGATTCCGAGGTGAACAGGCTGCGGGACATGACACTCCAGGACAGGGGTGGGTGGGTGTGCGGTACGTGTTCGGCCGTACCGGCGCGGCTGTGCAGCGCCCCTTGTCACCGAGCGGGTCCGGTCTTGCGGAAGACCCAGTAGTCGCCGCCCTCCTCCGCGATGTAGTGGGCGTTGTGGAGCTTGAACTCCAGCGAGACCAGGTCACCGACCTCATCCGACCGGATGAAGTCCTCGAAGCCGGTCACGGAGGTGTAGCTGCCGCGGCTGGACACCGCGATCAGTCCACCGGGCAGGGCGTACTCGATCAGCGTGAGCAGCGCTGTCGGGCGCACATGGCCCAGCGTGAACATGCCGCTGCTGATCACGATGTCGTACTGCTCCAGCCGCTCGTCGCGCCGGGCCACCGAGAGGTCCACGCCGCCGAAGACCTTCCGGTACGCGTTGGTCCTGCCGGCCTCGGCGGCCATGTTCTCCGACAGATCGGCTCCGTCGATCACGTAGTTGCCCAGGGGACTCAGGAGGGCACCGACGAGACCGGTGCCACAGCCGGCGTCGAAGACGGTCGTCTCCGGCTTCCCGTAGGCGGACGCGAGCAGGTGCACGAGGTTCGCGGCCACACGCGGCGACACCCACTTCTGGTCGGCCAGGTCCACGTCGTACCGCGACGCCCAGTCCTCGTAGTAGTTCTTCAGCCCGGGGGAGTTGTCGAAGAACACGTGGGACCGCTTGATGTTGGTGAAGGAACTGCTCATGGGATCTCCTCCTGTCGGATGGCATCAGTGATCTCGGCCGTTCTCGACCCGCCCGGCTACGTCACGACAGGCAGGTCCGTCGCGTTGGGACCCGTCGCGTCGCTGCCGTCGGTGTCACCGTCCTTGGACCGTGAGTTCTTCGCGTCGAACACCAGGTAGACGGCGATCCCGGAGAGCACGAGCAGGGCACCGCAGACCTCCGGCCAGGACGGTGTCCGCCGTTCGGCTGCCAGACTCATCAGAGCGCCGAAGATCGTCTCCGTCGCGAGCAGCGGCCCGAGCAGCGGAACGGGGATGCCCTGCGCCGCCTTCACCCAGATGTACGTCCCCCACCAGGATCCGATGACGCCGAGGAACACGCACCACGCGATGATCTTGAACAGGGGGTACGGGGCGAACGTCTCGCCGGGTGTGGTGGCGATGGCGAAGGGGAGCAGGACCATGGAAGCGCCGCCCGCGCCCATCGCCACCAGCGCCGCCCAGATGGCGGGGTCCGGTTTCGTCTCCCAGGTGCGCTGCGACTGGGCGTTGCGGATCACGAAGTAGGACCAGGTGAGCATGGCCAGCAGAGCCAGGCCGATGCCGAAGACCGAGTCGTTCGCGCCGCTCTCGCTCTTCCTGCGGATGAAGTCCGAGGCGCTGATGAGGGTCACGCCGGTGAGAATGAGGAGGGCGGGTGCCGTCAGTTCGCTCCACGACATGCGCTTCTCGGCGAAGTTCCCGGCCACGGCGATCGTGATCGGTGACGATCCCACGACCACGGCGGTGATGAAGCCGCTCCCCATGGTCGCGGAGTACGAGACGCAGATGTAGAAGCAGAAATACCCCACGAAGCCTATGTACAGCCCGAAGAGGATCCGTCGGACGGGCATCTGCCGCAGCTGGCTCCAGCCCCTGCACAGGACGTAGAGGCCGCACAGCCCGAACAGGGAGTACCGGCCTGTGACCAGCAGCAGTTCACTGGCGGGTTTGACGGCGGCGGGCGCGACGTAGGCGAAGGCCCAGAGCAGGGCGGCCATCAGCACGGCGGCCACGTTCTTGCGCGTGCTTCCCATCACAGGGCCGCTTCCCGTGCGCGCATCTGATCGGCCCCGAAGCCGTTCTGCGCCGGCCACGCCGGGTGGTAGATCTTCGAGATGTACTTGTTCCCGCTGTCCGGCAGGACGGTGACGATCGTGGCGGGCTCCGTCTGCGAGCGTGCCACCCGCACGGCACCCCGGACGTTCGCCCCCGAGGTGCCGCCGCACAGGAGGCCCTCCCGTCGCGCCAGGTGCCGGCACGTGGCGAAGGCGTCGGCGTCGGTGAACTGCACCACGTCGTCGATGACCGAGAAGTCCCTGCACGTCGCCAGGTGGTCTTCGCCGGCACCCTCGACGAAGTACGGCGCGATCTGCGCCGGGTCGACGATGCCCTCATGGAAGTAGCGGTGACAGATCGAACCGACCGGATCGAGCAGGACGGAGGTGACCGACGGGTTCCTCGGTTTCAGGAACCTCGACGTGCCGGTGATGGTTCCGCCGGTGCTTCTGGACGCCACGAACGCCGTCACCGACGGTCCGAGCACGTCCCAGATCTCGGGACCGGTCGTGCGGAAGTGCGCCTCCGCGTTGAAAGGGTTGTCGTACTGGTCGAGCATGAACGAGCCCGGCGTCTGTGCGTGGATACGCCGCGCGTGTGCCACGTAGTGCTTCGCCGAGTCGGGCGGAGCCGAGGCCGGGCAGACGACCACCTCCGCCCCCATCGCGCGCAACGCGTCCTGCTTCTCCTTGCTCACCTTGTCCGGCATGGTCAGGACGGCCCGGTAGCCGCGCTTCGCCGCGACCGCCGCGCCGGTGTTGCCCGAGGTGTTCTCCACGATGGTCGCCCCCGGTCCGAGCAGCCCGCGGTGCTCGGCGTCGTCCAGGATGTGCCTGACGATCCGGTCCTTGACGCTGCTGCCCGGATTCATGAACTCGGCCTTGGCGCATATCCGGACACCGGTCGGCACGTCGAAGGTGTCCAGCTCGACGAGGGGCGTCTTGCCGATGAACGGCAGAATGTTCATGCCGACTCCTTACAGAGTGCTGCGAGACCGCCGCGACGGCTCAGAGGGCGGAGCCGGGAATCTTGACGGAGTCGAGAATCGCGACCGTGTGCCCGACCTTCTCGCCCCTCTCCACCAGGGCCAGCGCGTCCACCGCCGATATCTCGAACGGGGCGAGCCTCTTCTCCAGTCGGAGTGCCTGCGCGCCGGCCGCCGCGGGCGACAGGCCCTCGAACGCGTCACGCAGTACGTTCACCGGGTAGAAGTGGAACGGTCCGAGCCCCTCGCGTTCCCACCGGGCGTAGCCGCCGACCACCTCGTGCGGCTCGGACTGCACCTTCCACGTGTAGGTCAGGAGGCTGCCGTTGTACCCGGAGGCCCCGGAGAGGGCCAGAATCTCGGACAAGGGCACCCGCGCACCGATCGACGACAGCACGCGACCGCCGATCCGAAGCAGCGGATGGGCCTGCTGGAGAGCCAGGTAGTGCAGCGTGACGAGGTTCTTCTCGGCGAAACCGGGAGTCTCCTCGCTGCGGTCCGTGATGAAGGTCGAACTCGTCTGGCCGTCGGCGAGGTCAGCGCTCTGCGCCATCGGGATGTTGGGGAGGTTCTCGTAGACGACGTCGACCTGCGACAGCCTGCCCACCACCGGGGCGAGGAGGTCTCCGGCACCCCCGATCAGCTCGACGTCCTCGTGGAGCAGGTTGCTCTGGATGTTCTCGCGCGCGTGGGCGAGGACGTCTTCGTGGAGGTCGGTGAACCCCACCGTGCGCGCGTGCAGGATCTCCACGGCCGCCAGGGCATCCAGTCCCGCGCCCGTTCCGATCGTGCAGAACGTCGGAGCGAGGACGCCCATGTGCGCGAGTGTCTTGAACGCCGGCACGGCGACGCTCGCGACCCAGTCGGCGCGCGGGTCGTCCGCCTTCGGGAGGTACGAATGATCCGACAGCCTGAGCCTGATGGACGACCTGATCCGTTTCGTTTCGCCGATCTGGAAGAACTTGCCCGGTAGCACTACCAGTTCGGCAGATTCGATGTGTGTAGCCATCTCAGCCTCTCCGTCGTGGTGACAGCGGCCTGCGCCGAAGGATCGAGCGCGCATGGCGTCGCGCTCCTCACAGGGCCGGCGCGTCGCCGCGGTGGACGTGATTTCACTATCGCCAGCGTGGGCAACGGCTGTACAGGAGTGCCCTGTTGCCTCTCGAAAAGCAACGGCAACGCTGTCAGGCGGGCGACGTGACGCGTCCCTCCTGTCGCGGCGTGAGGAGCGTGACCGCAGGGCACGTGCGCGTGGGTTCCGGCAGAAGGAGCCATTCCGGCCAGCCCGGTGACGCGTCGTTGACACTCGGAAGATCAACTCTCTAGCATGTAGCTATACCGGTGGGTATACCTACTCACTTCTCTCCTCAGAAGGAGACACGCGCGTGTTGCTCCATCTGTCAGGACGTCGGCCGGACGGCAGCCGACATGCAGGGACAGCCCCGGCGACCCGTGCGCGAGGAGGGCGTCCGTGAAACCCGTACACATCCGTGACGACGCCGAGCGGCAGCGTGCGCACCTCACGCGCGTGGGGCGATCCCTGCACCGGGGCGGCTGGCTGCCGGGGACCTTCGGCAGCATCTCGCTGCGGTCGGAGGAAGCCGTCATGATCACGGCCGACGGCCTGAACAAGGGCGTCATGACGTCCCGGGACACGGTGCTGGTCGATCCGTTCGAAGGGCTGCCGCTGGCGGGGGAGACCGAATGGCCCTCCGTCAGCACCCCGGTCCACCTCGCGATCCATCGCCGGCTGCCCGCCTGCGGGGCGGTCGTCCATGCCCACGCGCCCTGTTCCATCGCCCTGGCCGCGATGGCCCGCGGCGACGGGCGCACCCGTGTGGTCTTCCAGGACATGGAGATGGCGAAAGGGCTCGGCAGCCCCGATTCCCGCCTGGTCGTGCTCCCCATCGTCACCAACCGGCCCGACGTGTCCCACCTCGCCGACGACGTGGGCCGCGCCCTGGAGGCATCGGCCGACGACGTCCCACCGGCCCTGCTCGTCGAACGGAGCGGCATACTGACCTGGGGCCGCGACACCGACGACGTGCGCAACAGGCTGGAGTGTCTCGAGGAGCTCAGCCGCTTCCTTCTGCTGACGGGTGCCGGTGCCCCCGGTGCGGTCAAAGCGCACGCACGGTGACGTGCTTACAGATCGTGCCTGAGGGCGCTCCGGAGACGGTACGGACGCGGACCGGCGACATGGGCGGCATCCACGGGCGACCGCTCGGAATCGGCCCGCGCTTCGCGCCCCGGCACCCCGTCCGGCGGCTCGGCGCCGATGCCGACGACTCCACCGTCCCGCACGCCCGCCGGAGCCACATCCGGCATCCTCGCGCCGGGGGCCGTCCGGTCGTCGGCATCGCACGCGTGACCGACCCGCCTGAGCGTCCGGGCTGCCCCCGGCGGACACGTCCACCCCGGCAGAGCCACCGCACGGAACACTTCCAGGGCGGGGACGTGGCGCGCTTCGCCGCGGCTGGGGCGGGCGGCTTCCGCCTCCATGCCGCCGGGGCGGTGCACGTGATGCTCCGCACGGCGGATGACCTGCTGTCCGTGCCCGGCCCGACAGCGCACCGGTGCGACGCGCGGGTGTCCGCGGACCGCACCCTGATTCGCCTCTTCCCGGCAGACGGTGACCGCCCGGTCCGACACCTGCCCGACAGCGGCGCCGACCCCTTTCCAGGCCTCGACGAGCTGCGGGCGGCATCATGAGCGGCGCTGCCGCCCCGGACGGCAGGCACTCGTCCGCGCCGGATGCCCCGCCCGCACCGTTCGACGGAGCAACGGTCACGTCGCCGGACGGCGGACACCTCCGGCGCTACGGACCCGGCCCGGTGCGCCGAGCCCTTCGGGCAGAGCGATGTCCGGCCTGCCAGGACACCCCCGAAGCAGGCCCGCACCGTTCATGAGGCCCACGGCGTGCGGCTCGCCCATGGGGCCCCGCCCATCGCTCACACCCCGCCGCCGGGGCGGAGGCATGCCCGGCTCTCTGTCCCGGCACGCCCGGTGAGCGCCGTCGGCACGGCACCGCCGCTCTGTCCGGCACCACATGAATGATCCATGCAACAAAGGGGATTGGCAGTGGCAGGGGAAACAGCGCAGGAAGCGACAGCAACACCGCCGTCTTCCCGTACGGGAGCCGGCTACTCCACCGGCGTTCGCGCTCCCGAGGGGTTCGGGCAGTTGCTGCGCGCGCACCGGCAGCAGCAAGGGCTCTCGCTCTCGCAGTTCGCGGCCCGTGTGCATTTCAACCGGGGGCACATCAGCAGGATCGAGACAGGCAAGCGACTGCCCTCAGCCGGCTTCGCGCGGGCCTGCGACCGGGCGCTGGACGTCGGCAGGATCTTCACCACCATCGCCCTGGCCCTGGAGGCGGCCGGGGCCGCCCGTCAGCAGCCGGGCTGGATCCAGCCCGCGCAACTGCCGTCGGCCAAGCACCATTTCGTGGGACGCAGGAGCCACTTCGATCAGCTGGACACACTGCTGCAAAGGCACGAACGGTCCCTCGCGGTGCCCGTCGCGGTCATCAACGGGCCACCGGGAGTGGGAAAGACGGCCCTGGCCGTGCAGTGGGCTCACCAGGCGGTCAAGGACGGCCGGTTCACCGACGGACAGCTGTTCGTCGATCTGCAGGGACCCGAACCGGGCACGGCGGCAGCACCGTTCGACGTCCTGGCGGACCTGCTGCGTGCCGTGGGCGTGCCGGCCGAACGCATCCCGTCCCAACTGGACCAGAGGGCCGCAACCTTCCGGTCCTGCCTGCACGGCCGTGAGGTGCTCCTGGTCCTGGACAACGCCGCGGACGCCCAGCAGCTCACCCCCCTGTTACCCGGCTCACCGGGCTGTGCCGTCGTGGTGACCAGCCGGTCTCAGCTGCCCGGACTCATGTCCGTGATCGACGCCGTCACCCTGTCCCTGACCGAACTGTGCCGGCCCGAAGCCGCCCAGTTCATCCGGCTGGCCATCGGCAACGTACGCGCCGACGCCGACCCCGCCGCGGTGACCGCGCTGGCGGAACGCTGCGGACATCTCCCGCTGGCGCTGGTCCTGGCCGCCGAGCGCATCGTCAACCGCCAGCACCGTAGCGCCGAGACCCTTGCCGCCGAGCTCGAACAGGAATCGGCCCGGCTGAACCTGGCAGCGGGCGACGTCGTACTCCGTGACGCGTTCGACACCTCTTACGAGACGCTCGACGAGCAGACCGCCCGGATGTTCCGGCTCCTCGGGCGCCTCCCGCACCGGCTGATCGACGCCGCCACCACCGCGGCGACCGCGAGTGTCAGCCAGGGGGAGGCCGCACGGCGACTGCTCACTCTCGCCGGCGTGCACCTGATCCAGCGACAGGACGAGCGTCATTACCTCATGCACGACCTGCTGAGGGTGTACGCGGCCGACCTGGCCATGCGGCTGGACGGCGTACCCGAGGGCGCGAATCCCTCACATCCCGCAGCCGCCCCGGTGCCCGGACCCGAATCCCCCGCCCTGCCCACACTGGTGGCGTAACCCCTTTGCCGGCGGCCGTGTGACGTCGCTTCGGACGGAGCGCCTCACGGAGCGTCGTCGGACGTCACGTGGTGCGTGAGCGTTCGACGAGGACGCGGGCGACCTGCTCGGCGCGATCGACCGCCTGATCCACCGAGCCCATGGACTCGGCCACACAGGCTCCCTCGTGCAGGATCAGCACCTGGGCGGCCAGCCCGGCGGGGTCGTGCAGGCGGGCCTTCGCGGCAAGGTCCTCCAGGTAGGCGAGGAGCCATGCCTTCTGCTCGCGGGCGACCTCCCGGCCCGGGTGATCCGCCGGCAGTTCGACGGAGGCGTTGATGAAGGCGCAGCCCCGCCGGCCCCGTTCCCGCATCCAGTCGCGCAGCGCGCCGAACGTGGCCAGGATCTTCTCTTCCAGGGGTCCGTCGTGGCCGTCGACGTACTTCACCAGGGTGGAACGCCACAGGCCGTCGCGGGTCCGCAAGTAGGCGACGACGAGGTCTTCCTTCGAGCCGAAACGATCGTAGATGGTCTTCTTGGTGACGCCCGCCTCGTCGGCGATCGCCTCCACACCGACAGCGCGGATCCCCTGCTCGTAGAAGAGCCTGGAGGCGGTGTCCAGCACCTTCACGCCCGCCGGCGTCAGGTGCCGCATCCCCCGTTGCCTGCTCCTTCGGCCGATGGTCTCGCTGTTCGTCGCCACGGGCCAACGGTACACCCAACGGTATAGTTACAACAGTTCTGTCGGTTTCGACAGCAGTCGGAAATTCTGGTGAATCCGGATGCGCGGCATGCCTGTTCACAGGGCCCGTTCCCGGGATTCCGCGACCCGCGACATGCCACCGGTGGGCTAATCGGGACGCCGGACCGTCGGCCGGGGACACGCTGTGCCGGGTGAGGGCGGCTGTGCCAGGAGACCCGCGGACCGCACCGCACGAGGTCCCGGACCAGGCGCCGCCGGGACGCTGTGGCGAGGAGATCCGATGACCCAGGACCGCGACATCGACGTGGTCGTCTTCGACGTCCTCGGCACGATGGTCGACCAACCCGGCGGGCTGCGCGCAGCCATCCGTGCCGCCGCGCCAGGGGCCGACGAGACGTCCGTCGGCCGACTGCTCACCGAGTGGCAGGAGTACGTCGAGCACGCCCAGGACAGCGTGGGGAAGCGGCGGCGGCCGTACGCGAACTCCGATGTCATCGACCGCGAAGCGGCCCAGCGGGTAGCCGACCGCGCCGGGCTCACCGATCCGGCCGCCGTCGGACACCTGGCCGCCGTCGCGCGCCGCCTGCGGCCCTGGGGCGATTCCCGTGCGGGCCTGGCCCGCCTCGCCGAGCGCTTTCCCGTACTGGGGCTCACCCATGCCAGTCGGGCGACCCTGCTGCGCCTCAACGCGCATGCGGGCCTGCGCTGGCACCAGGCCCTGTCCGCCGAGGACGCCCGGGCCTACAAACCGGCACCGGAGGTCTACCGGCTCGCGCTCGATGCGGCGGGGTCCGCACCGGAGCGTGTGCTGATGGTCGCCGCCCATGCCTGGGACCTCCGTGGAGCGCAGGCCGTGGGCATGAAGACCGCCTATGTACAGCGACCGGTCGGAGACGTTCCGCAGGACACCGATACGTTCACCTGGCGGACCAGCGGCTTGGCCGAACTGGCAGCAGTCCTGACGCAGCGGTAGCCCCCTGGACACGGCACGGCACGGCACGGCCCGAGTCGCCGACCCTCGACCTCGGCCGTCACCGTGGGGTTCCGCGGTCATGGGCGGGAGGCGTCCGCCGCCGGGCGGGAGTGTCCGTCGGGTTCCGGTCGAGGTTGTGCACGAGTCCGGCGCGCAGCGGGGCTGTGCCCGGCAGGCCGGTCTCGTCGGTGATGGCCAGGGCACGGGTCCAGGCGTCGCGTGCGGCGTCGGGGAGCCCTGCGGCGTGGTGGGTGTCGCCGAGGCCGGTGAGGCTGGTCGCTTCGTGGTGGCGGTCGTCGCTCCTGTGGCAGAGGTCGTTGGGCCCTGACCCTGGAGTTTGGACACCGGAGAGACTTGGATCTTGATGGTCCAGGAGAACGGAGTCCCTGTGGGGATGAAGCATTACCCCGCC
>NZ_JBVJND010000062.1:0-25676 GCF_055583825.1 Streptomyces sp. NPDC104367 | reverse complement strand
CGACGGACATCGAGCTCGCCGCATAACCCCAGCAACACCGAACCACACCAAACCCGACAGGGGTGCCTTGACGGAAGACATAGAGGCACCCCCCCATCGGGGCGGGGGAGCCGGGCACCGTCGTGCGTGCCGACAGGAGGCCGGGGGACCCGGGTCAGGGGATCAGCTTCTCCTCGCGCAGCGTCTCCCACAGTCCCTCGGGGATCTCCGCCGTCATGTGGTCGAGGTTGGCGCGCAGCGAACTCGTGCGCGCCGTGCCCACCACCACCTGGTCCACCGCCGGGTGGCGCAGCGGGTACTGGATGGCGGCGGTGGGCAGCGGGACGCCGAACCGGGCGCAGACCTCGCGCAGCCGCTCGGTGCGTTCGACCAGCTCGGGCGGCACGGCCCCGTAGTTGTAGTGCGCGGTGGCGGGCGTGTCCGAGGCGAGCAGCCCCGAGTTGAACACCGCGACCGCCAGCACCCGCACGCCCCGCTTCTGGCACAGCGGGAGGAGTTCCTCGGCCGCGGGCTGTTCCAGCAGGGTGTAGCGGCCGGCGATCATGACGACGTCCAGGTCGCCCTCACGGACCGCGCGGACGGCCGCCTCCACGCTGTTGACGCCGACCCCGATCTCGTCGACCAGCCCGGCCTCCCGCAGCCGCGCGAGCGCGGGCAGCCCCAGCCGCAGTCCCTCGTCGAGACCGTAGACGTCGGGGTCGTGCAGGAAGAGGGTGTCGACGCGGTCGATCCCGAGCCGCTCCAGCGAGGCGTCCAGACTCCGCCGGACCCCCGCCAGACTGGGGTCCCACTGCCGTACGTGGTCGTCCGGCACGACGAATCCGTTGGCCTCGTCGGTGCCGTGCCGGCGGCCGGTGTTCGGCACGATCAGACGTCCGACCTTCGTCGACAGGCGGTAGGAGTCGCGCGGCCGCTCGCGCAGGAACGCGCCCAGCCGCCGCTCGCTCAGGCCCAGTCCGTAGTGGGGCGCGGTGTCGTAGCTGCGGATGCCGCCCGCCCAGGCTTCCTCCAGCACCGCGTGGGCGTCCTCGTCGGACACCTCGCGGTACAGGTTGCCGATGGAGGCGGCTCCGAATCCGAGGCGGTCGGTCATGCGGCGATCCCTGTCTCTGCGGTCCAGCGGTGTGCGGCGATGGAGGCCGCGTGCATCTCGGTCCCGGCGCCCGGTGCGGTGGGGGCGACGTAGTGGCCGTCACGGACGACCGTCGGCGTGACGAAGTGTTCGTGCAGGTGGTCGACGAACTCGATCATCCGTCCCTCGGTGGTGCCGGAGACGGCGACGAAGTCGAACATCGACAGGTGCTGGACCGCCTCGCACAGGCCCACGCCGCCGGCGTGCGGGCAGACACGGGTGTCGAACTTGGCGGCGAGCAGCAGGTGGGCGATGTTCTCGTTGACCCCGCCGACGCGGGCCGCGTCGATCTGGAGCACCTGGAGCGCCTCGGCCTGGAGGAACTGCTTGACCATGACGCGGTTGTGCACGTGCTCGCCGGTGGCCACCGGCACGGGCGCGATGCCGCGGGCGATGGCCGCGTGGCCCAGGATGTCGTCGGGGCTGGTGGGTTCCTCCACCCAGGCCACGTCGTAGGGCGCCAGGGCGCGCACCCACTCGATGGCGGCGGACACGTCCCAGCGCTGGTTCGCGTCGACCGCGATCGGGAAGCCGTCCCCGCAGATCTCGCGGGCGATGCGCATACGTCGGATGTCGTCGTCGAGGTCGGCGCCGACCTTCAGCTTGATCTGCGGGAATCCGGCGTCGAGGGCCTCGCGGCACAGGCGGGCGAGCTTCTCGTCGGAGTAGCCGAGCCAGCCGGGGCTGGTCGTGTAGGCGGGGTATCCGTTCGCCAGGAGGAGCTGTTCGCGCTCGGCCCGGCCGGGCTCCGCGCGGCGCAGGATGGCGACGGCCTCCTCGCGGGTGAGGGCGTCGGTGAGGTAGCGGTAGTCGACGAGGTCGGCGATCTGCTCGGGGGACATCCGGGCCAGCAGCTGCCACAGCGGCAGGCCGGCGCGCTTGGCCTTGAGGTCCCAGAGCGCGTTGAGGACCGCGCCGACGGCCATGTGCATGATGCCCTTTTCGGGGCCCAGCCAGCGCAGCTGGGAGTCGTGGGCGAGGATCCGCCAGGCCTCGCCCATGTCGTCGAGGAGCGGTTCGACCTCGCGTCCGAGGAGATGGCCCTCCAGCATCTGTATGGCGGCCACCTGCACGTCGTTGCCGCGGCCGATGGTGAAGGCGAAGGCGTGTCCTTCGTGGCCGTCCGGCGCGTCGGTGCGGATGACGACATAGGCCGCCGAGTAGTCGGGGTCCGCGTTCATGGCGTCCGAGCCGTCGAGCGACGCGGAGGTCTGGAAGCGGACGTCCGCCGTGGAGACGGATGTGATCGTGGTCATGGGTCCTCCCGGGACGCATCTAAACATCGGATCAATCGTGGGGTCAAATGGTATGGTGCCGTCGGCCCGCACCACGGACGGGCCCAGAGTTCCGATGTTCCGGAGAGATTCATGAAGCTCGCACGGATCGGGGAGGTCGGCCGGGAGATTCCGGTCGTCGTCGCCGAAGACCACTACCTCGACCTGTCGTCCGTCACGGACGACATCGACGGGGCCTTCCTGTCGCAGTCCCTGGAGCGCGCCGCCGCCGCGGTGCGCGAGGGCGTACTGCCCCGCATCGAGCGCGAGGGGCAGCGGATCGGCGCACCGTTCGCCCGGCCGTCCGCGGTCGTCTGCGTGGGGATGAACTACGCCGCCCACGCCGCCGAGTCCGGGGCGAAGCCCCCCGAGGACCTGGTGGTCTTCCTCAAGACCCCCAACACCGTGGCCGGTCCCGACGACGAGGTCACCATCCCCCCGGGCAGCGTGAAGACCGACTGGGAGGTGGAGCTCGGCGTGGTGATCGGGCGCCGGGCGAGCTACCTCGCCTCGCCGGCCGAGGCCCTCGGGCACGTCGCCGGGTACACCCTGGTCAACGACCTCTCGGAGCGCGAGTGGCAGATCGAGCGGTCCGGCGGCCAGTGGAGCAAGGGCAAGTCGTTCCCCGGCTTCTCCCCGGTCGGCCCCTGGCTCGTCACGGCCGACGAGGTCGACCCGCGCGCGCTGCGGCTGCGCAGCTGGGTCAACGGCGCCCCGCGCCAGGACTCCAGCACCGCCGACATGATCTTCGACGTCGCCCAGATCGTGTGGCGGCTCAGCCAGTTCCTGGTCCTGGAGCCCGGTGACCTGATCATGACCGGCACCCCCGAGGGCGTCGCCCTGTCCGGGCGCTTCCCCTACCTGAGCCCCGGAGACGTCGTCGAGGTCGAGATCGACGGGCTCGGCCGGCAGCGGCAGGTGACCCGATGACCGGCTTCGAGAACGTCAGGGCCCTGGTCACCGGCGGCGCGTCGGGCATCGGCGCGGCGATCGTGCGCCGGCTGCGCGAGGAGGGCGCCCGGGTCGCCGTACTGGACCTGAACCCGCCTCAGGGGGAGCCGGACGCGTACCGGGTGGACGTCGGGTCGGACGAGGAGGTGCGGGCCGCGGTGGCCCGGGTCGCCGAGGCGTTCGGCGGGATCGACGTCGTCGTCAACAACGCCGGGATCGGCGCCCAGGGTACGGTGGCCGACAACTCCGACGAGGAGTGGCACCGCGTCCTCGACGTCAACGTGCTCGGCGCCGTCCGCGTCAGCCGGGCCGCGCTGCCGTGGCTGCGCCGGTCCTCCTGCGCCGCGATCGTGAACATGTGCTCCATCGCGGCGAGCGCGGGGCTCCCGCAGCGCGCCCTGTACGGGGCCAGCAAGGGCGCGCTGTACTCGCTGACGCTCCAGATGGCGGCGGACCACGTGCGCGAGGGCATCAGGGTGAACGCGGTCAGTCCCGGTACCGCGGCGACCCCGTGGGTGGTCCGGTTGCTGGACTCCGCCGAGGATCCGGTGGCCGAACGGGCGGCGCTGGACGCCCGGCAGCCCCACGGGCGCCTGGTGGAGGCCGCGGAGGTCGCCGACGCCGTCGCCTATCTGGCCAGCCCCCGGGCGGGCTCCACGACGGGGACGGTCGTCGAGGTCGATGGCGGGATGTCGGGTCTCAGGCTGCGCACCTGAATCCACTTATCCGATGTATGTGCGTGTTACGAGGAGATATCTAAGGATTACGAATCCGTTGACACGATAAACATCGGATGATTAGATCGCTCGTGCCTGGCCCGGAGTACCCGAGCCACCAGGCCGGATGAAATCAAAGGTGATGACATGAGAGTAAGGACTGCGGCCGTCGCCGCCACGGCTGTGGGGGGCCTGCTCCTCACGGGCTGTTCCGGCGGCCAGAACTCCGGCAGCAGCGACACCCTCACCTGGTCGATGTGGATCGGCTCGTCGGACGACCAGAAGGTCTGGGAGGGAGTCGGCAACACCGGCGCCGAGGCATCCGGTAAGAAGGTGTCCCTCCAGGGCTCGCCGTTCAGCGACTACTGGACCAAGATCTCGACGCAGCTCGGCACCTCCAGCGCCCCCTGCATCGTCACGATGCAGAGCCTGCGCGTGAACCAGTTCTCCGACGGCCTGCTGCCGCTGGACGATCTCATCAAGTCGACCGGCTTCGACAGCGACGCGTTCGACGAGGGGGCCTTGAAGGCCCTGGCCGTGGACGGCAAGC
Source organism: Streptomyces sp. NPDC104367 (assembly GCF_055583825.1). Classification (NCBI taxonomy): domain Bacteria; kingdom Bacillati; phylum Actinomycetota; class Actinomycetes; order Kitasatosporales; family Streptomycetaceae; genus Streptomyces; species Streptomyces sp. NPDC104367. The sequence goes on along the minus strand of NZ_JBVJND010000062.1, from coordinate 21,053 downwards.
AGTACGCCATCCCCTACGACACCGGCCCGCTGCTCCTCTTCTACAACAAGGACGCCTTCGACAAGGCCGGCGTCGCCGCCCCGAAGCCGGGCTGGACCGTCGACGACTTCGAGGCCGCGGCCACCGCGCTCAAGAAGAAGGGCCAGGTCGCCCTCGCGACCACGGTCGAGGACATCTTCCTTGAAGGAACGATTCTCTCCACCGACGGCGCCCAGATGGTCGACGACTCCGGCAAGATCTCGCTCGACGACGCGAAGACCGCCCAGGGCATCGAGTGGATCGCCGGCCTCGTCAAGGACGGCAAGGCGACCAAGGCCGACGGCGCCGACGCCAGCGCCGACGACAACGCCTTCATCAACGGCACCGCCGCCGCGGTGGTCGGCGGCCCGTGGAACTCCCTCGACTTCAAGGCCAAGGCCAAGTTCGACGTGGGTGTCACCACCGTCCCCTCGCCCTCGGGGCAGCAGAAGACCTACTCGGCGGGCAGCGGCTTCGGCATCTCGAAGACCTGCGCCGACCCGGCCGCCGCCTTCAAGGCCATCACCGCGATGACGTCGGAGAAGACCCTGACCTCGCTCGCCAAGGACGGCCGGGCCTTCCCCGCCCGTACGGCGGCGCAGGCGGCCTGGTACGAGAACGCCGGCATCGACGGCGCGAAGGAAGCCCTCGACAGCGCGCTGAAGAGCGCGGTCCCGCTGCCCGGCAGCGCCGACGGCGACAAGCTCAACCAGCTGCTCAGCCAGTACGGCCCGCAGATGGTGAACGGGGAGAAGCCGGCCGCGGACGTGCTCGCGGAGATCTCCCGCCAAATCGGAAAGTAACCGGAACCAAGCATGGCACATGTCCCCGCACGCGAGGTGACGGCCGCAGCGGCGCCGAAGGTCCACCCCACCGGTGGCCGTCGGCGCGGCTGGTCCGGAGCGTGGGGCGTCGGATTCGCCGCGCCCCACGCCCTCGGGCTCGCACTGTTCACCCTCGTCCCCATCGGCATCGCCCTGGCGATGAGCCTGCACGACTGGCCCATGATCGGAAGCCCGTCCTGGGTCGGCCTCGGCAACTACCAGCAGCTGATCGATGATCCGACCTTCCGTACGGCGCTGACCAACACGTTCCTGTTCGTCGCCCTCTACGTGCCGCTCAACCTCGTCGTCTCCCTCGGGATGGCGGCCTGGCTGTCCCCGAAGATCCGGCACCGGCAGATCTTCCGGGTCATCTTCTTCCTGCCGACGGTCACCCCGATCGTCGCCAACGCGGTCGTGTGGCGCATGCTCTACCAGCCGGGCGGCGCGATCGACGCCACGACCCGGTCCTTCTTCGGCATCGAGATGCCGGACTTCCTCGCCGACCCGCACTGGGCGATGATCGCCATCGTCGTCATGAGCGTCTGGCAGGGCTTCGGCTACAACATGATCGTGTTCTCGTCGGCGCTGGACTCGGTGCCGGAGAGCCAGCTCGAAGCCGCCTCGCTGGACGGCGCGAACGCCTGGACGGTGTTCTGGAGGATCAAGCTCCCGCTGATCTCGCCGTCGCTGTTCTTCGCCACCACGATGACCCTCATCACCTCCTTCCAGGTGTTCATCCAGCCGTACATCATGACCCGCGGCGGCCCCGGCGACTCCACGGTCACCCTCGTGCAGTTCATCTACAACCAGGGCTTCACGTTCCAGAAGCTGGGACTGGCCTCCGCCGCGGCCTGGGTGCTGTTCGTCATCATCCTCGGCGTCACCGCGGTGCAGTTCCTCGGACAGAAGAAGTGGGTGCACTATGAGTGACGTCGTCTCCCGCGGACGCGGCGTCCGGAGCCTGCGCACGGCCATCGGCTACACGCTGCTCGTCCTGGTCGCGCTGCTCTTCCTGTCCCCGCTGATCTTCATGGTCGGCACCTCGCTGAAGGCGCCCTCGGAGATCTTCTCGACCCCGCCGTCCCTGTTCGGCAAGTCGCTCCAGTGGAGCAACTACTCGGAGGTCTTCTCCTACGCGCCGTTCACCCGCTACCTCGTCAACGGCGTGATCGTCGCGGCGAGCGGCACCCTGATCACCCTCGTGGTGTCGGCCATGTCCGGATACGCCTTCGCCCGGCTGCGCTGGCGCGGCCGCACCGCGACCTTCCTGGTGTTCCTCGCGACGATGATGCTGCCGCAGGAAGTCATCATCGTGCCGGCCTTCGTGCTGATGCGGGAGCTGGGCTGGGTCAACACCTACCAGGCGCTGATCGTGCCCTGGGCGTTCACCGCGCTCGGCGCGTTCCTGCTGCGCCAGTTCTTCCTGACCGTCCCGCAGGAACTGGAGGACGCCCCCCGCATCGACGGCCTGGGCCACCTCGGCACGTTCTTCCGGATCATGCTCCCGCTGGCCCGGCCCACGCTCGCCGTGCTCGCGGTGTTCACCTTCATCACCTACTGGAACTCCTTCCTGTGGCCCCTGGTGATCGTCAACGACGTCACCGCCCTCGGCACCATCCCCCTCGGGCTCCAGCAGTTCTTCGGCCAGCAGGGAACGCAGTGGCACCTCATCATGGCCGCCTCGGTGATCTCCATGCTGCCGTCCACCGTCCTGCTCATCGCCCTCCAGCGCTACCTCGTACGCGGCATCGTCACCTCAGGCCTCGGCGGCCGCTGAAACCACAGCAACGCCCCACCACCGGAAAGGACCCATCCAGGCATGGCCATGTTCAAGGACTCCCCGGAGCGCCCGCAGCACTACCAGCAGTTCGAGCGTGAGACGCCGGCCTGGTTCCAGGACGCCAAGCTCGGCATCTTCGTCCACTGGGGCCCCTACTCCGTCCCGGCCTGGGGCGAGCCCATCGGAGCCCTCGGCACCATCGACCAAGAGGAATGGTTCAAGCACAACCCGTACGCCGAGTGGTACTACAACACCATCCGCATCGAGGGCAGCCCGGCCGGCCGGCACCACCAGGAGGTGTACGGCGGGGCCGACTACGACACGTTCCTCGACCTGTGGAAGGCCGAGTCCTTCGACGCCGGCGCCGTGATGGACCTCGTCGCCGCCACCGGCGCCCGGTACTTCGTCCCCACCACCAAGCACCACGACGGCGTCACCCTCTGGGACGCCCCCGGGACCGGCGACCGCAACACCGTCAGCCGCGGCCCCCGGCGCGACCTGATCGGTGAGTTCCGCGACGCCGCCGAGCGCAGGGGCATCCGCTTCGGCGTCTACTACTCCGGCGGCCTGGACTGGCACTTCTCCCAGACCCCGCCCATCGTCAGCGACATCGACGACGCCCTGCGCCCCCGGGACAAGGCCTACGCCGACTACGCCTTCGACCACGTCGCCGACCTCATCGAGAAGTACCGGCCGGAAGTCCTGTGGGGCGACATCGAGTACCCCGACGCGGGCAAGCCCGAGGGCGACAAGAGCCTCGTCGAGCTCTTCCGCCGCTTCTACGCCGCCCGGCCCGAGGGCGTGGCCAACGACCGCTGGGGCGAGACCCACTGGGACTTCCGTACCAGCGAGTACGAGCAGGGCCGCGACAGCGAGGGCGGCGGCGCCTGGGAGAACTGCCGGGGTGTCGGCTTCTCCTTCGGCCACAACCAGCTGGAGGACGAGAGCAACTCGCTGAGCGGGCCGGGCGCGATCCGTCACTTCCTGGACGTCGTCTCGCGCGGCGGCAACCTGCTGCTGAACATCGGCCTCACCGCCTCCGGCGAGGTCACGCCGCTCCAGCGCCGCACCCTGGAGGCGCTCGGCGCCTGGAACCACGCCAACGCCGACGCGGTCTTCGGCTCCCGCCCGCTCGGCGCGGACGTCGCCCGCCCCGCCGACGAGCCCTGGGTCCGCTGGACCCGCACCGGGCAGACCGCCCACGCGTTCGTCGACGCACCGGCGGGCACCCGCGTGACGCTGGACGCCGACGGCGACCGCCTGGACCTCGCCGCCGCCACCGGTGCCCCCGCGGAGATCGTCGACGGCGCCCTCGTCGTCACGGTCGGCGACCGCGCCCTGGCCGGCCCCGTCCGGGTGGACATCCCGCTGCGCTGACCCGCGCACCCGGCACCACCGCGCCGGCCGACCCGAACGGCCTCGCCGCCCGAGCACCACGGTGGCGAGGCCGTCCGGCGTGCCCCCGGCCCCGCACGCCCACCGGCCCGTACGCCCGGACGGGGACCGTACGTCTAGACGGGCCGCCGTCCGGCGTAGGCGTCCAGCAGCTTGCCGCGGGTCGTCTCCAGCCGGCTGGCCAGGATCTCGGCGACGGTCCGCACCAGGGAGAGCCCGAGCAGCGGGTCCTCCACGCACAGCGCCAGCACCGCCGAGGCGTCGTACTCGTAGGCCCGCACCTGGCTGAAGGCCACCGCGCCGAAGTCCCAGGTGTACGGGGGGAACAGCCACGACCAGCCGAGCAGGTCGCCGGCGCCCAGGCTGGCGACGGTGACCCGCTTGTGGGACGTCACCTCCTGGTCCAGGTTGACCGCTCCCGAGCGGATCACCCAGAAGCGGTCGGCGGTGCCGCCGGCCTCGAAGATCCTGGCGTCCTCGGGGAAGGAGACCTCCCGCGCCAGTTCCATGAGGCGCTCGCGCTGCGCCTGGGGGAGGGCGGTCAGCAGCTTGATGGCTTTGGTCATGCGTGGGGCTCCTCGCCGGCGACGGTTCGGGGGCTTTCCCTACGCCCATTTCAGCCGCTGCCGCCGCACCGGGCACCTCGAAGGAGCCGGGAAACCCCGCCCGGGGGTCGTCAGGGCGTTAAAAAGCCCTGGCTGGACGGGGGAGGCCAGCCAGGGCCGTAAGCGGTGGTGCGGGAGGACGCTGATGTCGACTCCACGACCACGTATGGGTGAACGGTAAACCATCGGGGGTGATTCCGTGAACCCGGGAACAGGCTACGTGACCCGTTTCACTTCGCGGAAGCCCTTGTCGCGTCCGGGGTGTTTGACCCCGTCCTGATCGGTCAGGCGATAGGGGAGAGACCCACACGGAGGGGACACGGTACAACAGCCGGTCCATCTAGCCAGGGGGCGAAAGGATGCGCGAGAAGTACCTCACCGAGACAGTATTCGTACCCACCGAACTGCGTCCGCCGCCGCTGCGCCCCGCGGACGCCCGCAGAGCCGTCCGCGGCGCGGTCGCCGAACGCGCGGTGCCGTGCGGGGCCAAGGGCCTGGACGACGCCCTGCTGGTCGCCTCGGAGCTGACCACCAACGCGATCCTGCACGGCGGCGGGATCACCGGCTTCCGGGTCGACGTCGAGGGCTGCGCGGTGCGCGTCTCGGTCAGCGACCGCAGCGACGAGATGCCGGCGGTCACGAGGACCGCGCCGGGACGCGAGCGCCACCGGCCCGGCGGCCGCGGCTGGCCCATCGTCTGTCGGCTGGCCCGGGACCTGGAGATCGCCGGACTGCCCTGCGGGGGCAAGCGGATCACCGCGGTCGTGCCGCTGACCTGATCCGCCGAGCCGCACATCCCCCCGCGGTGTTTGCGCCCGGAGCCAAGGGGCAGGCGGACTGTCGTGCTTCGGACCGGAGGCGCGCGCGGCGGAAGCAGGGGAATCGCCCCGGGCCCGCAGAGCGGCCCGCGGGACGGGCTCCCGCCGCAGACCCTGACACCGCAGTTCGGGCCGAGTCCCGGAACCACGTTCCGGTGACGCCCTGAAACCCACAGTTCAGGAGCGAATCCGCATGCCCACCCAGCTGACGACCAGCCGTTCCCGCCCGCCCGGCCGCACGACCCGGGCCAACCGCGCCAAACCCCGCCGCACGCACCCCGACGCTCCCGCCACGGCGGCCCGCTTCGCCCGTCTCGCCGCCCTCGGCGAGGGTCCCGAACGGGACGCCCTGCGTGAGGAACTGGTCGCCGCCTGGCTGCCGATGGCGCACCGCATAGCGGGCCGCTTCCGCGACCGCGGCGAGTCCGTCGAGGACCTGCGCCAGGTCGCCGCGCTCGGTCTGGTCAAGGCCGTCGACCGCTACGACCCCTCGCGCGGCGCCTTCGAGAGCTACGCCGTGCCCACCATCACCGGCGAGGTCAAGCGCCACTTCCGGGACCGGATGTGGGCGCTGCGCGTGCCCCGCCGGGTGCAGGAACTGCGCAACCGGGTCAGGGCGGCCCGCCGCGAGCTGACCCAGCACCCGGGCTCCCCCGAACCCACCGCGGCCGACCTCGCCGCCCACACCGGCCTGACCGAGGACGAGGTCAACGCCGGCCTGGAGGCCCTGGAGAGCTTCAGCACCCTCTCCCTCGACGCCGAACTCTCCGTCGGCGACGACGGATACAGCCTCGCCGACACCCTCGGCGAGAGCGACGGCTCCTTCGACGTCGTCGTGGACCGCGAGGCCGCCAAGGAGGGGCTGCGCCGGCTGCCCGAACGGGAGCGGGCCATCCTCTACATGCGGTTCTTCGAGGACATGACGCAGAGCCGGATCGCCGACCGCCTCGGCATCTCCCAGATGCACGTCTCCCGGCTCATCAGCCGCAGCTGCGCCCGCGTCCGCGCCGAGGCCATGGACCGGTGAGCCGCCGTCAGGCGGTGCGGGCGGGGACCGGGACCTCCAGCGGCCGGGCCAGGCCCACCACCGCCTCGTCCAGGCGTTGCAGATGCCGCAGCACCCGGTCGGTCACCCGGCCGTAGCGCGGCGCCCGCAGGGTGCCGGGCTCCAGCATCGCCGCGATGCTCGGCCCCGTCCGCAGCCCGGTCGCGGGCCGGTCCCCGGCCACATGGGCGGCGATCGCCTCGATGTTGTGGATGATCCGCTGCCCGGCCCCGCGCAGCCGCGGGTCCGCCGCGATCGACGGATGGGTCGGCAGCAGCTCGGCCGTCGCCGCCAGGGACCGCGCGTGATAGGCGCACGTCTCCAGCAGCGCGACCACGTACCGGGCCGTGTCCCGGCGGGAGCGCAGCGGGGTGATCGGATGCGTCAGCGGCTGGACGGCCGCCCGCAGATCGGCCAGCGCCTGGTCCAGGTCACGGGCCTTCTCCACCAGGTCGGCCGGCGGCGCCCCGCTCAGCTGGTCGGCGGCGGCCCGCGTCACCTCGGCCAGCCGGTCCAGCGTCTCCACCAGCAGCTCGTCGGTACGGTGGCCGGTGTGCACCGGCAGCACCACCGCCGCCGCGATCACCCCGCACACCGCGCCGAGCGCCGTCTCCTCGATCCGCAGCACCAGCACGTCCAGGCTGTAGGTGTTCAGGAGCGTGTACAGCAGGCCCAGCATCGCCGTCACGAAGAACGACATCAGGGTGTACGACAGCGGCGCCGAGTAGAACATCGCGAAGATGAACACCAGCACCAGCGCGAACGCCGTCCAGGTGTGGTGTCCGACCAGCCCCGCCAGCCCGATGCCGGCCACCACGCCGAGGACCGTGCCCAGCAGCCGCCGGTAGCCCTTCACCAGGATCTCGCCCGTGGACGCGGTGTTGATGAACACGATCCAGCAGGTCAGCACCGCCCAGTACCAGCGCTGGCTGGACAGGAACTCGCCGCCCACGATCGCCAGCGCCGAGCCGACCGCCACCTGGACCGCCGCCCGAGTGGTCGGCCGGTGCAGCCCGGTCTGCTCCGCGGCCTCCCGTTCGTCGTCCTCGGTCCCGGCCCCCTCGATCGCCGCGTCCTCGGCGTCCAGCTCCTCCCGCGAGCGGGAAGCGGCCGGGGTGTCCTGGGACTCGTCCTGCGGCCCGTCCATGGCGATCCGCAGCCCCATCACCGCCCGCGCGCACTCGCCGACGCCCCGGAAGACGTCCTGGACGGCGGGGGAGGCGGCCGGCAGGTTCTCCTCCTCGCGGTAGCCGAGCAGCCGGTTGCGCAGCTGGGCCAGCGCGGTCCCCGACCCCGCGCCCACCGGCCGCAGCACCAGCAGCCGCAGCGCCTCCAGATCCAGCCGCAGCCGCTCCATCGCCTCGTCCCGCAGCGGTTCCGGCGCGGCCGACGGCAGCGGGGCGCCCGGCAGATGGAGGGTGAGCGTGTCCGCGCGCCGGGCGCTGCGCGCGGTGAGCAGCAGCAGCCCGAGCCGCTCGGCGGCGATCTCCGCGTCCGCGATCCTGCGCTGCACCAGCCGGGCCGCCGCGTCGTCGGCGGTGCCGTCCGTCAGCCGGCCCTGGATCATCAGCGCCGTCTCGTGCAGCCGGGCGGTCCGCACCCTGACCTCCTCGACCGCCTTGTCCAGCTCCTCCGGTTCGGCGTCCAGCAGCTCGGCCTGCGCGGTGACCAGCTGGGCCAGCCTGGCCCTGAAGGCCCGGCGCAGCCGGTCCAGGATGCCCGCGGGCGTCTGCCGGACCAGCACGAAACGGGCCAGCGCCGCGGACCCGAACGCCACGGTGATCGCGACGTACAGCCCCGGCAGCGCCTCCACCGTCGCGTGCACGAACAGCGAGACGAAGTAGATCTGGAAGCCGATCAGGCCCAGCGCGGTGCCCCGGTCGCCGAACCGGCGGCCGTAGACGGCGCAGAAGATGAGCGCGACGAAGAACAGGTCGCCGAGCACCACCCGCGAGTTGAGCAGCGCGCCCAGCGAGACCGAGGCCAGCGCCACCGGCAGGCCGACGGCGAGCGTCACGGCCTGCCGGGGGCGCTGCTTCTCGCGGATCGCGAAGGTGGCCACCATCGCCGTGATCGCCCCGGCCACCAGGTGGGTCACGTCGGCCCGCAGCACGGTCAGGACGGCGAGCGTCAGCGCGATCGAGGTGACCGTGCGCAGACCGGCGGTGAAGCGGAGCAGCCCGGGGTCGGAGGCGGCGAGCCGCCCGCGCAGCTCCGCCCGCACCGACCGCCCTGCCGCTCTCACTCCGCCGCGCTCTGCGTCACGCGGCGGAGCCGCCGCAACCCTCGGCCCGCGCCCGGACCTGCTCCGGGGTCAGATACGTGTCCGTGTACTCGAAGTCCTTGAGCCGCGCGGGCGTGCGGGACTGGAAGCCGGTACGGACGAAGTCGTCACCGGCGACCGCGTTGAGCAGCCAGTTGGTCGCGACCCGGGTCTTGGCCACGTTGGTGCGCAGCGCCGACCAGTGGTAGCCGCGGGCCACCGCCTGGGCGGGCAGCCCGCGCAGCTCGATGCCGAGCGGCTTGGACACCGCGTCCTTGCCACCCAGGTCCACCACCAGCCCCAGGTCCTTGTGCACATAGGGGCGGAGCGGCTCGCCCCGCAGGGACGCGATGACGTTGTCGGCGACCACCGTGCCCTGCCGCATGGCGTGCTGCGCGGTCGGCGGGCAGACCGCGCCCGCCTCGTCCTTGGCCTTGTCCGGCACGGCCGCCGCGTCACCCAGCGCGAACACCCCGTCGTGCCCCGGCAGGGTCATCTCGGCGTCCACCGCGAGCCGTCCCCGGACCGTCTCCGCGCCCAGGGTGGCGATCAGCGGGCTGGCGGCCACCCCGGCCGTCCAGATCAGCGTGTGCGTGGGCACCGCCCGGCCGTCGGTGAAGGTGACCTCCTCGGGCCCCGCCTTCGCGATCGACACCCCCAGGGACACGTCGATCCCGCGCCGGGCCAGGATCTCCTGCGCGCTGCGGCCGAGCTTGTCGCCCAGCTCGGGCATCAGCTTCGGCGCGATGTCGATCAGATGCCACTTGATCAGCTTCGGGTCGAGGTTGGGGTAGCGGTGCAGGGCCGCGTGCGTGAGTTTCTGCAGACAGGCGGCGGTCTCGGTGCCCGCGTAGCCGCCGCCGACCACCACGAACTGGAGCCGGGCGGCCCGCTCGGCCGGGTCGTCGCTGGCGTCGGCCAGGTCGAGCTGGGAGATGACGTGGTCGCGGATGTAGGCGGCCTCGGCGAGGGTCTTCATCCCGAAGGCGTGCTCGGTCAGACCCGGGATGTCGAAGGTGCGGGTCACACTGCCCGGGGACAGCACGATGTAGTCGTACGGCTCGTTCACCAGCTGGTCGGTGATGGTGCGCACCACGCACACCTTGGACGCGAGGTCCACTCCGATCGCGCCGCCCGGGATGATCCGGGTGCGGTACTTGCGGCTGCGGCGCAGCGAGACGGCGATCGACTGGGGCGTCAGCACGCCCGAGGCGACCTGCGGCAGCAGGGGCAGATACAGCTGGTAGGCGAACGGCGCCACCAGGGTGACGTCGGCCTCGTCGGCGGCGAGCCTGCGCTCCAGACGGCGCACGCACCCGACTCCGGCGAAGCCGGCCCCCACCACGAGGATCCTGGGTCGTGTCACGGTGTCCTCACCTTTCCGCTGTTCCAGGAGCCCGGGTTCACGCCGCTCGCAGGCCCTGGAACGCTTGCCTCGCACCACTTCGATACCACCGTGCCCGACGCCGTTCCGCCAGCCGGGCGGCGCAGGCAGCCGAACGCATGGGCTCCAGCCTGCCCCCGGAGTGCCCGCAGAAACCGGGTGTCGCACATGTATACGCCGATCCCTTGTGCGTAGAAAGCGGCCCGCGCGGAGATCTCGCGCGCCAGTAGAGTGCCCGCCATGGCGCAGACCCCGCCCGGCACGGGCTTCCAGAAGCGGCACATCGACCCCGACCGCGTGGCCCCGCTGGTGTCCGCACTGGACTCCCAGGACGTCAATCCGGGCGTACGACGGCTGCGCGCCTGGGGCACCGAGGCGCTGGCGGTCAGGCCGGGGGAGCGGGTCCTCGACGTCGGCTCCGGGACCGGCTCCCAGACCCGGGCGCTGGCCGCCGTCGTCGGCCCGGACGGGGTGGCCATCGGCGTCGAGCCCAACGACGGGCTGCGCGCGGTCGCCGAGGAGCGCTCCGCCGACAACCGGGCCCGCTACACCGACGGCGACGCCCGCGCCCTCCCGCTGCCCGACGGCTCGATGGACGTCGTCTGGTGCGAGCGGGTGCTCCAGCACATGGCCGAGCCCCACCTGGCGGTCGCCGAGATGGCCCGGGTACTGCGCCCCGGCGGCCGGGTGGCGCTCCTGGACACCGACTGGGGCACCACCGTCCTGCACCCCGGCGACCCGGAGACCGTACGCGCGCTGGTCTCCGCCGCGCTGGGCGGCGCCAACCCCTACTCCGGGCGCCGCCTGGTGGGCCTGCTCGGCGACGCCGGGTTCGTGGTGGACGACCGAGGATCGCAGGCCCTGCTCCAGGACCACCGCTCGGTCGCCTGGCCGCTGATCCGGATGCTCGGCGAGTCCGCGGTGCGCGCGAAGACCCTCACCGAGGAACGCCGGGACGCCGTGTACGCCGAACTCGCCGAGGCCGCCGGACGGGCGGCGCTGCACATGTCGGTGACGATGTTCGGGGTCGTGGCGCACCGCCCCGCCTGACCGCGCCGGCCGCCCTCACCAGGGCAGGAAGGCGTGCACGTCCTTGCCGTCCTCGGTGACGACCACGCTGACCTGGTCGCACAGGGTGTGCAGCAGATGCCAGCCGACACCGCCCCCGCCCCGCCGTGGACTGAACGGCCGGGGCCGGGGCCGGACCCGGCTGGTGTCGTGCACGACGACGTGCACACCGTCGTACGTGCGGCGCATCCGCAGCTCGAACGGGCCCGGCGCGTACTGGACGACGTTGGCGGCCAGCTCCGTCACCACCAGCAGGATGTCGTCCCAGGACTCGGGCCCGGCCGGCGGCGAGGTGCGGGCGAGGTCGGCGAGGTAGCCGTCCGCGGCCAGCCGGGCCCCGGTCACGTTGCGCAGGTCGCCCGGGAAGGAGACCGTGCGCTCACCGGTCTTCTCCGTGGATTCCCTGCCGTCCCGCCGTGGCACGGTCGCCGTCCCGTCTCTTCCGGCCCCGGGAAGGGGCCGTGTCCGTTCTGGTCTCTTCCCGCCCCGCGAGTTCCCACAACCGCGGGGCATACGCGTGCCGCGCTCACCTGAACACGTCGTCCGAGTCGTCCCAGTCGGCCGGCTCCGCCGGGCCCGGGCGCCGGACCACACGGGACCGCGCCTGGTACATGGCGTTGATCTCGGCCGCGTAGTGGCGCGCGATGGCGTCCCGGCGCAGCTTCATCGAAGGGGTCAGCATCCCGTTGCCCGGGGCGAACGGTTCCTGGAGCACCCGGTAGACCCGGATCGACTCGGAGCGGGACACCACGCTGTTGGCGGAGGCGATGGCCCGCGCGATCTCGTCCCGCAGCGCGTTCTCCTCCCGTGTCTCACGCCCGGGCGAGTCGCCCGGCGTCGCCAGGGAGCCGCGCCAGTGCGCGAGGAAGTCCGGGTCCAGGGTGATCAGCGCGCCCACACAGGGCCGGTCGTCGCCGACGACCACCGCCTGGTGGACGAGCGGATGCATGCGCAGCCGCTGCTCCAGCGGGCCCGGCGCCACGCTCTTGCCGCTGCTGGTGATGATGATGTCCTTCTTGCGGCCCGTGATGGTGAGGTAGCCCTGGGAGTCGAGCCGCCCGATGTCCCCGGTGGCCAGCCAGCCGCCGCGCAGCGCGCTGCGGGTCGCGTAGTCGTCCCCGACGTACCCCTGGAACACCGAGGGACCGCGCACCAGGATCTCGCCGTCGGCCGCCACCTCGATCTGGGTGCCCGGCAGGGACTGCCCGACCGTGCCCGACTTCTCCCGGCCCAGCGGCTGCATGGTGATCCCGCCGCTGGACTCGGTGAGCCCGTAGCCGTCGTGCACGTAGATGCCCATGCCCTCGTAGAACAGGGTCAGTTCACGGCTGAGCGAGGAGCCGCCGGAGGTGGCCCGCAGCACCCGTCCGCCGAGCGCCGCCCGCAGCTTGCGGTACACCGTCCGTTCGTACAGGGCGTGTTGCAGCCGCAGGTCGAAGGTCGGGCCGGGTCCGGCGCCCAGCCGCTGCCGTTCCGCGGCGGCGGCGAAGTCCCGCGCGGCCTCCGCGGCCCGCTCGAACAGCGCGCCGCGGCCCGACTGCTGGGCCGTGCGCAGGAACGTCTTGTACAGCTTCTCCAGCACCGACGGCACGGCGTACAGATAGGTCGGCCGGAAGGTGCGCAGCGCCGAGGCCAGCGCCTCCTCGGTCATCTCCGGCTCGTGCCCCATCAGGAACCCGCCGCGCAGGCACAACACCATGATCATCAGGCCGTAGACGTGCGAGAACGGCAAGTAGGCCAGCACGGAGGCCTGTTGGCCCGGCGGCGCGGTGATCTGCCGCCAGCCGTCGAGCAGGGTGTCGCTCGGGTACGCCAGACCGCGGTGGCTCAGCGCACAGCCCAGCGGACGGCCCGAGGTGCCCGAGGTGTAGGTGATGGCCGCCGTGGAGTCCGGCATCACGATCCGGCGCAGCGACTCCACCGTCGTGAGCGGCACGAACGCGCCCTTGCGCACCAGTTCGGGCAGCGCCCCCGCGTCCAGCTGCCACACGTGCTTGAGCCGGGGCAGGCCCTCGCACACCGTGCCGACGGTCATCACGCCCTGCTCGTCCTCGACCACCACGGCCACACAGGCGGCGTCCCGCAGGATCCACTCGACCTGGTCCCGGGAGGACGTCGGGTGGATCGGGACGACCTCCGCGCCCACCGACCACAGCGCGATGCCGAACACCGTCCACTCGTAGCGGGTGCGTGCCATCACGGCCACCCGATGCCCGGGCGAGATCCCCGACGCGACCAGCCCCTTGGCCAGATCGACCACTTCGTCGCGGAGTTCGACCGCCGTGACCTCCTCCCAGAGCGCGGCGGAGGCGTCGGGCCGGCGCGCGAGCACCGGCAGCGTCGGGTTCCGGTCCGCCGTCTCGAAGACGCTGTCGGCGAGCCCGCCGGCCAGGGTCGGAGCGGTCGTCGGAGCGAGGGCGTAGTCGCGCATGCGCTGCTCCTGGATGTACGGAGGGTGACCCCACCGATCGGTACTGTTGTCGACGGTGGTCGAATCTAGCCCAGGAGAGCGCGGTCCGCGCCGGGAACGGTCAACTCGTTTCCGCCGGATGACAGGCCCGACGGCGCCGGCTCAGCCCTGGGTGCGGCGCACGCACTCGACGACGACGTCCCGCAGGCTGCCCGTGCGCTCCAGGAACGACCGCTGCTCGCGGGCGCCGCCGCCCCTGTGCAGCAGCTGTGCGACGCCCTCCTCGGCGCCGGCCGTGTCCCCGCTGGCGGCGAGCGCCTCCGCGGTGTGCGCCAGCAGCGCCCGCACCACCTCGGCCGCGGGCCTCGGCCGCATCGTCTCCGGATCGAGAAGCTCCTGGTCCAGGCCGGAGCGGGCGGCCTGCCAGGACGCCAGCCGGAGCATGCTCACGCTGTGGTCGAGCGGCGGGCGGCCGGCCCGCCAGTCCCGGGCCGCCGTCTCCACCAGGGCCCGCGCCAGGGTGGCGACGAGGACGGTGGTGTCCGCCCGCAGGCACACGTCGGCCACCCGGATCTCCACCGTCGGGTAGTGCACGGACAGCCGCGCGTCGAAGTACACCATCCCCGGGTCGAGGATGACCCCGCTGGCCACCATGTCCGCGACCCGCCGCCGGTACCCCTCGGCCGAGCCGAACAGCTCGGTCGGTCCGGCCGACGGCCCGCGCGCCCACAGCCGGCTGCGGAAACTGGCGTAACCGGAGTCGAGGCCCTGCCAGAACGGCGAGTTGGCGCTCAGCGCCCGCAGCACCGGCAGCCACGGCCGTAATCGGTCGAGCACGGCCACGCCCTCCTCGTCGGACGCCACCGACACGTGCACATGGCAGCCGCACACGAACTGGTCCAGCGTGGCCGAACCGAACCGCCCCGCCATCCACCGATACCGCTCGTGCGCGCTGAGGGCGGGGGTCACCGGCAGCGGGCAGGTGGCCAGCGCCGCGACCGTGCAGCCGATCTCCCCGGCGAGCCGGGCCGCCTCCTTGCGGCAGCGCGCGATCTCGGCGCCGAGGTCCGCCATGTCCCGCCGCGGGCGGGTGGCGAGCTCCAGCATCTGCCCGAACAGCTCCTTCTGGAACACGATCTGTCCGGGGTCGTCCTGCGCGGCCCGGTCGAGGACGGCGGCCGACCAGGGCATCGGCTCCCCGCTGTCCGGGTGTACCAGCAGGAGTTCTTCCTCCACACCGACGGTACGCAGCACTTGGGACCGCCCTCCGGCCGGGCCGCGACCGGGCGCGGCGGGGTCTTTCACCCCGAACTGCCCGGCCCCGGCCGCGGAAACACGTGCCGGCGCCCTCGGCCGGCTACGGGGCGACGGGCTCCAGCCACACCGTGCCGAGCGGCGGCAGCGTCACCCGCAGAACGCCGTCGTCGGCCAGCAGCGGACCCCGGCCGACGACGTCCCCGCCGCCGTAGCGAGCACTGTCCGTGTTCAGGATCTCCTGCCAGACGGGCCCGCCCCCGGGCACGCCCAGCCGGTGGCCGGGACGGACCACGGGGGAGAGGTTGGACACTGCCAGCAGCGGCCGGGCCTCGGCGTCGAAGCGCAGAAAGGCGAAGACGTTGTCCTCGGCCGCGTCCCCCACGACCCACTGGAAGCCCGCCGGATCGGTGTCGCGCTGCCACAGGGCCGGGCGGGTCCGGTACACGGAGTTGAGATCGCGGACCAGATCCCGCACACCCCGGTGATCGGCCTCGGCCCCGTACCCCGGGTCCAGCAGCCACCAGTCGGGGCCGTCGGCCTCCGACCACTCCGCGCCCTGCGCGAACTCCTGCCCCATGAACAGCAGTTGTTTGCCCGGATGGGCCCACATGAAGCCGAGATAGGCGCGGTGATTGGCGCGTTGCTGCCACCAGTCGCCGGGCATCTTCGAGACCAGCGACCGCTTGCCGTGCACCACCTCGTCGTGCGAGATGGGCAGCACGTAGTTCTCGCTGTACGCGTAGACCATCGAGAACGTCATCTCGTCGTGGTGGTACCTGCGGTGGACCGGCTCGTGGGCCATGTACTCCAGCGAGTCGTGCATCCAGCCCATGTTCCACTTCAGCCCGAAGCCGAGACCGCCGGAGTCGGTCGGCCGGGTCACCCCGCCCCACGCGGTGGACTCCTCGGCGATGGTCACCACACCGGGCACGCGCCGGTAGACGGTCGCGTTCATCTCCTGGAGGAACGCCACCGCGTCCAGGTCCTCGCGCCCGCCGAAGACGTTCGGCGTCCACTGCCCGGAGTCGCGCGAGTAGTCCAGGTAGAGCATCGAGGCGACCGCGTCCACCCGCAGCCCGTCGATGTGGAACTCCTCGCACCAGTACACCGCGTTGGCGACCAGGAAGTTGCGCACCTCGACCCGGCCGAGGTCGAACTCGTAGGTCCCCCAGTCCGGATGCTCGGCCCGCCGCTCGTCGCCGGGCTCGTACAGCGGCTCCCCGTCGAACCGGGCCAGCGCCCAGTCGTCCTTGGGGAAGTGCGCGGGCACCCAGTCCATGATCACGCCGATGCCGGCCCGGTGCAGCGCGTCGACCAGGTACCGGAAGTCGTCGGGGCCGCCGAGCCGGGAGGTCGGCGCGTAGAAACCGGTGACCTGGTAGCCCCAGGAGCCGCCGAACGGATGCTCGGCGGCCGGCATGAACTCGACGTGCGTGAAGCCCAGGTCCCTGACGTAGGCGGGCAGCTCCTCGGCCAGCTCACGGTAGGTCAGGCCCTTGCGCCAGGACGGCAGATGGATCTCGTACACGGAGAACGGCGCCTCGTGCACCGGGACGTCGCCCCGGTGCGCCATCCACTCCCCGTCGCCCCACTCGTGCCGGGAGACCGTCACGACCGACGCGGTCGCCGGCGGCACCTCCGTCCGCCGGGCCATCGGATCGGCCTTGAGGAAACGGCCGCCGTGCCGGGAGGTGATCTCGAACTTGTACCGGGCGCCCTCGCCGACGCCCGGCACGAACAGCTCCCACACCCCGGCCGCGCCCAGCGACCGCATCGGGTACTGCGTGCCGTCCCAGCACGTGAAGTCCCCGGCGACCCGCACGCCCCGGGCGTTCGGCGCCCACACCGTGAACCGGGTGCCGGCCACCCCGTCGTGGCTCATCGGCTCGGCACCGAGCGCCTTCCACAACTGCTCGTGGCGCCCCTCCCGGATCAGATGCAGGTCGAACTCGCCGAGCGCGGGCAGGAAACGGTACGGGTCGTGGACCTCGTGCACGCCGTCCTCGCCGTCCCCGTACTCGACGAGAAGGGTGTACGACGGCACCTCGGCGTACGGCAGCACGGCCGCGAAGAGCCCGTCGCCCTCCGGCGCCAGCGGACTGCGCACCCCGTCGGCCAGCACGCTCACGGCGCGGGCCTGCGGGCGCAGCGCCCGCACCAGGGTGCCGCCCTCGGCCGGGCGGGCGCCGAGCAGGGCGTGCGGATCGTGGTGGGCGCCCGTGAGCAGGCGCTCGCGGTCGGCGCTGTCCAGCGGCGGGGCCGCGGGACGGGACGGCCCGGAGGGCTCGGGGAGTGTGGAGTCGCGCAGTGCCATGAGGTCAGCCTCCCCAGCGGGCGAGCCGCTCGATCGCGGCCATCGGAACCGGTAGCCAGGCCGGGCGGTGCCGAGCCTCGTACACCACCTCGTACACCGCGCGGTCCGTCTCGTGCGCCCGCAGCAGCGCGTGCTTCTTGCGCGGGTCCCAGCCCGCCCGGGCCGCGTACCCCGCACAGTAGGCCTCCCGGCAGCGGCTGGCCCACTCCGGGCGCCAGGGACGGCGCTGGCGGGCCGCGTAGTCGAAGGAGCGCAGCATGCCGGCCACGTCCCGCACCGGCGACTGGTTGCCGCGCCGTTCGGCGAGCGGTCGCGACGGTTCGCCCTCGAAGTCGATGACGAACCACTCGCGGTCCGCCCGCAGTACCTGCCCGAGGTGCAGATCGCCGTGGATGCGCTGGGCGGGCGGTCCGGCGTCGCAGCCGGCGAGCGCGTCGAAGGCGGTGCGCAGGCCCGGCACGAACGGCCGCAGCGCCGGTACCGCGTGCGCGGCCGCGTCCAGCCGCAGCGACATCGCCTCGGCGGTCCGGCCGTGCTCCTCGTGGCCTGCGGACGGGAAGGCGGTGGCCAGCGCGAGGTGCACCTCGGCGGTGGCCCGCCCCAGCTCGTGCGCCTCGGTGGCGAAGTCGTCCCCGGTCGCGAGCGCGCGCAGCCCGAGGGTCCAGCCGTCGGCCGCCTCGGGCAGGAACGGCTGGAGCACCCCGAGGGTCGCGGGCCGCGGCTCGGTGGTGCGGAACCAGGCCACCGGCGCCGGCACCCGCGCGCACCCCTGAGCGGCCAGCGCGCCGGGCACCTCCAGATCCGGGTTGACGCCGGGCTGGATGCGCCGGAACACCTTCAGGATGTAGGAGTCGCCGTACACCAGCGAGGAGTTCGACTGCTCGGCGTCCAGGAGCCGCGGTGCGAGCCCACCGGGTATCCGGACCGCCGGGGCGGTCTCGAAGCGCAGCGGCCCCGCCGTGCCGGGCACGCGCAGCCGTTCCAGGAGCAGTTCGGCCGCGCGCGGGTCGTGCAGCGCGTCGTAGACCGCGAGCCCGGCCAGCGGGCCGTCCCCGGCCCGGCCGATGTACGCCCGCTCCAGCCGGGGCGTGCGGTGCTCGCGCACGCCGAGCAGGAGCTGGTAGCAGTCGCCGGACGGGGAGGCGTCGCCGTCGGCCGAGTGGTCGGCGTGGACGAGCAGATGAAGACAGCCGGGGAAGAGTTCGGTGGCGGACAGCACGGACAGCTCCGTGACGGGCCGGTCCTTGCCCGCGAACCAGCGCTGCCGGGGCAGCCATTCGCGCAGCAGCCCGTCCAGCGAGGCCAGCGGCCGGTCGAGGCCGGCCGCCGTGCTCCGGGGGAGGTCAGCGGTCTTCGTCATGGTGACGCGTCCTTTCCTCGGCTCCGCACGCTCAGCGCCGGCGGCCGGCGCGGGAGGCGACTCGGGAGAGCCGGAACCAGTAGAAGCCGTGGCCCGCCAGCGTGAGCAGATACGGCAGTTCACCGATGGCGGGGAAGCGCACCCCGCCGATCAGCTCGACCGGGTGGCGGCCGTCGTAGACCCGCAGGTCCAGTTCGGTGGGCTGCGCGAAGCGGGAGAAGTTGTGCACGCACAGGACCAGGTCGTCCTCGTACTCCCGCAGGAACGCGAGCACCGCCGGGTTCGACGACTGGAGTTCGGTGTACGACCCCAGGCCGAAGGCGGGGTTCTGCTTGCGGATCTCGATCATCCGCCGGGTCCAGTGGAGCAGGGAGGACGGGGAGGACATCGACGCCTCGACGTTGGTGACCTGGTAGCCGTGGACCGGGTCCATGATCGTCGGCAGGAAGAGCCGGCCGGGGTCACAGGCCGAGAAGCCGGCGTTGCGGTCGGGGGTCCACTGCATGGGGGTGCGGACGGCGTCGCGGTCGCCGAGCCAGATGTTGTCGCCCATGCCGATCTCGTCGCCGTAGTAGAGGATCGGCGAGCCGGGCAGGGAGAGCAGGAGCGCGGTGAAGAGCTCGATCTGGTTGCGGTCGTTGTCCAGGAGCGGGGCGAGGCGGCGCCTGATGCCGATGTTGGCGCGCATCCGCGGGTCCTTCGCGTACTCGGCCCACATGTAGTCGCGTTCCTCGTCGGTGACCATCTCCAGGGTCAGCTCGTCGTGGTTGCGCAGGAAGATGCCCCACTGGCAGCCGGACGGGATGGCCGGGGTCTTGGCGAGGATCTCCGAGACCGGGTAGCGGGACTCCCTGCGCACGGCCATGAAGATCCGCGGCATGACGGGGAAGTGGAACGCCATGTGGCACTCGTCCCCGCCCTTCTCGTAGTCGCCGAAGTAGTCGACGACGTCCTCCGGCCACTGGTTCGCCTCGGCCAGCAGCACGGTGTCCGGGTACATCGCGTCGATCTCGCGCCGCACCCGCCGCAGGAACTCGTGGGTCGGCGGCAGGTTCTCGCAGTTGGTGCCCTCCTGCGCGTACAGGTACGGCACCGCGTCCAGCCGGAAGCCGTCGATGCCCAGGTCCAGCCAGAACCGCAGCGCGGCCAGGACCTCCTCCTGCACCGCCGGGTTCTCGTAGTTGAGGTCGGGCTGGTGCGAGAAGAAGCGGTGGAAGTAGTACTGGCCGCGCACCGGGTCGAAGGTCCAGTTGGAGACCTCGGTGTCGACGAAGATGATCCGCGCGTCCTGGTACTGCTTGTCGTCGTCCGCCCACATGTAGTAGTCGCCGTACGGTCCTTCGGGGTCCTTGCGGGACTCCTGGAACCACGGGTGCTGGTCGCTGGTGTGGTTGACGACGAAGTCGATGATGACGCGCATGCCGCGCTGGTGGGCGGCGTCGACGAACTCCACGAAGTCGGCGAGGTCGCCGAACTCCGGGAGCACGGCGGTGTAGTCGGAGACGTCGTAACCGCCGTCCCGCAGAGGGGACTTGAAGAACGGTGGGAGCCAGAGGCAGTCGACGCCGAGCCACTGGAGGTAGTCGAGCTTGGCGGTCAGGCCCTTGAGGTCGCCGATGCCGTCGCCGTCGCTGTCGTGGAAGGAACGGACCAGGACCTCGTAGAAGACGGCCCGTTTGAACCAGTCCGGGTCCCGGTCCTTGGCGGGCGTGTCCTCGAAAGTGTCCGGGACGGGGTCGTTGACGGTCATGGCGCGCTGGGCCCTCCGTTTTCTGGTGTCGGTCGCCCCACCTGGAGCACGTGCGCCGGCGTCCGGCCGGGGGTGAGGCACACGTAGTTCGTGCTGCCCCACGCGTAGGTCTCACCCGTCAGTTCGTCCTGCACGGACAGGGTCGAGTTCCGGTCC
This sequence comes from Streptomyces sp. NPDC104367, assembly GCF_055583825.1. Classification (NCBI taxonomy): domain Bacteria; kingdom Bacillati; phylum Actinomycetota; class Actinomycetes; order Kitasatosporales; family Streptomycetaceae; genus Streptomyces; species Streptomyces sp. NPDC104367. The sequence goes on along the minus strand of NZ_JBVJND010000062.1, from coordinate 606 downwards.
AGGCCCAGGCGCGGCATGTCCAACGAGACCGTGGCCTCCTGGGTGTGGTGCGGATCAAGGTTGACGACCACCACGACCGTGTCCGACCCGGTGCGCTTGCTGTACGCGATGACGGAGTCGTTGTCCGTGTGGTGAAAGGTCAGGTTGCGCAGCTGCCGCAGCGCGGGATGGCGGCGCCGCACGGCGTTGAGACGGGTGATGAGCGGTGCGATGCCGTCCGTGTGGGCACGGTCCCAGTCGCGGGGCCTGAGCTGGTACTTCTCGGAGTCGAGGTACTCCTCGCTGCCCTCCTTGAGCGGGGTGTTCTCGCAGAGTTCGTAGCCGCTGTAGATGCCCCAGGTGGGGGAGAGGGTGGCGGCGAGCACGGCACGGGCCTCGAAGGCGGGCCGGCCGCCGTGCTGGAGGTGGGCGTGCAGGATGTCGGGGGTGTTGGCGAAGAAGTTCGGCCGCATCCAGGCGGCCGCCTCGCCCGACAGCTCCGTGAGGTACTCGGTGAGTTCCGCCTTGCCGTTGCGCCAGGTGAAGTAGGTGTACGACTGCTGGAAGCCGATCTCGCCGAGGGTGCGCATCATGGCGGGGCGGGTGAAGGCCTCGGCGAGGAAGAGG